>JABMPH010000064.1 GCA_013203805.1 Bacteroidota bacterium | reverse complement strand
TTATAACAAATATAAGACTCATCATGGCTAAAACTCCCACAGCGATTATTCCAAGAGAAATAATAACTTCTATTAATGTAAATCCGTTTTTATTGCATTTTGTCATTGATTTCAATAAGTTTCTCATGTTTGTTTTGACTGTTTAGTTTATTTTAATTCTACCTGCGGAACTTATTACAACGCTTTTTGTTCCATATTCGTTCCGAAGGTATATCGTATATCCTGAAGGCCAATACAGGGTTCCGTCAGGTGAAAAAATGGGATCGCTTCCAGGTTGTACAGCCGTAATTGTACCGAACGTTACATCACTATAACTGGTTTGTAGATTTTTAGGAAATGTTGATTCAGTGGAGTCTTCAGCATTATCGTTATCATCATCATCCAGTATTGTGTACTGGTGATCATCATCGAAGACAATCCGGAATCTATTGTTCTGGCTAACGGATTGCATCCTTGCCCACATTAAATCTCCCATTATTTGCCGGGCCGCACCATTTAATCTATATTGTGGTAAATTACCCAGAAAAGATGAAGCTGCAATCCCGGCTATAATTGCGATAATTCCAATTACTACCAATAGTTCAACTAATGAAAAGCCTTTTGAATTATGCATAGATCCTTCTATTCTTTGTATTTTACTGTCTTAATGAAAAAGGTGAAGAACCCTGTTCTTCACTGCTGGCACCTTCTGATACTTCGCCTCCCGATTCCAGTTTGACTCTTAAACGCAAATCATTAGCACTGTCAGCGTATGCGACTGCGGTATCAAAATTAATTTTACCATCTTTATAATGCTTATAAAGTGCCTGGTCAAATGTCTGCATACCTTCCTGCGCGCCCGCAGCCATTGTCTCTTTTAATGTGTCGACATCACCTTTCAAAATCAAATCCTGTACTCTCGGTGTACCTAAAAGAATTTCTATTGCAGCTACACGTTTGCCGTCAATTGAAGGTATTAACCGCTGGGATATAATAGCTTTCAGATTCAATGAGAGGAGCTGATATATCTGTGGATGCCGTTCGGCCGGGAAAAAATTTATTATTCGTTCCAAAGTCTGGTTGGCATTGTTTGAGTGAAGAGTTCCCATACAGAGATGGCCGGTTTCGGCAAAAGTAATAGCGGCTTCCATTGTTTCGGTATCTCTGATTTCACCCACAAGTTTGACGTCCGGTGCCTGACGCAATGTGTTTTTGAGGGCTGCACCGAATGTTATAGTATCTGTGCCCACTTCTCTTTGTGTTATAACACATTTCTTATGAGGATGTACATATTCGACAGGGTCTTCAACTGTTATGATGTGGCCTGTAGAAGTTGAGTTACGGTGATCTATCATTGCGGCAAGAGATGTTGACTTACCTGAACCTGTACCTCCCACAACTAACACTAGACCTCTTTTTGTCATAACAATATCTTTCAGGGTGGCAGGTAGACCTAATTGATCACATGTCATTATCTCTGTTTTAATCTGCCGGATAACAAAACCCACACATTTGCGCTGATAAAAAATGTTTACTCTGAACCGTCCCATCTCAGGATAGTATAGGGCAAGGTTCATCTCAAACGTGTTTTCGAATTCTACTCTCTGTTTTTCATTCATCATTGAATTAGCAAGAGCACTTGTTTGTTCAGGTGTTAGATTTTCACCCCCGATAGGTTGGGTTTCGCCATCAATGCGATACATTGGCGGTACTTCTGTTGTCACGTAAATATCTGATGCGTCACGTTCAACCATGACTTTCAACAAATCTTTAATATCCATATTCTTATATCCTCCTTTTTTTAAATTTGCCACAAATAATAGAGGCTATTAAGGGCTCAACCAAAAACAACTTGGCGTTAAATTTAAATGATTATAACACAAGCAATAAATTGCAATAGTCGGAGAAGTGCTTTGTAACTCTTTTATCCCTTATGTAACAAGGAATAAAAGAGCAAAGTATAATGTTGCTCTTTAAAAAGGTAATGGTATAGTCCTATTAAAAACAAAATCAATTAATAGGACTATACCATTATGAAAAAAGTATCGTTACCAGTAAACAGATTGCTTGAACTATTTAAATGTTAAAAAATCACAACAATTGTGGAGTTGAAAAATGCACTAGGTACAAATTCATCAATGACAGTTTTTCGTAAACGGAAAGAGTTGGATTATCTGTCCAGCTAATGTCATAGCGGTACATACTATACTTTCAGCATTGCGTTAAATTTAATACCAAAGGCTTATGGGTGTTTAAAGGAATATTATTTTCTTCATATAGAACCCTTGGAAAAATAGTTAAAAAACTTTTAGAAGAATCAGAGCACGAATATAGTGCGGAAGAAATTGAAAAACTATTACATGTTAAACCGAATGATCCGTTATTAGAGCTAATTAGAAAAAAAGCGGTACATAATGAGAAAGTTTCTGGGATTTATGTATATTTTTCAAATAATCATACCATATAAAAACAACAAATTTTGATGAGGAACCAGGCAGGAGAAGGATTTGAGTTATGTGAAATGAGTCCCAAAGTATTGACGAATAAACTTAAAGGGTCAAACTATGATTTAAAAAATCTTAACATTCGTTATCACACTGTTAATCCTAGTTGGAATTATACGATCTCCCCGACCATGTAAAAACACCAAGTT
>JABMPH010000063.1 GCA_013203805.1 Bacteroidota bacterium | reverse complement strand
TGTCCACGAATTACACCAATTGACACTAATTATTGATTATCACGAATTATGACTTCGCTTTGCTTCAGGCTTTTTTTCGTGTAATTCGTGTAATTAGATGATTATTCTTTTCAGGTGATTGTTGTTTTGTTGGTCCGCTGATTTATTTATCATCGAATCTATCTGGCTACGCAGCTAGACAGGTTTAACGAATTTAACGAATTGGTTGAGTCAGATATAATTCGTTTAATTAGTGTAATTAGATGATAATTTTTTTCAACTGATTGATGTTGTGTTGATCCGCTGATTTTATTTGTCATCCCCGATACGGTCGTTCCCTGTTAAATATGCTCCTGATGAAATATTACTTCGTAATTTCATCCCATACAGTCGTTTCCTGTTAAATATTGCTAAGCATTTCACAGGATAAACCTCCTTACGGGACAGGCAGGATAAATCCGCATTTCATCCTGTACGGTCGTTCCCTGTTAAATATGCTCCGCATTTCACAGGATAAACCTCCCTACAGGACAAGTAGGATAAACCTCCCTACCATAGTGAAATAAAAAAAGATTTCACCCTATACGCTTCGCTACAGGGCAAGTATGGCAGGCGGGGCAGGCGAATTTCGCGAATTGATCGAATTGATATTCAGGGTTCAATTCGTGTAATTAGATGATTAACTTTTCCTATTTATTGATGTTGTGTTGGTCCGCTTATTTTATTTGTCATCCCCGATACGGTCGTGCCTCCCTACGGGGCAGGCGAATTTATCTTCGCTTTGCTTTAATTACGCCTACTACCCTATACCTTTTTTATACTTTTTACGCCAGGGCCTTAATTCGCGCCAGTGATTGCAGTGTTAGCTTGTTGAGATGGCGGCTGTAATTTTTGTTATCTGGCGGAGGCTGACAGAGGAAGCCCACGTACAGGTTATAAAAATACTGCCAGCATGAAACATCCTGTGAAATAAGATTTGAGCAATGTGATTTATTCACAAGGTGAAATCCACTTTGCAAGTCGGTTACCTATATACAAACTACCATAATGAGTCTTTAGGTATTTTTCACGTTTTATAGCATCTTGTTGGTTCAAACATCCTTCAAAATAAATTAACTTAAATGGTCGTCTATCCTTTGTTGATTTCACCTTTCCTTGCTGATGAGCCTCAAATCTTGATGGTAAATTTATAGTGTAACCTGTATATTTTTTACCATCCTTTAAACTTAGAAGAATATAAACCCAATAAAAGTCTTCAAAAAAATTTACCATCATTTCACTGGATAAACTATAAGCGGAAAGCACGTTTTGGCGCCATAAAGGATATTAAAGTTTAAATAAGCAACATTCAATAAACAATATTCAATATACAATTGAAACTGCAACTCTTCTCATTTGAGTAACAAGTCCGAATTTTTCTTCGTCAGGTAAACGTTTTGATAATCTATAAACTTCTTCTACCAAATCCATGCTTTGTTTATAAACTTCTAGATCCTTATGACTTTTTATATTGCTCATTGTATACCTTGTCACTCTGTCCCTTTGTCCCTTTGTCCCCTTGTCACTCTCTCTATCTCCCTAAAGCTTAGCTATCACTTTCTCTACATATTGCAAAGTATTTTTGGCAATAGATATAAGTAGGCCTGTTTGATTTAATACTTCGGTAAATAATTCTATCAAATCCGAGAATGTGTACTCATGGACAATATCGTTTCGTAACTCCTTTATTAATCTAAGTTCATCAATAGTGGAGATCAATCCTTGCTTCTCGAAATAGATCAAAGTATCAATCCATGTTAATGACTCTCCATGCTCTATATAGACTATGCTACGCAATACTTTATTAGTTAGTATATCTGTTGTCCTTGCAAATCTGGCAGTAAGTGCTTCCATGGCATCAAACTTACTGTCGGAGAGTTTATCAAAATCTACAAATTCATTACATATTGTATACGATCTTTGAAGCCAGATGATAGAATCTGTTAGAGACTGCACATTTTCCTTTAGAATATCTATTTTGTCGTTATATGTCATAACAGGACACCTTCTTTTAATGCAACCTTTGTGAAATGTGTAACCGGTTTTGGTGTAATGATAATATCTATTTTTCTATTGCCCAATATCTCTTTTAATTTGAATCTAATTTTCAACTTATCCCTTAATACCAGAGCACTACTTAAGACTAGTATATCAATATCACCCCCACGCTTAGTATTATCGACTCTTGATCCGAATAAGTAAATCCTTGCATTAGGATCTAATTCCATTATGATATGTTTGATGGTGGTTATTTCGTGACTGGTGAGTCGCATTTTGTACTTTATTCTTTGATTTTGGTTTTATTAATATAGTTGCCATTCGTTTAAGCGTTACTACAAATATAATAAATATTTCACTATTTCTGTAGGATGTTTATGAATTCTAATTAATGACAAACCTTTTCAGGTGATTGATGTTTTGTTGATCCGCTGATTTTTGTCATCCCCGATACGGTCGTGCCTCCCTACCATAGTGAAATAAAAAAAGATTTCACATGGCAGGCGGGTCAGGCGAATTGAACGAATTTGACCCCAGTACGCCACAGTACGGTCGTTCCCTGTTAAATATGCTCCGCATTTCACAGGATAAACCTCCCTACTGGGTAAACTTCGCTACCTTGTGAAATAGAAAAATGATTTCACATGGCAGGCAGGGCAGGCGGATTTGCACGAATTGTTTTTTAGTATTATTAAGCAGTATTAGTATAATTAACTTAAGGCAATGTATAGATTTTATTAGTGTTAATTAGTGGAATTAGTGGACACCAATTTGTTGATCATTTCATCAGCATCTATATTAATCTTTGAGAAAGCGAACCATTTCTTGCCAAGATCCTTTAAAGAAGCTCCAATATGGTAAACTGTTTTATTGTCGATTATTAGGAATCGGTCGTGTGATTGTTTAAAAGTTTTTATTTCTATTCTAGGATACTGATCATTAAATCTTTCAATGTCCAATTTCAATTGCTTTGTGATATTGGAGGAATAGATTGTTGCCTGTACATCTGGTTTTCTTTTAGATAATAATACCAAAACGTTCTCATCAATGAAATTGTCAATCAATACGATTGATTCTTCTGCTGACCTAATAATATCAGCAACGAATTTATAAGCATCGAAAATTTGTCCATCATAAAAGATTCCTTGTTTTGGCTTAAAAGATTTATCTTCAATAGCGTCTAATACTTTTTCTAATACTACATTTGTTTGATTTTGACCTGTTTCTAACTTTTCTAAACGCTGGAATACTCCGGCATTTAGTGATAAAAACTTTCTCATTTGGACAAAACTTTTGATAATCTTAATGCTAATGTCAATGGCGATATCGCTTTTAAGTATGGCAGATAACATTGAAACTCCCTGCTCTGTAAAAGCAAAAGGCATTTTTCTGATTCCCATTGTTTCTTTTTTGGATATCACAATTTGTGACATCCAAACCTCTAGTTCGTTTTTAGTTAACTGAAACATAAATTCTTTCGGAAATCTTTTTATATTACGTTTTACTGCTTGATTTAATGTTCTTGTTTCAACTTCATAAAGCATTGCCAAATCTCTATCTAGAATAACCTGAGTATTTCTTATTGTTAAAATTTTAGTGTTTATATTTTTAGATAACTCAATATTTGTCATTTAGATAGCGCTATTAAAACGAATGAATAGAGTATTTTCCAGAAACAACCAGCCAGACAGTATGCCATCAAAATCATAGTATTTGGTTCTGTATTTTTGAACGCTATTAGTACCCATATGTTCCAAAATGGAACATGTGTTATTTTCGACTAATTCTCCTGATTTGTATATGTTCTTTAAATGCTTTGTGATAGCAGGTCGTTTGACACCAAATAACTCTGCAATTTGTGATTGCGATAACCAAACCGTTTCATTCTCAAACCGCACCTCAATATGTACCGATTGATTACCTGATTGGTATAGTATGATTTCGTTATTATTCATATTTAAATATCAGTCAACGGATTACATCGCATCTGGCTATGCAGCAAGACAGGTTACATGGAGTCGACGACTTGGGCCTTCGCTGTGCGTCAGGCTTTTTTTGTCATCCCCGATACGGTCGTTCCTCCCTACGGGGCAGGCGAATTGGTTGTGTCAGATAAAATTCGTGTAATTAGTGTAATTAGATGATAATTTTTTTTCAATTTATTAATGTTGTGTTGGTCCGCTGATTAT
>JABMPH010000062.1 GCA_013203805.1 Bacteroidota bacterium | reverse complement strand
ATCTTTTCTTGAAAATTTTGAATAAAAATGATCCAAAACTTCGAAGATGGCCCAAAGAGACTCCTTTTGATTTTGAAAAAAACGACAAAGATCTTCACTGGCTTCCAATCAAAATGGCCATCTCTAAAGACGAACTTTTCGCTTGTATTGATGATGATAATGGCATTCCAGGATATAGTCTACAATCCAGAGGATTATATCCAAAAAGAGAAATTCGACTTAAACCAATTAAAGAGGAGCATAATCTTATTCCTAAATATATGTTATACTTAATTCCTGATAAATTAAAATATTTTATTAAAAGATTAACCTATCACTTTTAGAAACAAATAATGGATTTGACTATTCTTATTTGTACACATAATTCTGAAAAGAGGATTGCTGAAACTTTGACCCATATTTATAACCAAAAAAATGTTAGTAATATTTTGTGGGAGGTATTAATTGTAGATTATATTTCATCTGATGCGACATTAGAAATTGCAAAAAATATATTTGCCGACAACACTATTAAATTAAGAATTGTCAACGAAAATAAGCGAGGAAAAACGCCTGCATTAGAAAAAGGGTTGTACACAGCTCTTGGTAAAGCTGTTTGTATAGTAGATGACGATAATTGGATATCAGAGGATTATGTAGCCATTGCGCATCAAATCATGAGCAATCATACTGATGTAGGTGTAATTGGAGCATTTGGTAAACCCCACTGTGAAATTGAACCCCCTTCTTGGTTTGATGATCATGAAGGAATATATGCAGTTGGAAGCCAGGGGACGCAGTCAGGTTATGTTGAAGACAAAAGCAGGCTTTGGTTTTGGGGAGCAGGATCTGTATTTCGTAAAGAGGCTTGGTTAAAAGCTAAATCTAATGGATTTACACCAATATTTAATGCAACGAGGGGAGAAAACTCAACATTTATCACAAAAGGTTTTACTGGAGGAGAGGATCCTGAGATGTGTTATGCTGTCCAATTAAGTGGGTTTCGTTTATGGTATGAGCCAACTTTGCAATACACCCATTTTATACCAAGGTCGCGTCTAAAAAACGAGTTTATTCTCGATGCAATGGAAGGAGCAGCAAAAGCAACGCCCGTTTTAAGAATTTATCTGGCTGAATCAACACCAAAATCCCTTTTAAGATTTATCCGAAAAACACTTTACGAAAATTGGTTATTACACTTGATATTTATACTTATTAGGTTTGCTGTTTTGCAATTAAAAGTGCTATTGGGAAATTATTCAGATAAAAACTTTGCTTTTACTAAAAACAGAAAAGAATATTTCACACAAATTAAAACCTTATGGGAGTTGCGTACGTCTTACTGTAATATTGTAATATCCATCAAACAATTATATAAAGGAGTAATCTAAAACTGCTTTATATTCTGTACCTGGCTATTGTCGTTTCGTCGATTTGGGGTCCAATTCCCAATTCCTTAGGAGCACTCTACATAATTATCCTTTTATTTATATGGATTTTAAAAGACAAGACATTTATATTTATCGCCCCTGCAATTATTAGCCCATTTTTTCTGCTATTACGAGCTAAAGACTTTGGTAGTCCTTTAGTTATTATATTGCCTGATATATTTATGGTTATGGCAATAATAGCGTATCTATTAATAAATCATAGGTCCATAAAAAATAAAAACGGGTCCAACTTAAACAGGGCGATATTCTTTTTATTACTATATCTTTTATATACATTGCTAAATTCTTTCTTCTATTTTACTAATATTATTACATCTATTGTGTTTGTAAGATCGTATATTATTCCAATCTCCTATCTAATTGTAATAGTATTGGTTTCACAATATCATCCTAATATTGTGAAACAGGGACTGTCGTTATTTTACATCTCGATTAGTGTTGTCGTATTTATTGCAATAATGCAATATCTTAATATTTTATCCATTCCTTCAAAAGACAATATTGTATTAGGTAAAGAGTTAACTTCATTAGTGGGTCCTTCAAATCTCAGTCATAGTTATCGCACTTATGAAAGAACATTTTATAATGGAATATTTACGAGAATTAATCTTCTGCTTGGTGGAAAACATGGTACCGTTGCTTCAATGGTAATGGGATTAGCGTTATTAGGATTTATAGATAAAACAAGAAACACATTTATTAATTTTCGGATTAAAATCGCCGCTATAATTTGTTTTGGAGGAGCATTATTGACCCTATCTATATCCATCCTTACTGCTTTTATAATGTTCGTATATTGGTTATTATATTATAAATACAAGAAAAACAATTGGACTTTAGTAATATGTTCCATAATAATAATTTTTTTCGTTTCAGGTAAATTCCTTACGTTATCAGATGGATCTACCCCCCGAGAATACTTAGAGGGAACTATTATTACGATTGGAGACCTAGTAAATTTAAAAGATTGGGTATTAGGGAGCGGTCCAATAATTACATCTAAAGGGTTCTTTCATATTAGTGATTCTTATGTCAGAGATGTGGGTATCTTTTCCGTTATGCAAGAGTCTGGAATAATTAATATGTATTTTATTTTAGCTTTCATTGCTATTACTTTGCATAATGGCATGTTAGAAATCAGAAAACGGCCAGATAAATTACGACTTGCGTGTGGTATTTTATTTACAATAGGTATTCTCAGCATCCATACAAATATTATTCTTTTGCCTCCTTTTAATGTAGTCTTTGCTTTCACCGCTGCAGGATTACTTTTACCCGCGCAAAATTAATAAAACGATTTGTTAAATGACGACCCCGTAAAAAGTATGGTACTGATTTAAGCATACTCTGCTGGCGGCGACCCTTTGGCGCTGGATTTTTCCACAACTGCCTCAGAATCTCCCAGAT
>JABMPH010000061.1 GCA_013203805.1 Bacteroidota bacterium | reverse complement strand
TTAGTTCATCCTCTTACGAAAATTATATCGTCATTGAAAATTTTTGTTAAAATAGATGAAAAGACAAGAAAAGAACGATTTATAGAATTTTATAGAAAAAAAGGGGTTTCTGAAAAAAATATTCAAAATTTATATGATCAAAGAATGCTTGATGAATATGAATTTGTTATGGAATCAGGAAATAAAGCAGACTTTATTATTAGTGAATAAAGAAAAAGAAATTTACTTAAAAGGACATTAAATGAAAGTATTAGTAACTGGAGGTGCCGGATTTATCGGTTCTCATCTCTGTGATAGTTTACTCACAGAAGGCCATATAATCACTGTAGTTGACAACCTGATTTTAGGAAAAAAAGAAAATATTATTCATTTAATTGGAAGGGGTGATTTTTATTTTATTCAAGAAGATTTATTGCAGTTTGTAACTTTAAAAAAAATATTTAATGAAGGTCAGTTTGACATGGTTTTCCACCTGGCTGCAAATTCAGATATACAAAAAGGCAGTAATAATCCAGAAGTAGATTATAATTTGACTTTTAATACAACATTTAATGTTTTACAATGTATGCGTGAATATAAAGTAAAAAAATTATTTTTTGCATCTTCGTCTGCAATCTTTGGTGAAACGAGTGCTCAACTAAGTGAAGACTATGGTCCATTACAGCCTATTTCCAACTATGGAGCAGGTAAATTAGCAAGTGAAGCTTTTATAAGTTCTTTCAGCTATACAAATAACATACAAACCTGGATTACGAGATTCCCAAATATTGTTGGTGAGCGTTTTACTCATGGCGTTATTTATGATTTCATCAATAATTTGAAAAAAGAGCCTGATGTTTTAACTGTACTTGGAAATGGTGAGCAAAATAAACCATATTTATATGTTAAAGATCTTATTGAAGGAATATTATTTGTTTGTAAACATGCAAAAGACAGGTTTAATGTCTACAATTTAGGCTCAGATTCAAGAACAAAAGTGAAAGAAATTGCTAAAATGGTTATAGAAGAGATGATGCTTGCTGCAGAAATAATATATACCGGAGGAGACCGTGGATGGGTTGGAGATGTTCCGGAATTTAAATATGATTTAACAAAAATTGAAACCTTGGGATGGCAAGCCAAATATAATTCAAATGATTCCGTAAGGCTTGCAATTCAAAAAGCATTAGGAAAATGAAAGTGGTAATAATAGCAGGCGGAAAAGGGACAAGAATTGTATCAATTGCAGACGAGATTCCAAAAGCAATGATACCCATAAACGGTAAACCTGTTTTGGAGTATCAGTTAGAACTAGCAAAAAGATATGGCTTTACTGAAATTATTATAATCATTGGCTATCTTGGAGAACAAATTAAAAACTATTTTGGAGATGGTAAAAAGTGGGCTTTAACTATTAGTTACTACGAAGAATTAATACCATTAGGTACTGCGGGAGCATTAGTAGAAATATCTGATATGCTCAATTATGATTTTTTTGTTTTCTATGGGGATACAATTATGGATATTGCACTAGATCAGATGCTGGATTTTCATTTGTCAAACAATGCTGATTCTACACTACTATTGCATCCTAATGATCATCCGTATGATTCTGATTTGGTTGAATTATCTGAGGATAATAAAATAATTCGGTTTTATTCAAAGCCTCATCCTAAAAATTTAATTTCAAGAAATTTGGTAAATGCAGCATTGTATATTCTTTCTCCAAAATTAATTTCATTGATTCCTCAAGGAGTAAAGTCTGATTTTGGGAAAGATATTTTTCCTAAGAGTATAAAGAATGAGTTTAATATTTATGGATATATTTCACCGGAATATATAAAAGATATGGGTACTCCCGATAGAAATAAAAGGGTTTGTGAGGATATTGAATCGGGAAAAGTTGCACGTCTAAATAAGAAGAATCCACGTGTTGCTATATTTATGGATAGAGATGGAGTTGTTGTAAAAGAAGTAAACTTACTACATAAAATAGAAGATATTGAGTTGATAGAAGGAGTTGATGAAGCGATCAGCCTCATAAATGACAAGGGTTATCTTGCTATTATTGTCACTAATCAGCCAGTTATAGCCCGTGGTTTATGCAGTATAGAAGAATTAAATTTTATACATAAAAAGCTTGAGACGATGCTTGGAGCAAAGCATGCATATGTTGACTCCATATATTATTGTCCTCATCATCCCGACAGTGGATTTCCAGAAGAAAATAAGAAATATAAGATTGTATGTGATTGCAGAAAACCCAGTCCTGGAATGTTGCTAAAAGCAGCTGCAGAATGGAATATTGATATTGCCAGTTCATATATGATAGGCGATCGCATGAGTGATATTGAAGCAGGAGAAAGAGCAGGAGTAAATTATTCAATCTTAATTAATGAAAACGAACCAAATGCATTATTAAATGCAATAAAAAACATCATTTAATATGATTATTTCTAGAACTCCTTTTAGAATTTCCTTTGCAGGCGGAGGTTCAGACTTACCATCTTTTTATAGACAAGAAATGGGGGCTGTGCTTAGCACTTCTATTAACAAATATGTGTATATAGCCATACATCCTTTTTTTGATCCTAATAAAATACAGTTAAAATATTCAAAAACGGAATTGGTATCCTCAATTGATGAAATACAACATCCTATTTTTAGAGAAGTATTATCATCATCTAATTTATCAGGTGTAGATTTAAATTCAATTGCAGATATTCCATCAGGAACAGGATTAGGGTCCAGTAGCTCATTTACAGTTGGTCTTTTGAATGCTATTAAAGCGTGTCAGAACAAAGCAATTTCCGCGGATACTCTTGCCAAATTGGCTTGTGAAATAGAAATCGATCGATTGGGTAGTCCAATAGGCAAACAAGATCAATATGCTGCGGCTTATGGCGGATTAAATTTAATTACTTTTTACCCTGATGAGACGGTCAATATCGATAAAATAATTATGAACCACATAAAAATGAAGGAGTTGGAAGAAAATCTTGTTATGATTTATACTGGAGATGTAAGATCTGCAAATTCAATTTTGAGACAACAAAATGAAGCAAATCACGCAAAAGAAAATATCCAAACTCAATCTGAAATGGTGAAACTAGCGTTAAATATGAAGCAAATGCTTGAAAATAACAATATCGATGATTTTGGTCGATACTTACATGAAGGATGGTTATTAAAAAAATCATTAAATAAAGATATTTCAAATACTTTGATAGATGATATTTATAGTAAGGGTTTAAACGCTGGCGCTCTTGGTGGTAAATTACTCGGAGCTGGGGGTAGTGGGTTTGTATTATTTTATTGTCCAAAAGAAAAACAAGAAAAATTCAGAAGTCAATTAAAAAAATTAACAGAAATGAAATTTCAATTTGACAATCATGGTTCTAAAATAATTTACATTGGAGATAATTAATATGGATTTTAAGGAAAAAATAGCTGAATATTTTTCTAAGCTGAAAAATACGATTGATAAAGTTTCAATTGACGATATAAACACGTTAATGAATTTACTCGTCAAAGTAAAAGACACTGGAAATACAATATTTATAATGGGTAATGGTAGATCTTCTGC
>JABMPH010000060.1 GCA_013203805.1 Bacteroidota bacterium | reverse complement strand
TTTGAATGGCGTTTTGAATTTCCTGAAGTGCTGAATGATGATGGCGATTTTGTAGGTTTTGATGTGGTAATTGGAAATCCACCTTATGGTCTGTTTAATAAAAAACAAAATCAAAAAGTCGCTTTAACAACAGATGAATTGACTATTGAATATTTAAAATATAAATATCCTGAAGCAACTGGCGGAGTTATAAATGCGGCTCGAATCTTTTTAGCATTTGGCTTCACAATAAGCTCAAATGTAGGGTTTCAATGTATGATTATTCCTTATGGTATATTAACCGACACAACATCAGTAAATTTAAGAAAACATATTTTTTCGAATCATTCTTTATTTAAGGTAGATGCTTTCCCTGAAAGAGATAATGCAAGTCGAAGAGTTTTTGAAGATGTCAAAATGTCAACTGCAATATTACTAACCTCTAGAAATAAACTTGACAATTCATTTGATATAGGAATTTCCTATGATCGGTCAATAAATAGTAACAGAGCCATTTTCAATTCCTCTCAACTCATTAAGCTAAGTCCAGACTTAATCCAAATTCCATTGACCGATACTAATTCTTTCAATTTATTGGTAAAAATATACGAGAAGAAAGAAGTCGTAAAACTTGGTAGTATTTCACCTTGTCTAACTGGTGAAATTGATATGACATTTGGTAAATCAGCATTATCTGAAAATCCATCGGACAATATGCTAATCAAAGGTGTTCAATTAGATAGATATATTTTGAAAACTAAAAAGGAACAAATTTCACAAGGAGAAATTGAATTTATTAATCTAAATAAACTATCTAACATTATTTCTGAAAAGAAACTTAAGGATTCTTCTCAGAAGCGCATTGCATTGCAAGGCTTAACAGGAGTAAATGAAACTAGGAGACTTAAGGGGACTGTTATTAAGGAAAACATTTTTCTTGCCAATTCAGCTAATTATATAATTGAACCAAATGACTGTAGATTAGAATTAATCATAGCATGGCTAAACTCTAAATTATTAAACTTTTTTTTTAAGGCAAGAAGCACTAGTAGTAACGTGAATGGTTATGAAGTTGACAATTTACCTTTTTGTTTCAGTAAATATGACAAAGAATTAGTCATTTTATCAACTTCTATTTTGACTAAAAAGGAAAATAATATTGATGCAGGTACAATAGAACTGGAAAATAAAATAGATTTAATCCTTTATGACATATTCCAACTGACCGAGGAAGAAATAAAAATTATTGAAACAACATAAACAGACCGATAAGTCAACGTTTCACAGCCACACACATAACCAAGTCGCTAAAAAGTGCCAACACAAACCCAAACACAAAATAAATTTGTCAGATAAGTATATGCTATCTCTAAATATTCACATAAATTTAGATATTTTGATAGTAGTGGGATATTCCTTAAATTTATTCTACACTAAAGCTTTTGTCTATGAAAAACTCATTTGAGAATCGAACTGGAACCACGTGTTCGCAATCAGGAACATATATGTGCAAGCTTCATCCTGCCATTGATGAAGTTGTAATTAAAGGTAATCATTTTCCTAGATGTAGACAAGGAGCTGGTCATGATACAAATTGGATTTTAATGGGATAGAACAGTTCATTGAAGAGTTAGAAAACGACACCGTAAGCCTTGATAGGATACCCCATAATGATAATTATCAAGGGCTTAATACAAATAAACGAAGCATTTTATTATTTTTATTGACAAATTTTAGCCTTCCCCATGAAGAGCAAAAAAGGATTTGATGTAACCATTATTAACTGGAAAAAAGGCTTATAGGATGAAATATAGACTATTCTTAGATGAAAGTTGCCATCTCGAACACGATAAGTATTCTGTGATGACAGTTGGTTATATAAAAGTACCCGATAGAGCTTATCCAATACTTTATAATAAGGTACAAGATATTAAAACAAGACACAAAGCTAGAGCTGAACTTAAATGGAATAAATTTTCTAAAGCCTGGATTCCCTATTATTTTGAGCTGATAGATTTCTTCTTCCAGCAACCACTAGAATTTAGATGTATGGTTGTAAAATATAAAGACCGGTTAAATCATGATGACTTTAATAAAGGTTCGCATGATAACTTTTATTACAAGATGATATATTTTCTATTAAAACCCAATCCTATCAATTTAGAATATCATGTATTTATTGATATCAAGGACACACATGGAAAAGAAAAGCTTTTAAAAATCAATCAAGTTTTTGAAAATAAAAATCATGGAAATTCACCTTTTGTGCACTTCCAACATATTAGATCTCATGAGAATGTATTTATTCAATTAGCTGATTTCTTCATTGGGGCTGTTACATATAAATCAAGGTCATTAAAAGGTGAATTTGAAATGGAAGCCAACAGAAAAAAATTAATTAATTATTTAGAAGTAAAATCTGGCTTCCGTTTAGACGTGGGTACTCCTTCTTGGGAAACTAAGTTCAACATATTTGATCA
>JABMPH010000006.1 GCA_013203805.1 Bacteroidota bacterium | reverse complement strand
GTGCAATTGAGTCGGAGGCTGACACCATTGAGAAAATTGTAGAAGAGATGATGACGGTAACCGTAAGTGAGCGAACCACTAGGGTAATCGATTTCGATCAGGAAGCTAGTATGGAACAGAAGAAAAGAGAAGGTTATTTTTAAGATCACACAACATTAAAGTAATTACAACTATTCATTTTTTGGATTTTGTGATTATTTGCTATTTGAAAATTGAATATTGATATTTAAGAACCATGGATATAAAAGAATTTCTCGATCAGGATCAAAAAAAGGATTTATTACGGTTGTTATCAGCCGGTTCCGTTGATGACGGTAAATCAACACTTATTGGAAGACTTCTTTTTGACAGCAAAAAACTTTATGAAGATCAGCTTGTTGCTCTAAAACGTGACAGCAAACGTGAAGGGCATGCCGGTGGAGATATAGATTATGCTTTATTGCTTGATGGATTAAAAGCAGAGCGTGAACAAGGAATCACCATTGATGTTGCATATAGATATTTCTCAACGGCGAAACGCAAATTTATTATTGCTGATACACCCGGACATGAGCAGTATACCCGAAATATGGTTACCGGTGCATCAACAGCCAATCTCGCCATAATCCTAATCGATGCCCGTAAGGGTGTGATAACTCAAACGCGGAGACATACATTTTTGGTATCACTGTTAGGCATAAAACACGTTGTTCTTGCAGTTAACAAAATGGACTTAGTGGGTTATAGCCAGGTGGTATACGATAATATATGCAAGGATTATAGAGATTTTGTTACTCCACTTGCAATTCCCGATGTTCAATTCTTCCCCATATCCGCCTTAAAGGGTGATAATGTAGTTGACTTATCAGATAAGATGCCTTGGTATCATGGAAAGAGTGTACTTGAGTTTCTTGAATCTGTCCATATTACTAGCGATCGTAACTTCACTGATTTACGATATCCTGTTCAATATGTTGTGAGACCAAGTCTTGATTATCGTGGTTTCGCAGGTGAAGTTGCCTCAGGGATTATTAGTAAAGGAGATGAAATAATGGTACTCCCATCCCGAAAAACATCTAAAGTTAAAGAAATAATTACATATGATGGTAACCCTGATTACGCATTTCCACCACAGTCGGTTACTATTACTTTGGAAGATGAAATAGATGTTTCCAGAGGAGATATGCTTGTTCATCCAAATAATTTACCAAAAATGGAACGGCATTTTGAGGCAATGCTTGTATGGATGGATGAGGAGCCAATGAAACAAGGAACACAGTTTTTTATCAAGCATACTTCCCAATCTACTAAAGCCCGAATTGATTTAGTGCGACATTTGGTGGATATAAATACACTGGAAAAAAAGGATCCTACAAATTTTGGTTTGAATGAAATTGGGCGAGTAGTGATAACTACAGTTAAGCCATTATATTATGATGCCTATAAGAAAAACCGACAAACAGGATCGTTTATTTTTATTGACCCGGTTACCCACAATACGGTTGCCGTTGGTATGATTATCGACAAGCTTAGCAGCGATGAGCTTCCCAGTAGGATTGTGGATATTGACAATGAAAAAATAGCCAATGGTGTTGGTCTGATATCAAAATCGGAATTCGAAAACAGTTATCAGCAAAAAGGCTCAACAATTTGGATTACAGGTCTTCACGGATCGGGTAAAAATGAGCTTGCCTATACTTTACAACGTAGTTTGTTTGATATGGGAGCTAAGGTAATGTTGTTGGATGGTAAGTCGGTGAGATTTGGATTATCGCGCGAATTGGATTATTCTCCAACCGATAGAGCTGAGCATATGCGACGTGTGGCACATTTATGCAAACTTATGAACGACCAGGGTATTTTGGTTATTTGTTCCTTCTTATCTCCTGACGAATCCATAAGGGATCAGGTAAAAGAAATTATTGGAATTGAAAATTTCAATTTGATTTACATGGATGCCGACATTGATTTTTGTCGAAAAAATGATCAGTATAATATATATGCAAAAGCGGATGAAGGAAAATTGAAATATCTTCCAGGGGTTGATATGGATTATCATGTTCCGAAACAGACTTCGTTAGTACTCGAATCAATAGAGAAAGAAATAAATTTAGAAAAAACCCTTGATTATATAGCTGAAAATAAGATATATCCCATCTAAAAATATCAGGCTTTTCTTTTGATAATTTGTATTGTAAATTTCTTCTGTTAAATTTGCTTAAACAAATCAAAGAAAATTATGGCTTTTCTATTTTTATTTTACCTGCTAACTTTCATTATTGTCTTGAAAAGAAAGAAAAAACTTGCCTATACTTTTTTTGTTACGATAACTGTATTGAGCGTGTTAATGTTCTTTTATCATGCAAATTCCACATTAAATCTAAATTTTTGATATGAACCTGAAGGGACTTTATATAGCGAATAGTACAGCAATGTTGCTTGTATCATCTGTTTTGATAGGTGCATTTTATTTTCAATTTGGACTGGGTGAAAATCCATGCCCTTTATGCTTATTGCAGAGAATAGGAATGATCGGTGTTATCTTCGGCCTTAGTTTAAACACTTATTTCGGCCTTAAGAAGGAGCATTTTGGCATTGTAATACTATCTGCATTGGTAGGTTCTGCTTTTTCGATACGCCAGATATTATTGCACATTTGTCCGGTAGCTGGTGAGCCTACAGGTTATGGTACTGCAGTATTAGGGATGCATTTATACTCTTGGGCTGTTGTAATTTATGTGGCAAGTATAATTGGTTCGGTAGTATTTTTATTCTTTATTAAAGACGAGAAGAAGGAAACCGAAAGAAAACCGTTTACTTATGAGAAATTCACCTTCTACTTGAGTGTATTACTAATTTTTATCAATGTAGTTGCAACATTTTTTGAATGTCATTTTGGGCCTTGTTGCGAAAATGGACCATGCCCTTAGATGACTATTTTCTACCATAATCTGCAGGAATTTCTCCCCAGATTTTTGTTTCCCATTTGAGGATTTTTACCGTAACCGGATTTTTCTTAAGCCAGGCCACTCCATTATCCAGGGCTTGAAATATTTCAACATTTTTTGCTGTTCGTTCAAGCTTGGTGTTAACCCGTTTGTTTCTTACCCATGCAATAGCTGTTTTCGAGTCGGAATATATAGGGTAATTTAGTTTATGTTTTTTAAGCCAGGCCAGAGCCAGTATAATTGCTAGAAATTCTCCAATATTCACGGTTCCCATTTCATATGGACCTCGCCTAAAGAGTTCTGTTTCGGTATCAGTAAACACACCTCTAAACTCCAACGTCCCAGGATTTCCTGAACATGCTGCATCAACACTAATACTATTCAAGATTGGTTTTTCTTTTGTGGTAAGCTCCTGGAGATTCTTCTTTCCCTTAAGTTGAGTAATTTCCCAATAGGAACCATCGAATGACCTCTTGGCTTCATCTTCATCAGTGAATGATTTATATTGTGCACCTTCGAAGCCCTCAACTTGATTTTTGCATTCATTCCATGAATTATAAATACCTGGTTTAATTCCTCTCCAAACTACATAGTATTTCTTTTTCCCAGTTTTACTCATTATGCAAAAGTAAGTTCTTTGTAGACTAATCTCAACTATATTTGTAGTCAAAATATTGATATTATGAAATATTTAATAATTACAATAATGATCAGTTTGCTGGTAACAGGCTGTGATAGTAATACTATATTTAAAGAGTATAATAAGTTTGATGATCTAAGTTGGAACAGACTCGACGTACTGGATTTTGAACTTCCTGTTGATAAGAAACAACCCCTCGATTTCTACCTGGCTTTTCGTCATCATACAGATTTTCCGTACAGTTTTATCGATGTAAATATTACTTTTTTTACTCCTGACGGAGAGATGCGATCAAGAGATTACCATTATCAGTTGAAGGGTACTGACTTTGATTGGAAGGGAGATGGCATGGGTGAACTTTGGGATATTGAACTACCAATAAGAAATGATATGATATTCAACGAAAGTGGAATATGCAAAGTTAGAGTTGAAAATAAAATGAATAAGATGGAAATTCCCGGAATAATGGAAGTTGGTCTTATTGTAAAGAAATCAGAATAGTATGGTAAACCTTATATGTCCTTATATTTCTTATATGGTTCAAATAAATCTACCCTCTAAGGCATTTACGGTCATGTACGAATAGGAGCTGTAATTCAATATTATAACAACGGTAATCTACCTCAGAGTAAAAGATGTTTGTCCAATATTGTTGCTGCCTTCGAAAATATCCACATGATAAATGCCAGGGGCGAGCTCTTTTGTGTCACGTTTATGCCATCTGATACACATATCGATAGCACTATTTTCATAATCTACCTCTTCCATTATTGAGTACTGAAGAATTTCACCATTGAAATTAAATGAATATTCTTCTCCTCGTCCCTTAACAAGAATTTCCTTGCCAGGCTCAGCTATCCGAACATAAATATGTTTTTTCCCGGCCTCAACAATTGAATTTTCACCTAGTGTAAAACAAACTTTTATTAAATTTACCCTGCGTATTTTGTCGGTTTCTATCTCTTTGCTACCACCTTTTTCATGAATACCAGTACTTTTGAGATTATAAATATTTATAACAGAGGCCTCATCAACTTTGCCCGTAAGAACCACCGTTTGCTCTTCAAGTTGACGATACTTCCTTTTTTCTATTTTTATCTCTTCCTTTATCTGGATGTTTTCTTCAGTAAGATCATGATTTATTGTAACTATTGAATCCATTTGCCTAACATAACCCTGTGCAATTACCTGGAGCCGTGACATTTTTTTCTTAATCTTGTAATATTCCCATTTAAAATTGAGCATTTTTTTTATCTCAATGGCGTTTGCTTGAATAACACTATCCATAACAATTAAAGAATCGCTGATATCTCCGTAAGCTTTTTTGATATCCTCGTGTTCTTTAATTAAGGTTTGCAGTTCTTGCTCCAATTCTAGTTTTTGAACTTCCTTTTCGGCAAGTAGTTCATTCATAGTGCTTTTTACCGACAGCAACCATAACGAAACACCAATTATACTCAGTGCCATTATAACAATTACAATATACATCCATAAATTGGAGCCGCCTCTATTTTGCTTTGGATTAATTAAATTCTGGTCTTCCATATCTAGCTCTTTCTTTTTGCAAATTTACTCACAATCCTTATACTTACAAACGAAATATACATATGATTTCGTATGTTAAGATTGTTCAATCAAGGTAATATTTCTATTTAAATTTCAGAATATCGAAATATAAAGTTATAAATTTTTTAATAGATACCTAATTCGGCATCTTTTGATTGCAGGCGACTAAACGGTTATCCCCATTTTTTTCATTAAAAAAGTAGCGTTAAGGTTCTGTGAAATTCCTTCTTTCAGCGAATAATCAAAAACAAGTTCGTTATCGGCTATTTCCACTTCAAAACGTTTATTAATTATATTTATAGGGAATTCATCTGCAAGGCTTCCCAGTGTTAAATCATGAGTTGCTATCATGCCGGATGAATTCAGATTTATCAATTGTGTAATTAACGCCATCGATCCTTTTTGCTTGTCAGCAGAATTTGTTCCTCTGAGTACTTCGTCAAGTATCACAAATAGTTTTTCTCCTTCTTCGAGTTTTTCAATAAGTTCCTTTAGCCGTTTTAATTCTGCAAAAAAGTATGATTCCCCATCCTGTAACGAATCAGTAGTTTTAATTCCGGTGAAAAGATTAATGGGCCTAATACAAAATTTATTGGCGAGAACAGATGATCCGGTAAGAGCCAAAACAATGTTTACCCCTACGGTGCGCAAATATGTGCTTTTACCAGCCATGTTAGCTCCTGTAATTACCTGATATTGTTTCCAGCCATCAAAATTTATTTCGTTGCCAACACTCACTTTTTTTGATATAAAAGGGTGCTTAACATTTGAAGCAACTATTTTAAATTCCCCATCACAAAAATCTGGAAAAATTGAATCCTGAAAATTGAAATTGAACGCTGCAAATGATTGTAACTCATCCATTGTTGACAATTGATCAAACCAAATTTCTAAATATTGTGCATATTGTTTTTTCCAAACATCAATTTTAATAGCAACCTTAATATCCCATAGAAAGAAAACATTTAAAAATATTCCCACCAGCATATTCAACCGGTAATCCATTGATTTCATAATCTTAGCAATCTTCTTAACAGCAATATTTGCTGATTTTTCACCTGTTATTTTATCTTTTATATTACAAAGTAATCCCGATTCGAATTCCTCTCTGGCTATCATCGATAGTAATTCCGCATATTTTAGCAATAACCCCGACTTTTTACTTACATCATTATGAATTTTATTTATGACACCTAGTTTTGTTCCAACCAGAAATAGCGGAATAATTAAAAACATCAAGAATGATGATATGGTCAGTATATTTAATTCAATAAGTGTTAATATTCCAAATCCAAGTATAGGGTTAATAATCAGCATTGCCCGGTAAAAAACAGTGTTGAATATATTGCTAGAGCTTTTCGCCCATTTCAATAAATTTGCCTGATCGCTTTGGGATTCCTTAAAAATTTTGCCTGCTGCCTGAAAATTTTGCCTCCAGTTGGGTTTGCTACTCAGTTCTGATATTGCTTCCTGTCGGGATTTGAGAGAAGGAATATCATCGATAAGATTGTTTAACCTATTGGCAAGCATTGTTTTCCCGGTTGTGGTTGTGGTTCTGTTAATTAGTTGAAAAAGGGACTTTTCACCAAACATATCAAGGTCCTCATTATAGGAGTGAGACGAGCTAAGAAACTCCTTTCCTGTTGGCATTCCTTCAGTTTGTCCATCAAGTAATCTTAGTTCATCTCGATTTATATCAACTAAAGTCTCAAACCATATTTTCTTTTTCTCCAATCCAATATGGATGTATACCAAATATATAAACAAAGCAATCCCCGAAATAAATAACAATGCAATAGTTTGCAGGCTGTACGCAACAGCTAGGTATATTCCAACAACAGTTATTAGGAAAACCGATATACGTGCAATGGAAATCTTTTTTATCTGCAGGAGTACATCTGATAGGGATTTGGTATACTTTTCCTTTTGTTCTTCGAAATACTGACGAGGATTATTTTTATTATTTGTCATTAATGCACAAATCTAAATAGTTATTTTTTTTGTCGATCGGGATTATCTTGTAAGAAACTTTTCCAACCTGAGTAGCTGGTATTTGTTTTAATTGCTGAGCCCTGGAAATAATGACAAACAGCTGCAGCCAAACCATCTGTTGCATCCAAATATTTCGGTGACTCGTCTATTTGCACAATATTGCCTAACATTGCTGCAACCTGTTCCTTTGATGCATTACCATTTCCAGTAATTGATTGTTTTATTTTTTTCGGAGAATACTCAAAAATTGGAATGTCTTTATACAATCCGGCAGCCATTGCAACCCCTTGTGCTCTACCAAGTTTTAGCATCGACTGCACATTTTTACCAAAAAATGGAGCTTCCAACGCCATTTCATCAGGATTATATTCTTCTATAATTCCTAGGGTGCGTTCAAAAATCTTTTTTAATTTTAGCGCATGGTTATCATAACTTCCTAATTTTAGAATACCCATTGTGATTAAACGAATTGTATTTCCACTTTGGTGGATCAATCCATAACCCATAATGTTTGTTCCCGGGTCGATGCCTAGTATTATACGTTCCAAATTTTTAACTGGTTATAGTAAATGAAAACAAAACTACGTAAAACATATAATATCCGCATAAGGTTATTGGTTGTAGTTATCACTATTGTATTTCTTTATGATCAGCTATTTCATAGGAAAGACTTGAGTTACATACTATACGACTTTAATAGTATAGCATCTGGATTATGGTCTGATCTTATATTAATTACAGTTTTGGCATTGTTGCCAGTTAACATATTAATTGAAAGCATTAAGTGGAAGTACTTAATTAGTAAGATAGAAAAAGTATCACTCTGGAATTCTATTAAAGGCGTGTTTGCGGGCATATCAGTGAGCATGATTATGCCAAATAGGGTGGGAGATTACCTTGGACGTGTATTTATTCTTCAAAAAGCTGATAGAATTCAGGCGGTATTGTCAACCATATTAGGAAGCTTCGCACAATTATTAACAACCTTGATACTAGGGTTGATTGCATCTATTTTTTATTTTCCTGAGTATTTTGATATTGGATTTGGATTAAATTTTTGGATGTATGTAGGCTTTATAATGGTGACTCTGACCGCAGCTACCACAATGGTACTAGCCTATCTTAATTTTTCTGTTTTTTCGATAATTATCCAAAGAATAAGTGGAAAATATTACAATAAAATTGAAAAGTACGCAGAAGTTTTTTCGTGGTATAATCAGAGAGAATTATTTAATGTTTTAGTGCTAAGTATTCTTAGATATGTTGTTTTTTCATTCCAGTTTTTTCTTTTATTAAGAGTATTTAATGTTGGCATTGATTATCTTGAAGCCATTATGCTTATAGCTATTATTTATTTTTTAATGACAATAATTCCAACAATTGCATTAACGGAAATAGGCGTAAGAGGTTCGGTAAGTTTATATGTTTTTCAACACCATTTCGAAGCATTAGGTTTGTGGAGTCCTGAGTTGGCTGTATCGGTTGTAAGTGCATCGTCGTTGTTGTGGTTGTTTAACTTGGTTATCCCAGCGGTTGTGGGAGCACTATTTGTTTTTAGTTTAAAGTTTTTTAGAAAAAACAATGATAGTTAGTTCAATTATTTGGGTTGTATTTGGAGTTACAATAGCCTATCTCATCATTATTGGGGTGATTACTTATGGCTGGTTAAAGCTATCAAATGGTTTTAATTTAGTTGAATGTAAAGATGAAATAGAGGTAAGTATTGTGGTTGCAGTAAGAAATGAAAGTGCTAATATTCAAAGGCTAATTAACCAACTAATCGATCAAAATTACGATCCTAATTTGTATGATATAATTATTGTTGATGATCACTCAATAGATAATACAGTTGAGATAGTTGAACAATCAATTAGTGATATTTCGGGTAAACAGATAGTTGTTATATCTGCCAAGGGAGAAGGCAAAAAAAGTGCTTTGAAAGAGGGAATAACAAAGTCATCCGCAAAGTTAATAATTACAACAGATGGTGATTGCAGTATAAAAACAGGATGGATAACAAGCATAGTTCATCAGTATATTTCCAGAGGACAAAAAATCATACTAGGCCCGGTTGTTTATGAAAATGAAAAATCGATAATACAGAAATTATTTGCACTGGATTTTATCAGTCTGGTTGCAGCTGGGGCAGGTTCGGTAGGTATTGGTTTGCCATTAATGGGCAATGGAGCCAACCTTGCTTTTGAGCGGGAGGTATTTTTAAGTAATGAAGAGAGTGGGAAAAAATATACATCAGGCGATGATGTTTTTCTTATTCACCATGTTGTAAAAAAATATGGTTCACAGTCAGTAGGATTCTTACTTAATGAAGCAGCTATTGTTTCAACAAACGCTCCCGGTGGGTTTAATGCATTTTTAAAACAACGTATCAGATGGGCATCAAAGGCAACAGGGTATCAATTGGTTTGGCCAATAATTGTTTCATTAACTGTTTTTTTGTTTAATACAATTCTCTTTCTAATGTTACTAGGCAGTTTGTTGTACACATGGTTATTACCAATTTATATCCTGATTATTATTACCAAGTTTTTTATCGATATGCCTTTAGTCTTTAAGTTCCTCACATTTTCAAACAAAGGTAATCTAAAACCTTTATTTTTCTTTATGGAGTTTATTTATCCAATTTATATTGTAGTTGCAGCATTCTCTTCCTTTGTGTTTAAATTTGAATGGAAAGGCAGAGGAGAATTGAAATAATTTGTTATATGTATTTTCAGCCTTGCTGATCCTGTAGGAATTCTTTGTATAAAATAGATATACAGTGTGTTATAAGAAAAATAAAATTTTCGCAAAAAGTATTGTTGTATAAGAACTTTTTTAAATTTGTCATCAAAGATGTTAAGCAGTTGGGTTGTAGATTTTGTTCATTCCTTCCATCGGCGTTCTTTGTAATATTGCTGTTGGCGATCATTTAAACCACAAATAATGAAAACGTAGATGAAAAACACTTATTTTGATTTGATAGAACAAAGTTATTACTTTCCTCAAGAAGGTTTTGATTTAAGAGATGGTTACTTAACTTTTCATGGAGTGTCGCTGAAGCATTTGATCGAAAAGCATGGAACTCCATTTAGGTTTATATATCTACCTAAAATAGGCGACCAAATTAAAAAAGCCAGAAATCTATTTAACCGAGCGATCAAAAACAATGGTTACCAGGGGAAATACTTTAATTGCTATTGCACAAAATGTAATCACTTTCATCATGTAATTAGTGAAGCTTTAAAGCATAAAGTGAATCTCGAAACATCTTCTTCTTTTGATATTGACTTGATCCTGAATCTTTACAAGGAAAAAAAAATAGACAAAGGCAGGATTATACTACACAATGGTTATAAAACAGATGATTATATAAAGAAAATACTTCTTATACAAGATGCCGGGTTTAAAAACTCAACCATTATTCTCGATAGTATTAAAGAACTTGAAAGAATTCAAATGTTATCAGGCAATCGCAAAATCAAAATTGGTTTACGCATGGCTGTTAATGAAGAGGCTCAGTCAGCATATTATACATCACGCCTGGGAATCCGGCATACCGAGATGCTTGATTTTTTTAATAGTAATATAAAAAATAATGAAAATATTGAGCTTAAGATGCTTCATTTTTTTGTTGATTCAGGCATCAAAGACACATTGTATTATTGGGGCGAGTTTCAAAAAGCCCTTAAATTGTATATCGAGCTAAAAAAAGATTGTACCAGTTTAGATTCCTTTAATCTTGGTGGAGGGTTTCCTATACGTAATCATCTTGGTTTTGAGTATAATTATGAATACATGATTAATGAAATAATCAAAAACATTAAAGAAAATTGTGTAAAAGAAAATGTAATTGAACCCGATATTTATACTGAATTTGGTAAGTATACGGTAGGTGAATCGGGAGCAATTATCTTTAAAGTATTGGAACAAAAAAAGCAGAATGATACTGAATCGTGGTATATAATCAACAATAGTTTGATGAATACAATACCAGATGCTTGGTCGATTCATGAAAAATTTATTCTTTTGCCGATTAATAAATGGGATAACGAATACCACCGTGCTAATATCGGGGGTATTAGTTGCGACCATTCCGACTATTATAATTCTGAAGATTTAAATCAGGAAATTTTATTACCAAAATACTCTGATGATGATAAAGAGCCATTGTATCTAGGTTTCTTCCATACAGGTGCTTATCAGGATGCAATTAGTGGGTATGGTGGAATAAAGCATTGCCTTATTCCTTCGCCAAAACATGTTATTATCGACAGGGATGATAAAGGAAATATAATAGATTATGTTTATAGAGAGGAGCAGTCGGCGGAAGAGATGTTTAAAATATTAGGTTACAAAAGTTAGAAAATGGGAAACTTTGCAGGAATAGAAAATAAGTATGCTGATTATAATAATTCAGCAATATTATTGCAATCAATACCCTACGACGGAACCAGTACATGGGGAAAAGGTGCTGATAAAGCATTTAGTGCTTTTCTGGAAGCTTCTGAAAACATGGAATTATACAATATAGAAACAGATACAGAAGTTTATAAAAATGGAATTCATATTCTTCCCGACATAACGGAAAACGCTACTCCTGAATCAGTTTTTGAAGTTGTTTACAACAGAACAAAAGAATTATTAAACACAAATAAATTCTTAACATTTTTTGGTGGAGAACATTCAATTAGCATTGGAGTTATTAAAGCCTTCTATGAGAAATATTCAGATATTACAATTCTTCAACTTGATGCACATGCCGATTTACGTAAAGATTATTTAGGATCGAAGTTTAACCACGCTTGTGCTTTGCACGATGCAAGTAAAAATTCAAATTTAATTCAAGTGGGTATTCGTAGTATGGATATCTGCGAAAAGCAATATCTAAATAAAGAAAAGTGTTATTTTGCGCAGGATATTTATTCATCAAATACATGGATGCAGAGGTCAATAGATCAAATGAGCGATAACGTATATATAACTTTCGATCTCGATGCCCTTGATCCTTCAATAATGCCATCAACAGGAACACCGGAGCCGGGAGGTTTAGATTGGAATACTACGATTAGTTATTTAAAAAAAGTATTTGATCAAAAAAATGTTGTTGGATTTGATATTGTTGAACTAGCACCAATATTGTTGAACAAAGCTCCCGAATTTTTGGTGGCAAAATTGTATTATAGTATGCTTAGTTATAAATTTAAAAAATGAATAGTAAAGGACCAATTTCACAGTTTGTAACCAACCATTACAAACATTTTAATGCAGCTACTTTGGTTGATGCGGCTGTGGGTTACGAAAACCAACTTGCTTTAGGCAACAAAATGATGATTACTCTTGCGGGTGCCATGAGTACAGCTGAACTTGGCAAATCATTAGCAGAGGTTATACGACAAGATAAGGTGCAGATTATATCGTGTACAGGAGCAAACCTGGAAGAAGATATTATGAATCTTGTTGCTCATTCACATTATAAGCGTGTTCCTGAATATCGCGATTTATCGCCAAAACAGGAATGGGAATTATTGGAAAAAGGACTAAATAGGGTAACCGATACATGTATCCCTGAAGAAGAAGCTTTTAGAAGGCTGCAAGCACATGTTTTCAATATCTGGAAAGATGCTGAGGACAAAGGCGAACGATATTTTC
>JABMPH010000059.1 GCA_013203805.1 Bacteroidota bacterium | reverse complement strand
GTAGTACATCGCTTAGTGAAACACCAATTACAAACACAACAATACTTATTATCAAAGAATTTACCATACCAGCGCCAAGGAGTCCACCTACCCTACTGAAATTATTTTCGCTGTACGCCTTTCCAACCTGCTGCCTCAAAATATCAGAGAACCCCGGGTCAATTATTGTCAACCAGCTAATAATATTTCCCGTAGCTAACCAACCACCGTAAATATCTAGAGGAATAAATTTTAAATATAATGGAACAAGTGTCACACCCCATATAATAGCAAAACTCACTGCATAATATTGAAATATGGTGTTCCATATTACATTTTTTTTTCTTGATCTTGAAGTGTTCACCTTCAATCGGATATCTAAATCATTAAGTTATTATCTATTATATGCTGAATAATTTTACAATGTTTTTCTAAGGCTATATATATAAATTGGCATATTATTGATTGTACTGTACGTGTAATAAAATTTTACGCTTGATGCTATAAATATAATAAATTGGCGCAAGAATTAATCGTGGGAGTCGACTAAGCCGAACCATTATAGTTTTATAAATCAATAACTCTTGGCAATTTAATTTTTTTAGGCAAATCTCAATATTATCTGAGCGCACACCACGCATTTTATCAAGTAAAAATAGCCTTTCACTGTGGCTAACAATATCTTTTATTTTTTTATCACAAACCTGCTCAGGAAAACCAATATTTTTTGCATACAAGAACACTTTTATATAATTATCAAACCAAACTAAACTTGATATTTCATTGCTATTATTTAAACGACATATTATACCAGGATCTTTTATTATTGCACATTTAGCATTTTTAATAATATTTAATATTGGTATTGCATGAGACCACCCCCTAATCTTTGTTTTATACATACCAATGTTTTTCTCCCACAAAGCCCTTTTAACAATTATGCTACTTACGAATAAAAATAACCCCAACATTCTACCCTTATTACTACTTAACAATTCAATTCCTGAGTTAAAATGTTGAGTTTTATCTATATTGGGCTCGGGTGCTAACCCTTCAATTATATCACCTAATGAATTCGCAAGAACCCTTGGGAAATAAATGTATGAATATTCATCATATTTCTGTAAAAACTGTAAAATTATATTTATGGCCCCGTGTATTACGATATCGTCATCGGATATAAACCAGATAAATTTGCCTTTTGCCAAAGTGGCTGCTATCTTCAAATTTTCGTCAGCCCCTAGATTGATTTTATTACGATGATAATTAATTGGTAAAAACTGGGTAAAGTACGATACGATCTCTGAAGTTTTATCTGTACTTGCATTATCAGAAATTATAATTTCAACAGATTGGTTCAATTCTGGCTTTCTAAACTCATTTTCAATGCTAAGTAATAATTGCGATAAGTATGGTTGTCTATTATATGTAAAGATGCATATAGAAAGTAATTTATCTTTTGTGTTTTTCTTCATTTTCATAGAAATCACCGCACACCCATATCAAATATAATTATTACAATAAATAATACCTATATAATTGTATTTATTTATTTTATAAAACTCTAGCCTGAATTTCAGAGCAAATTTAGCGGTAATTATGACCGGTTTAATTTAACAGTGTTTGGAGAAATTAATTATCGAATATTCTTGTGTTACTCGGGCTTCCGAGATTTATTAAAAGATTCATAATGTGTTTTGTAAATAATTCTGCTCCATTTTTATTTAAATGCATTGGATCATAATACATGGAATCTTTTAAAACGGTTATTTTTGTATTGTAAAAATCCCAAAACATAATATTGGGATAATTGAGAATCTCATTCTTTAGCTGTAAAGAAAACTGGTTCTCTATTTGATCAATTTTCGTGTTCTTTGTTAAATTATACCAAGCAGGAGAAACTGGTGGTTGGTAAAAAATAAATTTAATAGTTCTCATTTCACTCAATTGAAACAAGTTCTTTTTAAAATTTTCCCAACGAATTCCGTCTGTTTTCGTTGCTTTATACCAAGGGATTTTGATTTCACCATTCCTTTCCCAGTATGCTTTTGAGTTTTCTAATTCCTCCGGATCAAAATTGCCTGTAATTCCATTAAAACCATAATTATCTAAGATAGATTTCGGGTATTTTTTTTTAAATAACCCTATTTTTTGCAAGTATGATTTTAGCGTTCCTCTTATTTGATACTTTAACATTTTAAGCGCAATTTTCCAATGGTTTCCGAATAAGGAATATTTTTCTTCCAGGGTTAATTGGTTTAATACGTTAATAGACATGTATCCCGGACCAATGGAGGCGTCACTTATTTGAAAGCTTCCGGCAGAGATAATAAACAGGCCTGTAGTTTTGTCTATATTGTATTTTTTTAATGCCTTAATTAAAGTGCTCAAATCACCTGCACTAACCGCAATGTTAATTATTTTCGTATCAGTTTGTGCTTGAATAATACTTGGACTTATTTGACGTTCAGCTCTTGAATCACCTGCAATTATTATTGTTGGTTTTTCTCCATCAACGTTAAGGTATAGGGATTCAATCTTAGCCTCAATTCCATCATTAAATACTTCACCCAACAATCCTAATTTTTCTGGATTATTGACTATTAACAGGAGCGCCGCCACTACAACAATTGATATAACAGTAAATTGTATAAAATTAATTATAAACTTTGCCATTATTTTTGCCTAAAACTGAAAATAAATAAATTGTTGGTTACTGCTGCCAAATCCCAATATCGATATTATTAATACAATATAAATACCCAATCTGACAACCCTTGGAACAGGAATACCGTCTAGTACCAACCCATGCTGCTTCTTACGCTGAAACCATTCTACTATTAATAAAAAACCAAAAAAAACTACTGTTGGATATCCTCCAACTAATATTTCAGTTGAAGGCAAGGCATTTAATGTTAAACTCATTGTGCTTATATAAGAAAAAGCGTCGCCAATAGAATCGCTTCTAAAAAATATCCACGCTAAACATGTAAATAAAAATGTTGTTGCCATTTTGATAGTTTCGCTAATAGATGGAAAGATAGAGTTCTCAGCAACGGTGTCCAGGTTTTTACGATTCGTATGTAATAACAATTGCGGTAAAAAATATAAAGCGTTCAAAAAGCCCCATGCTATAAAGGTCCAGTTTGCTCCATGCCAAAACCCACTTACAATAAAAATAATAAATATGTTTCTTATCTGTTTTGCTTGGTTTCCTCTACTGCCACCTAAAGG
>JABMPH010000058.1 GCA_013203805.1 Bacteroidota bacterium | reverse complement strand
TGGCAATATAACCCGGTCCAATACCATTTATTTGAAGATTATATTTTGCCCATTCGCAAGTCATGTTTGCCGTTAACAATTTCAGTCCACCTTTGGCCGATGCGTAAGCAGAAACAGAATTACGTCCGTAAACGCTCATCATCGAACACATGTTAATGATTTTACCCGAGCGTTTTGCAATCATTTTTGGAGCCACACGTTTTGCAATAATCAGTGGTGCAACCAGGTCAACATCAATTACCTGCTTAAAATCTGCAATTGCCATATCCAAAATTGGAATACGTTTAATAATTCCTGCATTATTTACCAAAATATCAATATCACCAACTTCGGCTTCAATTTTAGAAATGCCCCGATCAACATCATCTTCATCGGTTACATTAAATTTTATCGCGTAAACATCAATACCAAATTTTGCATATTCCGCTTTACATTCTTCCAGCTTTTCATCAGCAATGTCGTTCACACATATTTTCGCTCCGGCCTGGCCAAGAACTTTTCCAATGGCCATTCCAATGCCGTGGGTTCCCCCGGTAATTAAGGCAATTTTTCCGGTTAAATCGAATAATTCGTTTATCATATTTTGATTATTTATTTATTATTAAGTTTTTTTCCTGAGTAGAGCGTCATTGGTATTGTCTTGTGTCTTGATACTCATTACTCATATCTAATAGTAAAATATTTATTGGGATTTAATTTATTTATCGATCTTTTGATTCATTCCCAAATTCAGGATTAATTGCGTAAACCCTCGGCGTATCATTATTTTTTGATACTACAACTAACTTCTTTCCATTTTTGAATGACAATAATGCCATATCACGAATATCACCATATAGCCAAAGTGGAGAAATTATATCATTTGTAACAGTAAATGCATTGTTGGCAAATTTTAGAAAAGTACCCATAGAAGCATCATTCATCCCGACTTGTGGTTTAAGAGGATAAAAATTTCCCGCAGCAATTACATCCTGTGTACCATCTCCATCGAAATCGAAATTGACAAATGCATTGACATAAGAAAACTGAACCAAATCCGGTAATTTTTTTAATATGAGTTCTCCTTTTACATTTTCAATCCAGCATGATTCCATGATATTTGCGTTCAATTTAAACGATTTTTCTCGCAATTCCGGGTCAATTAAATCAATAATTGTGGCATCGGCGTAAGAATTGTAATCCGGAAATTTTTTGCGCAACTGATTAATTTGATTCAATAACTCATCTCTTGAATGCATTGGGTAACTTTTACCCTGAATGTAGTAACATAAAATAGGATCAAGGTTTCCATCGTTATTATAATCAAAAGTATATGATTCAACCGGCTCAGTAACAGAGGCTTTTATCTGCGAATTCAAACCAGCATTCCCCACCAAATAGTCCATATCACCATCGGCATCAATATCCAATTGACTGATTGATGTCCACCAACCTTCACTTTTCTCTAATGATGCCATTTTCTGCTCAATAAGTTTTCCATTCACATTCTGAAATACTTTAATCCCCATCCATTCGCCAACTACGATAAGGTCGGGCCAACTGTCGCCATTATAATCTGTCCATTGTACATCTGTAACCATTCCAATATGCTCAAGTGAAGTGCTGATTTCTTCGGTTGCATTGACAAATTTTATGTTGTTTCCTTTAGATTCATTTCTGAGAATAAAACTTTTTGGGCTATTGGGATAACCCGATCCCTGATGCCTACCACCCACAAAAACATCAAGGTCGCCATCCATATCATAATCTGCGGCAACTGCGCAACTGCCACTTGTTGATTCACTGGGCAGCACATTCGAAATGTTTCTAAATTGTCCGGTTCCGTCGTTCAGGTATAACCGATCCTGATACTGCGTACTATTTATTTCGAACGAGATTCCTCCACTCACAACGTATAAATCAAGGTATCCATCGTTATCTGCATCAAAAAATAAAGGTTTCATATCTTCCATACTGCTATCAAGCGACCAGGGATGATTTTTACTCAAAGAAAATGTGCCATCGTTATTTCCGTAATATAATTCAGCAGATTGCCCGGCAGCTCCTCCAAAAAAAATATCATCGTTGCCATCGCTGTTCACATCGCCTGTGGCCAGAAATCCACCAAGCTTTGATAATTGATAATACAACAAACCCTCCTTTTTAAAATCCACAAAATTACTTGTTGCAGGTTTAAAAGTAATTCCTGAAGTAGAAGTTACATCGGCCAACAATGTTTTATTAGGCTCAACACTACTGGAATCAAAATTTCCCTGAGAACCAGGATAAACCAATTCAATGAGCTGGTTTGATGCCAAATTACTAAGCACAGTTTGTGTACCATCCGGCCAAAGCACTTTTAAAGATTTTACAAGTACCGAACTGCCCAAACCCAGCGTGATAACAGGCTCTGAACTGGACAGATATCCTCTGGCAGTATAAGCTTCGTGAAAAATGCTTTTATCTTCTGTTTCAATCCATATTTTAGCCCCAATACCCTGTGTATTACGTTCACTGCCGATTAATTTAATTTTGATAAAATTATTTTTCAGCTTTTCTTGTTGATTATTCTTTAAAACTGTGCAGGGCTGGTTGAGATTATTTGTTATCAGGTCATAATCGCCATCATTATCGAAATCGGCGTAGGCAGCACCATTTGAAACTGTTTTTTGATTAAATCCCCATTCTTCTGTCTTATTGATGAATTTAATTCCGTTTGTGTTTTGAAATGCATAATTTTCCAATTGTGTGGTGGGTAATTCTTCAATAAGTTTCAGAAAATTAACATCTTCTCTTCTTGCCGCTGCCTTTTTATATACATCTGTCGTATGGTTCATATTATCCATATTTGTAATATCCCTTAAATATCCATTAGTGATGAATATGTCTCTCAACCCGTCATTATCCAAATCCACGAGCAAGGCCGACCAGCTCCAATCGGTATTTGAAATTCCTGCAAATTGTCCGATTTCACTGTATCGGGGAAGGCTGTCGGATGCGAGCCCCCTGTTTAATTGCAATGTATTACGTACATATTGATTATGAAAACCACTATCAACGGCCAATTGGTATCGTTCATAACCGTCCTGTCCGCGTAAGAGTTTTTGACGGTGGTTTTCTTCTGGGAGCATATCAGCAACAAAAATGTCGGCATAACCGTCATTATTTATATCGGCAATATCACATCCCATACTGGATTTAGACATGTGGCCAAGTATTTCATGAGATACTTCCCTGAAAGTTCCGTTTTTGTTATTTATATAACAATAATCTTGTT
>JABMPH010000057.1 GCA_013203805.1 Bacteroidota bacterium | reverse complement strand
AATGCCTAAAGTTATTGGTATTTTTTTGATTTTAAAAACACTTCCTCTATGGTGGTTGTATGTAACCACCATAAAAGTATATTCTCCGTGCTCATAACTCACGCTATTTTATAATCAAGGGCAATTAAAAGCCGATTAAGATTACGAGTGACGAAAAGACATTACCACTCGTACAATTTCTGAATTCGAGAAAAGGTTTTATATCCTAGCTGCCTTTCCAAAAGATCTCTGAAATGCTAGCCCCAGTTTCGAACTTCAAGTCATAAGTCCCTATGTGGTAAGGACTTAAGTTTTCCGAGTAACTACAAAATCGCCAAATTGCCTTGCCAAAGTAAATTTTTGAGGAAAAGTGAGTTTTTTAGTATTAATATTATAATACAATATTAAAAACTCGGAAATCAAGGCAAAATATAAATATAGTAACTACATACCTCAAATTTAAGTGTTTTTTGACGTAGAATAAGGACTTACGTGGCCTAATTTGTCTATTTGTCACTTAAAAAATCATAAAAATGCGGAAGTTGGGTTAGGCGTTAATTTAACGTATAAGAATTTCAAAGTTTTGGTAAATAGAATAAAAAATAGAGAAATAGTCCGGTTTTATGTGAAAATATCTAAAAGTATGTGATTATTTGTAAAATCAAAAATATTAAGTTGCCTAAAGTAGCCAAATAATGAAAATAATAAAGATGTAAAGAAATATTATGTATTTTTAGACATAGCGCAATGGTATTTAATAAAAAGTAAATATTAAATCAAGTCAAAACAAAAGAGTAAAAACCGTTAGCAATTTTTTCATGTTCATCATTAATCGTATTTGTAGGTGGTGGCAAAACAAAAGAATTTAAGATCATTTCTTTATTGCAGAGATAGCAATAAAGTGGATCTTTTTTTAAAGTGTTAATAATCATTTCCCTCCATGTGATATAGACGTTTGTAATAACGTCTTTCATATTAAGGAAAGTATATACGATTGGTAAAAGAGTAGATCGCACTCTATTTGCCAAAAATCCGTAATATCTGAAAACTCTAAAATTTTTGTCATGTATATGACATATTAACCTGGCGATAAAATCATAAACAGGCAAATCCATAGTGTCAACAGAATTGGTATAGTGATCAAGATATTCGAATACAACATTTTTACCATCATAGCTCTTGATCCTTGTTTCACCAATAGGGGGGCGTTTAACATATCGTCCTATGTACTTAAGATTGATAGCCTTGTTTTCGTTATGTTTGTTAAGTTGTACATTCCATGTTATTTTATAAAATTGTGAAGTCCATGAGGCAAAAGAGTCATAAGTTTTGACATGTTTTAAACTAGGAGGTAGTTTTAGGTTTCCGTCTTTATACTCATCCCTTAAAAGCTTAATGATAGCGTACCTCCACATACTTTTTAATTTGCTTTCGGGGAAATAACAATTTTTAATCCATTCTTTATGGTCAAGAGACAATCCTCCGATAGTAGTAGAGAGATGTATATGTATATTTCTTTTTAAATCTCGTCCAAAAGTATGGATTGCAAGAAAGATGCCTGGTTTTATTCCTTTTTCTTTTGCATGCTCTTTTATTATATTGGCGGCTATAGGTGGAATGAGGTTAATTAGGTAACGGTTATGCCAGAAAAATATCCAAAGTTTATCAGGCATTGTAAATATGATATGTTGCCATTTGGTATCAGGGAGAATGTTAAAGTTCTTTTCTATCCAGTTATCAGTAGCTTTTTTGCCGCATGTAGAGCAAAATCTTGATTTACAAGTGTGTGGAACTTTTATGCCTTTCTTGCAGTTTGGACAAACGTAGTGGTGGTAACCAAGGAAGCTGGTACGACAGATCAATAGTTTAAGCACATTGCTTATAATACTTAATCGTATTAAATCTTTGTGCTTAAGAAAGAATTTCCACCAGTTGCCATTATCTAAGAAAATATCTTTTATTTTGATACCACTTACAATTTCCATACTGCATAGTATACAATTTTAAAGCCTGGATTTAAAGGTGTGTTGCCGGAGGCTTAATTTAAATAATAAATTATTAAAGACAACTACATTCATTACGAAGAACACGAAGTTAAATCAAAAGATTTTATTATCCACTACGAGGATAACAATGAGTAGAAGCAGAAAGTACCTCTGTT
>JABMPH010000056.1 GCA_013203805.1 Bacteroidota bacterium | reverse complement strand
CCCATTGTTTATTTCTTAAACCGGCTTGTGATTTTATTTCATTTAAGTCGATCGGCGATTTAGCTTTTAGCAAGTTGAAAACCGCTTTTTCATCCTCAGTTAATTCAACCGCTTTTTTCTCTGGTTTCATTTGTGGGAAGAATGAAACGATTTTGGGTGGCTCAGTCAATATTAGGGTGATACGTTTGAGGATTGAGAGAGCCGAGACAAACTGAAGACCGAAGGACTATAGACTGTGGATTCATTACCTCCATTTACTATCTTTACAATTGTTTTTTTCATCAAACTTAGGTATTACTTTTTCTTTCTTCCAAATCTTATTACCTGCTTTCTTGGGATTTGCAAGAAAATGTTCATTCCTTTTTTTAAAGTATAAATTAATCGCGTTCTTACATTCCTCAACCGATTCATAGTTACTATTATGTATAATTGATTTAGACAGACCACTAAAAACAGATTCAATTACATTTAAGAATTGAGCAGATGCAGGTAGTGGTGCAAGTTCAACAAAGGGCGTATGATTCTTTGAGCGATAATTATCACTGTTAACCAACTTTATTTTTTCCTTCAATTTTTTTGAAGCATGCCATGAAGCAGCATCCCAAGAAAAATATATCTTCTCGTCTGATTTATATTCATTAAGTAAAATATCCAACAGTTTAATCATCTCATCTGTATTCTTTGCTGTCGAATAAAAGTGCGTTATCTGGTTTGTTGATAATTCAAGAGCAGCAGTACAAATTAATCGACCTTTACTTCTTTGCCACTGAGGAAAAGTTTTAACAGTTCCTTTCTTTACTATTGACCTTCCTCCCTGTATTTTAACAGAAAATGGACCAAATTCATCAACCGAAAAGAATCTCTCATTACTTTTTAAGTTTGACAATATGTTTGTTATATTTTCTAACTTTTCTCGATATTTTGGGTCTGGACTTGTTAGTGTCTTTTTTGCTTTTCTAAATCCATATCCTTCAGACTTAATGTATTCGGAAACAGTAGTTCGTGATATTTTAATATCATATTTCTTAAGATAAGCTTCAGACAATGTTCCCAAGCTCCATGAAGCTCTATTTATGCCATAATTTTTTGGAGTTTCGTGTATTAATTTAATAAGGTTCGATTTTTTTAATTTAATATCGTTAAGTTTTTTGTCATTAATTTTCCGGGGTTTAGATTCCAATCCCTTTATTCCAAAAGAATTAAAGGCTTTTATCCAACTATTGATTTTTCTGTGAGAACATTCTATCTTTTTTTCAATATAAAGAATCGAATGCCCATTGTATCTATCTATAATAACAACTGCCTTTCCCCACAATTTTCTATTTGTAGATTTTCTCCATTTTTTCAGTGTTTGTAAATCCTCTTTTAATATAATTTTTATATGATAACTTGAGAAGTTGTCTATTTTTAATTTGTTCTCCTTTAACCATGCTAAGAAGTGAGTAGAGAATTGTGAGTACCTATAATATTTATCGTTTTGTTCTTTATAATTAAACCATTCCGATTTGACTGTTGCACCTTTATTATTAATGTTAAATAAAACTGATGGAAATAAACTTGATATAATTAAATACCTTATTGATGTATTTCCCCTGGCTGTTAATTGATTAATTAATTTATACGGATAATTAATTAATTCAGGATCTTGAAGTTCAATATCCTTTATTCTGGCAACGTATTTTTTTAAAGTTGTTCTTGATATATGCAGATGTTTTGATAACCTCAAATAATTAATACCACCAGCTTTATAGCTATCTATTATCTTCTTTATTTTGTTTAATGATAGCATAATTTGTTTTACGAAGCTTCTTTAATCTGCCTTGCCTATAGCATTGTTGTAAATTAATTTTTGTTCATGTTATATTTACTATTACAACAAAAAAAAGTTTCGTTATTCAGTGCTTAAGTATGCCAAAGTAATTGTATTAAACTCCTTATTGTACACGGGAAATCCCATCTCATTTTTAAAGGCACTCGGTATCCAAATTTAGAGAAAGACTGAATAATTAATGGGGTACAATTTATGGGCATCATTATTGCATTTATTGTATTATGTCGCCCAAAAGGAAAATATTAATTTCATTAGTTGCCACTGCCATCTTTGGCTATGCAATTGTCGTTAATGAAAAGGATTCCTCAATTCCCAACAATACCTCATCCTTACCTCAACCTAAATTCATCCAATTGAATAATACTTATTCCCCTCCTCATCACTTACCATCACCCCAGGGAACTTCAACCCTCAACAGAGACGAGGTTCTAAAGAAATCCCTTAAAGGATATAGAGAGCAGACCTATTGGGGAAGTGAGCATCCCATTGATGAAAAAATTAGGGATTTTGATGATAAGGAATTCAATACGTTTGTTGAGGATGAAATCAAATCCAATGATGTAGATGTATATTGGGGAGCAGAATACTAAAGTAGCTTTCTAATTTGCTGTATTTAGCTGTTTTCAAAGCGTCTAGTAGATTAATTAAGTAGTTATATATAATTTAGTTATTTGGAAATACTAGTAGCTAATTTAGACTTTTATCTTTCATGCCATTTAAGTGGGGTTCCGAAAACATCTCCATAACCATCTGCATCATACACAAATTGATATCTTATGTTTGCGAAATATCCATAAATAATAAATTGGTATTCATCTAATTTTGTAGGATCTATTCCTTCATTCTGAATGAAGTAATTAATGCGACCAAATGCAACTTTATATGTATGGTAGTCTTTATAAGATTCCATCCACTTAGCATGCCTATTAACATCTGATTTATTAGGTTCTTTGTGTGGGAATTCTGTATAATTAGTAAGGTTCCCATTTACTACTTTTGTTTCAGCGAATTTAAAATATACTTTGTTTCCTTCGATAGTATATTTTTCTTTGATAGCCTCAGGTTGTTGAGAATAGGCAATTTGCACTAGTGTTAAGAAGATAATAATAAAAGTTGTTTTCATTTATTAGTGATTTGTGGTTTTTAATAATTCTAAAATTAACAAAATATTCAGACAATTGTCTGTGGACTTAGGTTTTCTTAGTCACTTACTTTATCGCAGACTAAAGTCTGAGATATGTTGAGCCAAGCGTTTGGAAATGTTTTAAGAATTTATAGGACAAAAGCAGGAATTTCTCAAGAGAAGTTGGCTGAATTTGCCGACCTTGACCGTACATATATTTCACTCCTTGAAAGAGGACTAAGAAAGCCATCACTTAATATTGTTTTTAATCTATCTAAAGCCTTAAATGTTAAACCTCATCAACTGATTGAGGAAGTTGAGAAGTTAATGTCCCTACATCATTGATTATACTCTTTCCGCTACAAGGTCAGGGATTTTTCAGTGGGCCAAGATACCAGTTTCAGTCTTGTATGAAAACGTAGCATCTACTATACTATTTATCCTTTATGTGATTTAATTTCCTTTGACATATCTATGATATAATTCAAAAGGGAAAAGGCTTTATAACTATTAATTTCTGTGCCGTAATTAGTTGAGATCCCATGTACTATTTCGTGCCTGTTAAAGTTTCCTATTTGATAATCTATATCATTTTTATTTGATGAAATGGAAATACTATTTTTCATTGGAGTCAAGTAAATATCAAGAATTTCGTCAAAAGTAAGAGACTCAAGCCTAATCTTGGTTTTAGGTTTTTTATTTGTTTTAGAGTAAAAAGAAACATTAAGTGTTTCAAAACAGATGCCGTCAATTTGTGATAGTAATACTGGGATTGATAGTGAATAATTCTTATTAAGATGTGCTTGAAATATAGCCTCAAATATTTCTTTGCGTTTTGGGAAGTCATTTATAGCCCGAATCTTGATAGCTTCCAAATTGTTGTCTACATCCTTTATTAGAAATTGATTCAAAGCTTCAATGTTACTTTCGTCTAAATAATTGCAAATTGTCTTGGTTTCTCCAGGTGTCAGGTCTAAGCTAATAAACCAACCCAAGTCAGCTAACATTTTTAAGTATTTTGGTAGCACTTGCATTAATTCAAAAGTTTTCCTTAAACCCTGCGTGAATTCGTCAAGTATCTTAGGGTCTATATTAAGCTTAACAATGTTGTTATTCATAATCAATGGTTCCGTTAGTCTTATTCAGCTGATTCTAGCTTGTTGCATATCCAGATGGTCGATGATTCCATTAGTTATTTTTGGTTCTGGGGCTATGGTTTAGGTAGCCTTTAGTTTTTAAAGTTAATTAATCTTTTGTTTAACTCAAAGCCTTAATGTGTGCTGTTTATATTAATTAGGAAGTAGTCCACTCTTCAATCGAAAAGTATACCACTATTTATTCACCCGATGAACAAAATATGTTCAT
>JABMPH010000055.1 GCA_013203805.1 Bacteroidota bacterium | reverse complement strand
TTATTAAAGAATATGGCGGGATTTCTCCAGAATTTATCAATATCGTCCCTGCTGCAATTACCGAATTATGACCAATTTGAGTATTGCCTCCAATAAAAGAATGCGAACCTACAAATACATTATTTTCAATAATAATTGTGCTTCTTGTTATATCTTCTTTCATTCCTATAGTCATTAAATGTGAATCAGCACAATTTATTGCAACAAAGGAGGCTATATCACAATTTTTACCAATTACCACTTTCCCTTTATTTGCATTTATTTCAGAAAACAGACCGATATAAGTGCCTTCGCCTATTTCTGGTTTACCCCAAACATGCACCATGGGGTGAAATTTATTTTCTGGCATTAATAATGCATCGATAACTTTCTTTTTGAATTCAGCCATTATTCAAAATCTTTTAATGATAAAACTTCATTTTTCTTCTTACTTACCTTAAGTTTTCGGTTCAAAAGAAAATCTCTGTATTTAGGGGGCATTCCTTCTCCTTCTGCTCTTTTAAAATCAATGTCTTTTTCTTGAACAATATGTCCTTCTTGAAGATTTCTTATAGCTACCATTTTTCTTCTTGCAATTTTTCGCATTTGCAGCTCTTTCTCAGAAGGGGATAATTTGCTTATGCCAATACAATTTTCTATTGAACGAATATCTAGAATATATTGTTTTAATTCATTTGTATCTGATGCAAACCAATGGTCAGGGCCAAGCATATTATGATCTAATGTAAAATGCTTCTCAATTACTTCTGCTCCAAAACATACTGCTCCAACAGCAGCTGCAGAGCCTATAGTATGATCTGAATATCCTACTTCTACATCAAAACTATTTTTAATCGTTGGTATTTTTTTTAGATTTACTTCTTCGGCTAACGCCGGATAAGAAGAAACACAATGTAATATTGTTATATTGTTATTTCCTACACTACGAACAGCTTCAATTGCATCTTCAATTTCTGATGCATACGCCATCCCCGCTGAAATAATCATTTTTTTACCATACTTTGCATATTCTTTTAACAACTGAACATTCGTTAAATCATCAGACCCAACTTTGATAAAAGGTAAATCGCAAATTGACATTAAAAATATTAAATCCGAATGGTTTTGAGCAGTAGAACTAAATTTAATATTATTATTTCTACAAAAAGCAACAATTTCGATCCATTCTGCTTCTGAAAACTGATAACGCTTAAACATTTCAAGCATGGATTCTGTAACTTCTTTTCCTTGTGATTTATATGTATAGGTTTGTTTTGGATCTGAAACAAATTCTTCAGCTTTAAAAGTTTGAAATTTCACGCAATCCGCACCACAATCTTTTGCTGCTAATATCATTTCTTTTGCAATAGCAATATCACCGTTGTGATTTATCCCAACTTCTGCAATTATATATGTGCTATTTTTCATTATTCAACTTTTTAAAAATAGTTAATAATCTTTCGTTAGATTTCCCATCAAAAATTTCTGATTGGTTCTTAAGTATTCTATTCTTTGTTTCTTTAATAATTTCTATATAACTATAGATATTGATAATCGGGAATTTTCCTATTCCAATAGCAACATTTTTCTTAACTAAGGAATTATAAATTGATTTCTGGTTATCTGCTGTATATCCTGTTATCATTGGCATTTTAACAGATAAGACCTCATAAGAAATACTACTTGAAGGTACAATTGCGAGATGAGAATCTAACATAATATTTACCATTTCATCAGCGTTTATATTTATATAAATATTTATTTTACAAGTGTTTATTTTGTCACAAAATAATTTCAGCTTTTCAAGCTGCAAATATTCACTACCAACAACAATATTTATTTTTTTTAAATCTGCAATACCTATTAATTGTGTAACAGTATTTAGTGTGAAATTTTCACTATCACTTCCGCCAAAACAAACAAAATAATTATTAATATCTTTAATTCTCCTCTTCTTATCCGTAGCTAATAAAAAAGGTGTTCTTAATAAGGCGTATTTCAAACCAAGATAAATTTTTGTATACGGTTGGCAAGAATAATCCTTTTCACTTATTCCTTCAGAATGATTAATAATTACATCCACAACAAAATTTCTATCAGCGATATCATCTATACAAACTACCTTAAAACATTTATCTTTAACTTTTAATTGGTACTTTTCATCAAAAGAATATCCGTCAAGTACTACAATATCTCTAAAATTTAGATCCCTTAAAAATTGATATTCACTTTGTATTTTTTTAAAACCAAAAGAATTATTAATTAATTCATCCCTCAAAGAATCCGGTATTTGCCGGCAGTAAAATATTACTTCAAAATCATCAACAAGAATGTTTGCCAAAGCAATGCATCGAAAAAGATGACCAAGGCCAATTTCGTAATTTCCATCAACACGGATATAGATCTTGGGTTTCACGAAATTCTATATATTAATTGTTCTTCAAACCTTTTCTAGTAAAAACCAAGTAATATCATCATTTGGAAAATTTGTATCTCTGTGATAAACAAAACCATAATCCACTATTTTCAAATTGTTGAATTTATCCATCATTTCACCACAAAAATCTCTTTTTTTATCTGGTTCAAAATCAAAAATAGACATGGGATACACCTGTATCTTCTTACAATTCTTTTTTAATTCTTTAACAGCGTTCCTATTTATTTCTATTGCAGCCATTCCTGCATTAGGCAATAAAGTTTCCAATGCTATTATGTTCAATCCAATATTTGAACCAAACTCTAATACCGTTTTAATTTTTGTAGTATTTTTAAGAACTTTTGCAAAGAATGCTATATTTGAAGCAATCAAATTCTTTCCAACATTTCTTTCAATATAATTATCTCCGAACCCACCAGCCCAGAATTGTTCTTGTTCTGTTTTAAATTTTCCCATTTTTTAAATTTTAAAGATTAATATTGACTATTTGTTATATGCAATAAAATAACTAAGAACCCTTAGTTATTTTAAAATATCGGTATTTAAATTCTGCGATCTTCCAATCTACAGATGTATCTATATCTTGAACTTCTATTTCTTCTAATTCAATATAACTTGTATTATCGGTAAACAGCTCTTTATTATCATAAAACTTATCAACTTTCATCCAATAAAACTGACCGCTGTCATGAAATCTAGGTTCTAAATCTTGCGATCTGGAATCAATATATTCAGGATATACCAATTCAATTTTACCATCCACATTTTTCAATGACCTTTGTATTGGATAACTATATCGTAAAACAGGAAATACAGAAGAAAAGCCTTTATTTAGTTTTGATAAGCATTGCTTTAATTTATCAATAGTAATAAAAGGAGCCGTAGCCAATATGCAACAAATATTATCAAAATTAACAGTTTTAGCTTTATAAAAATTTAAAGCTTCTAAAATAACATCTTCTAACCCTGCAAAATCGTCTGAATTTCTATTACTTCTAAAAAATGGAACTTTAGCTCCGTACTGTCTTGCTATTTTAGCAATTTCTTCATCGTCAGTAGATACTATTATTTCATCAAATAAATTTGATTTAATGGCTGCTTCTATTGAATAAGCTATGATTGGTTTCCCTAAAAACTC
>JABMPH010000005.1 GCA_013203805.1 Bacteroidota bacterium | reverse complement strand
TATCAATTGTATACCATTTGTATTTACAAATCATTAGTCTAAGAAACAGTCTTATCTTTTCTAAAGGTGATTATATCGATTGCAATGATTCCATAAAGAAGAATAAAAATTTAATGTTATGGGGTGAGTGGGAACCGCCAAGTAGTGTGTCTAATTTAGTAAGGAAAAAGCATGAAAGCCTTTTGCCTAGATGGCTACATACTCCTATATTACCTTCAAAACCACCCCAAAAATAATCATTGCTCAAGTAGTTGTTCTGTATTCAGGTGCCGGGCAATATGTTATTCAGGTGCCGGGCAACTAAAATATACTATTTAAGCTATTTTCTGAATCTGATGTGCCACAATTACACAAACACACAATTACACAAAGCTTGCCTATTTAAGGTTTCAGAGCCACAATACAAGTGTGTCATTTTGACACATGCAAATCAAGAAAAGGTAAAAGTTATGGCTGCTACATTACCCAGAATCACCGCTAGGGTTGATAAGGATACCCAATACTTACTAAGTAAGGCTACTGCATTAGCAGGGATGTCCAGTATAAACTCGTTCGTTTTGAGTGCGGCGGTAGAAAAAGCCAAACAAATTATCGAGCGAGAGCAAGTGCTCAAACTCAGCCAAGGTGATGCGATGATGCTAATGGAAGCTATAGACAAGCCAGTAACAGCTAACGCTAAATTAAAAATAGCTGCCTCTCGCTATCAAAATAAAACACAATAATGAAAACTAGACTGTTGGATAAAGCTAAGCATGATAGAAATGATTTTAACTGTGAAATTACAGCCTTAAATCACTATTTTAAAGCCATGGCAAGCCAGCAGGCAAAAAAGGATAATACTAGAACATTTGTTCTCGAAGATACCATCAACAATACACGGGTAATTGGCTTCTACACCCTCACCATGATACCTATTGAATTTGTTGATAGGTTAAAACACCTTTAACGTATTCACGTGTTTCCTTATAAGGTATGGTTTCGATCCAAATATCGGCAGGCAATGATGGTTGATTTTTTAACCATTGTTTGATTCTATAACTTCTTGCGTTATAGGCTGCTGTAGCCAAGACAAGGTTATTTGTTTATTCAGGTGCCGGGCAATACGTTATCCAAGTGCCGGGCAATAGGTTATTTATGGGGGGATAATATGGACGACATTATTATAAATAAAATAGCGATAATTGAGCGATGCCTTATACAAGTCTAAACCTCTCTCAAATGAGAGTACTAAACAGCGTTATATTAATTGGTTCAAAGAACTCGGCATTGAATCAGAAAGATTAGAACTGCACGGTCTTTTACCTACTAAAGATGCTCATCTTAAATTATACAGCCAGATTGATTTAGCACTCGATCCCTTTCCTTATAACGAGATAACTATATTGAATCTCCATAATCAAAAATCTGGATATCTTTCTGATAGAATTTTGCAACAAAATCATAGGTTTCATTATCGTAATAGCTTAAATGATTTTTAATTCGGCTGAAGTAATTGTTATTTTTTGTGCTGTTTTTATGAGGCAGATTTGAAGAGGGTATGTCTAATTTAGCACATACTGAATCAAAATCTTTTTGCAACGATTCATATTTGCCAACAATATTTAATATCCAACAGACTTCATAATGGCTTTAACACGGCTTGAGTCTGGGCTTAAAGTAAGTGCTCTGTTAAACATTTTTGTTGCCATCTCTTTATTACCTAATCTTGCATAGCACTTCCCTGAGAATAAGATTGGTTCTACCATCTTGTTATCCAACTCTATTGATTTTGATAAGGACTGAATGCATTGATAGTAATTGTTTTTGAGTGAATAAAAGATACCTAAATTAGAATAAATCCTGGCAAGATGTTTTTTATTTTTTACTTCCGGCAAGAATTGTTTTATTACCAATATTGCCTCATCTACTTTACCCGCTCTAACCAAGTTCGTTGCATAATTATTTAAATAACTAAATTTTTTAAGGAAACCTTGATTATCAATATCCCTCACATTACCTGATAACTCAAATGCAATTTTATAACTGTTTACAGCTTCCTCATACTGTTTTTGCTCTTTGTAATACTTTCCTAAAACGCCATGAATGCGAGGTTTATTATTATTAATTGCAAGCTCTGCTTTATAAAGCCTCTCGGGATTTGCCCAAATAGCATTCCTCTGATAGGTAAGTATACTAAGAGCGGTAATAACAAGGGCGACACTAACAATAGACAGAGTACTATTAAT
>JABMPH010000054.1 GCA_013203805.1 Bacteroidota bacterium | reverse complement strand
CATTAAATACTAATGCACATGCAGTATATTCTTCTTGCGAAGAACTAATACATTCTTGGATGACTAAATTGTTTTTCTTTTCAAGAACCATCTTTAGTGTTGATTTGTCATAAACTACGTGTACTCCTACTGAACGTGCTCCAATTCGTGGCTTAACTACCAATGGGAAACCAACCTTGGATATCAGTTCTTCTTCATCCCCAGGCAAACACGTTTCAGGATAATCAAATCCAGCTTCCCGCAAGAACTTGTACGTGAGGTATTTATCATCGGCGATCGCAATTACACGAGGACTGCTTACAAGTACATGGGTATGAAACTCCTTTTCCAATGATTCACGGTATTTGGCAAAAATGGGTAATTCTATATCTGTTCCAACTAAAACTGCATCAGGCTTTTCAAATCGAATGATTTTTTTAAATTGGTCCATATATTTAGGGTCGGTTGCATATGGTACTAAGTGTCTCGAGTCGGCCCAATATAAACCAGCTGCAAAAGGACTCGGATCAACGGCTATAATGTTTGTCTTAAGGGTTGATCGCTTTAAAGCCCGAATCATTCCTTGTCCAAGAAGAGCACCAGCCCCCGTAATAATTATTTTTACCTGATCCGTCATGTTATCCACCTTATACTCTCTTTAGAATAAACTAATAAGCTTTTCTTTAGTTCTGTTTGATAATAAAGTTTGTCGAATTGTTTTCTTGTGTACACCCACATCATATGGAACTTCAACGAACTTCAAGTTGAGCCTTCTGCTTTTTTTATTTATAATAAGTATTGTGCTCCTTTTATTATTGTTTCGTGGTTGTCCGATAGAATCTAAAGTAATAAGAATAGCTAATTGCTTCGAAATGAAATCGCTTGTAAAATGGTCGACCCCTGTTGCTTCGTGGCATTTACTAACATTTGAAACATTAATAATCTTTTGACGATGTGTATGACCGAAAAATCCAAGGATTTTTTTATGTTTAGTCATAGCAATGGCCGCTCTAATATAGTTATCCTGCATATTCAGATATGTCCAATCACCATAATTGAAAGGATTTGCATGTGCGAAATACATATTATCCAACTTATAATGTTCTCGCCATGGTAAGCTTGTTTCAAAATTCTCCAAGTAGGTATTATCCGTTGTCCAATCAATAGATTCTTGAATCCATTCTGGTAGTGTATTATAATATCGCGGATCACCACGTATAAGATCAAAGTATAGTTGGTCATGATTACCTTTGATGAGAATCATTTTATCAGATTCTATAGAATTAAAAGTTTCATCTAATATTTCTTTAGGATTACAACCATAGGTTAATAGATCTCCAAGATTCAAAAGTTGATCAAAACCTAGTTTGCGGGCCATTTTAAGTGAAGCATTATAAGCGCTTATATTGGCATGTGCATCACTTAGAACAATAATTTGAATATCATCCATAAAATTTTTCCATTGTCGAACGTCCTCTGGGGCTAATTCCTTCCACTTTCAGCACTTTCCAGATGGTCATAAATAATATCTTCATATCCAGCCAAAATGATCTATTATCCACATACCATACATCTAATTTGAATTTTTCTTCCCAGGAAATGGCATTACGGCCATTCACTTGAGCCCAGCCGGTTATGCCCGGCTTGACTTCATGGCGCCTTGCCTGTTCAGGTGAGTATAAATCAAGATATTCGACTAATAAAGGACGGGAGCCGACTAAACTCATTTCGCCTTTTAATACATTCCAAAGGCTTGGAAGTTCGTCTAATGAAGTTTTTCTTAAAAAATTGCCAAATCGCGTGATCCTGTCCTTATCTTCAAGCATGATCCCGTTTTTGTCCCTATCATTAGTCATAGTACTGAATTTATAGAAAGTAAATATTTTACTATTTAAGCCCGGGCGCATTTGCCTGAAAATGACTGGAGTGCAAAGAAATATTCTAAGAAGAATCGCAAGTATTATGATTATGGGGGATAGAAGAATTAAACCTACCATAGAACAAATAATATCAAATATGCGTTTTAACATATTTCCTGAATTCAACTAAAGTGGCTCATAATAATATCATAGGATATTTCCACAGAATAATTATTTCGTAATAACTCATAACCCCTTTTTCCCATTGACTCGATTTTTTCTTTGTTGTTGACAAAATTCGATAAGATGTTGTTCATTTTTTCCAAATCGCCATTCTCCACCCAGTATCCAGCACCATTTTTTTCCAAAATAAAACCCAGGTCAGTAGTATTATCCGTTGCTGCCACAACAGGTTTCTTATTTTCAAGGTAAGATAACAATCTTGATGGAAAATTGGGTATTGTAAAACGTGGATCAAGAAAAATTAACCCTACGTCTGAACTATATACCAAATTATCATATTCTTGTTTGGATAGTGATTTTATTAGTTTTGCATTTTTAATAGCGTTTTCTTCTAAAAACCTTTGAATTTTATAAAACTCTGTACCTGAACCGACAATTAAAAAAAATATGTCCAAATTGTCCCTGTTGGAAAAAATAATATCATTAAGAAAGCCAATACCCTGAGGCTTGCCAAGATTACCACCATAAATAAAAACAGTTG
>JABMPH010000053.1 GCA_013203805.1 Bacteroidota bacterium | reverse complement strand
TTTCTCATATGTACACCTCATTTTTGTCTTTGAGAGATACGGAGATTCTAAGCCAGCTCCGCTGTCTCTACAAACACTCTTTGAGTTGCACTTGGTAGTTGAACTCAGGATCAAAAACAAGTGATTAACTAATCTTTATCACTATTACTTTGCGCTATTCCCTGTATTATTTGAATCAGCAAATTCTAATCGGTGCCACTTATAATTAAACAGAAGAGGTCCATTTACCCATTTTTGATACACAACACTGTCAACACTTGTTGATTTCTTTATGATTGTGAATCCGCCTGCCTGTCTGATTGTGTCCTGGCGCAGACCGTTAGCGAATAATTTTAAGTTGATTCCGTAAAATCCATATCTTAGATAATTTGGCTCAATTCTCAATCGAAAAGTATATAGTCCAGGCAGAAAAGGTTCCTTGAACTCTTCAGAAGGTGCCGTAAACAACTCAGAATTCATATCCAATCTTACAACTCCACATCCGACCTGTAAACTTGTTATATCCATATTAATATTAACAGCAACTTCGATAATTAAAGGTTCAAATTCATTAATTGAAGCAGTTTGAGTTTCTGTTTCATTAAAAATTTTAATCCAACTGAATGAGCATAATTTGTTTTCTGATATTTCAAATTTATCTGCAATTAATCCAGTATTATTCATTATAGAGTTTTCGATATATAAGGGAACGATGTCCCGAGTTGCTCCTTCTTTGAGTATTACGCTGTCATGAAGAATTATACAACGCTCAGTTAAATCAGATACAGCTGACATATTGTGACTTACAAATAATACTGTCCTTCCTTCACCTGCAATGGAACCCATCTTTCCAATACATTTCTTTTGGAACTCAACATCACCTACGGCTAACACTTCATCAATCAATAGAATCTCCGGATCTAAAAATGCAGCTACAGAAAAAGCTAACCGCACTCGCATACCAGAAGAGAAACGTTTAACTGGTGTATAAATAAACTTTTCAATACCGGAAAAATCTACAATTTCATCAAATTTCCGATCAATTTCTTTTTTAGACATCCCTAAAATAGTACCATTTAGATAAACATTCTCTTTTCCAGTTAATTCTGGATGAAATCCTGTTCCTACTTCAAGAAGACTGGCAATACGACCCGAAATTTCCACTCTACCAGTAGTAGGCTCTGTGATACGAGCAAGAATCTTTAATAGAGTCGATTTTCCTGCACCATTTTTGCCAATAATACCTAACACCTCACCTTTCTTTACTTCAAAGGAAATATCTCGTAGTGCCCAAATGACGTCTTCCGAGTTTAGATCTTCATCAAATTTACTTAGCTTTTGTACTCGCTTAAAATTTGTTAACGGATATTTTACCCATGAAGAGAGAGTACCAAAAAAAGTGTCATGGTTTTCTTCCTTTAATCCGATTCGGTAACGTTTTGAGAGGTTTTCTATTTTTATTGCGATTTGAGACATATTTTTTTTGATGAAATAGTATTAACAAATTGTGAATGGTGACTGAAGTTTCGCATTCCTAAGCTACATCGGCAAAAATTCGTTCTTTTCTTTTGAAGTAAAACGCGCCAATAATAAACAAGATACTAGAAGATATCGCTCCAATCCCGATCATCTCCCATGGCATAGGATTATGTCCTAATAATGCTGACCTAAACCCTTCGATCACACCTGCCATTGGATATAATCCATAGATAAGCATAACAGAATCACCAAATTTCTCTCTAATCAGCGATACCGGCCAGACAACTGGCGCTGCGTACATTAACAGCTGCGTAATAAACTGTACACTATGTCGTATATCTCTATATTGAATAGCAAGTGCAGATAACAGCATGCCAATGCCGGATGCAGTCATTATCATCAGCACCACCAATAGCGGAAGCCAGATTACATTCATTGTTGGAGCAATACCGTAATAAACCATAAGTAAACCGACCACTCCTAGCGCAATAATGAAATCCAGAAGACCAGCTATCGCTGGAGTCAATGGTACTATCATCCGAGGGAAATAAACTTTCGTGAATATCGCCATACTACTAACAAGGCTTTGGGAAGATTTGGTAATAGTTGTTGAAAAGTAAGTCCATGGCACTAAAGCGACATATGAAAATATCGGATATGGGATACCATCACTTGGTACTTTGGCTAATCCACCAAATATAATGGAAAATACTATCATCGAGAACACTGGCCTAATAATTGCCCATGCAAAGCCCAGAATTGTTTGCTTATACAAAACTGTGATTTCTCTTTTCACCATAAAATAGAGCAAATCTTTGTAACGAATCAATTCCCCCAAATCAATTAGTTGCCAGCCAGGTTTGGCTTCTATTACAGTTTTATCGTTTGACATTATATTTCAATTATTTTCTCTCCAAAAGTTGTAAAGTTGTTCAGCTATCAATAGGTCCTCTTTATAATCTATATCAATAGAGTTAATGTTATTCATTATATAAGACAACGACTTCCCACTGTACAATTCTCCTTTCAGGAGTTGGCCGGTATTAATTATCAGTATTGCCGGGCCATTCCGCGCAAAATATTTAGGCTTATCTTGACGCCTTAAAATTGCTGGATCCTGGTTTATAAACTGCTTCAAATACCCTTTATACATTGTCATCTGCGAAAATGGAATCATATTATGAGGAACTAAGATTACACTTACGAGAGTATCAGCAGTTGGATCATTTTCAAAGAGTTGCATTGCTTCATCAATATGCTGGGCTGTCCGGAACGGGGAAGTCGGCTGTAAAGTAACTATGAAATCAAAGTCATCCTCAAGACTTTCAACTACATGCTGAAGGACAGGAAGTGTCGGTGTATCATCCTGAGCCAGTTCGACGGGACGCATTATAACTTCAGCGCTATAATCACTGGCTACTTTGGCAATCTCTTCATCATCAGTGGAAACAATTACCTTGTTCAAATTTGATTCGAGGGCAGCTTCTATTGTATAAGCGATTAGAGGTTTTCCCTTCAGTTCCACAATATTCTTTCCAGGAATACTTTTTGATCCACCTCTGGCAGGTATAATTCCTAATGATTTTATCACTAGTTCTAATGCCTACTTTAATTTATAATATATACTATAGAGGGACATTCATTTTCCATTCTTTTATCATCGCAATTACAGTTGTATCATTGAAGCTATTTCTATCTTAACTGAATAAAATTGCATAAAATATTTACTGTTTTGTATCAGTGTCCAATATGATTTTTTTACTGTTGGAGCCGCTAAAATTCCCTAACTTGTGAATTATACTCAATGGTGTAATACCCAATCTTTTACTATACTTGTTATATAACGATGGAATATGTTGGATACTTACAAGTTTATTATTAATTTTGTTCAATCTTCTAAGCATTTCCATTTGATATCTGTATTTGATGCCAGTATTGACCTCAGCATTATTATTTGCATTATTGTAAATAATTTCAGATTTAATAAAATTTGAAAGAGCATTCTGGAACTCTTCCGGTCGATTTTTTAGCGACTCTTGAGTATAAATAAATACGGATGGGAATAAGTTTTCGATTACGTCAATTCTCTTTCCCCACCATAGGTCATCTACTTTATTGATACCAGTACCATTCCTAGAGAAGAAATATTGAAAGGATTTGCTACCACTTCAGCCAAATACTGTTTGTATAATGAGAGTACAAATCTATAATGTTTCCTGAATCCAATGATTATTTTTGGATTATTAAAACTTTTATGAATGATTTCCATCTGCTCCAAGAATGTAATATAATAATTCGAAGAAGAGTTATCTGGGTCACGACTAGTAAACGGCAATCCTGATATTTTCTCGTCACTAATAAGTAATTCAAGGCTTTTCTGTTTATCAACATATATGTTTCGTAGCCGTGAAGTTCCATGCAAATAATTAATACCCATGATTTTGGGAAACATCTTTTCTTGCAAGAAACTAGTTCCAGTTTTATGAAGACCGATGTGAATAATCATTATGTCATCCGATCGATTGTATATTTATATCGAGCTATTCTTATGTCTATTGCATTTGACATACACAAATTATATTTATAGTATTATTATATTCAATATATGATAATTAATTAATATGCTATGTGCTTCTGTAAGGGTGGATTTACATCTGTCAAAATCTCTACAATCTTTTCACCAGCAGTTCCGTTTCCGTAAATAAGACTCTGGGGATACTTGCCCTTTTCTAACTGTTTTTTAATTACACTAATGATCTCTTGGGATTCATTGCCAACATTCAGCACATTGTCTGCCTGCATCCGACGGCTTTGCCGTGTTCCAATATTTACTACCGGTGTTCCAATGAAAGCTCCCTCTCTGATTCCTGAGCTGCTATTACCAATCAGACAGGAAGTCACATTCATTAAGTGGATATAAACTCTAGTTGGTAGATTGATAAATGCATGAATCCAGGTTGCATCATTTTTTTCACGGAAAGTTCTAATCCCTTTGGACACTTCATCGCTACCTGCATCTACATTGGGCCAAAGAATTATAGTGGGCATTTTCAGTTCATTCAAAGCACTTAACGTCTGTTCTATCTGTAAACGACTATTACCAAACTCTGTTGTTACGGGGTGCTGAGAAACAAGTAAAAATGGTTTTCTTAAATCGAAATACTTGCCAACACCTTTATATGTCTTGAAAATATCACTTCCATTAAATAAGAAATCATAGGAATCTTTTTGTAATTCCTCTGCGACAAGATCAATCCGTGGACAACCTACATTAAATACATATTTTTCATCTTCACCCAACCGGATAATTCTTTGTCTTGCATCGTCGTTTGCAGGAAAATGTACATGTGCAAACTTTGAAATGGCATGACGTATGCTTTCATCAATTGTACCTGTAACCTCACCTCCCATTGTATGAACCACCCGGATGTTCATATAAGCTGCAGCAATAGTGACTGCCATCATCTCAAACCGGTCCCCAACTACCACCACAAAGTATGGCTTTAGATTATCCAATACCATTGCCATTTCAATAATACCCAATCCGGTAGATTTCGCCATTGTAGTAGGGTTTTCACCTTCGACTATATTATAAAATTTATAATCTATCGTAAAACCATCTTTAACAATCAAGTTTTCTATTTTCCCAAATCGCTCCAAAAGCGCCGAGGCCCCTGCAACCACCTGTAATTTCAATTTAGGATGATCCTGAACAGCCTTCATTACAGATTTTATACTGCTGTAATTGGCACGACTACCAATGAATACACAAATTTTACGCATTTTCTATATCTTCTTTACTAATTAGCCTATCTTTTAGAATATCTCTTTTTGAAAACTTGCCCAGCACTGTTTCAATTTTACTTGCAGGTATGCCAGTCCCTGGTTTCTTAAACCCGATCATTTCTTCTGTAATGAATGTACCTTTAGGAATATCCACAATGGAGACTATGCTTTTTTGAAACACCTCTTTTATATTACCCATACGATTTGCTATTTCATCCTTATCAACTTTTGATGATAGAATCGTTTCAATGGCATGAATACCTTTAACCATTTCACTGAATTCATATGGCTCGAGTGAATGCTTTGCGTCACTGCCATACATTTTTCTACTGAAAGTAAGATGTTTTTCAATAACGGACGCACCAAGAGCAACTGCAGTGAAGGCAGAATAATTGGTTATAGTATGGTCAGAAAGCCCAACAGGTAACTGGTAGCGCTCCTTCGCCTCCTGCATGATATTTAAACCAACATTGTCATAGGAGCATGGATATTCAGACGTACACTGTAAAACCGTTATATTGTTGTGAATTTTTTGAAATGTTTTAACCGCTTCATCCAGTTCCTGCCAAGTACTCATACCAGAGGAAAGCAAAACTGGCTTTCTTGTTTCTGCAATGACTTTCATTAATGGCAAGTTAGTTACTTCTCCCGATGGTACCTTGTATTGTTTGATCCCTATTTCTTCCAGTAATTCAACTGCTTCAATTGAAAATGGTGAAGAGAGAAATTCAATGCCCTGTTTATCGCATTCGGATTTCAATTCCTTCCATTGTTCAAGAGAAAAACCGGTTCGTTCAAAATATACATAACGGGGTTCTCCCTTGAAGAATGAAGGCATTGGTGCCTCTTTTAATGTCTCAGCTTCAGCAATATGGGTCTGAAATTTGACAATATCAGCACCGCACTCAGCTGCCAGTTTAATCAATTTCAATGCATTGCCAAAACTCCCGTCATGAACCGAACCGACTTCAGCTAAATTTGTTACTCTCTTTTTCATTTACTAATAATTTTGTTTATAATTCAAACAGATTTGTGTTATTTCGAACAGCAATGAAAGGATCAGGTGGAAATTTGTAAAGAAAAACAATACAGAAATCGACGTCCATGTTAAACCACTGGAAGATTGTTAAATTCTGGATAAATCCTACTGTACAAATATCATTTTTCTCGATCGAACGATTTCACTAGATTCCATCCTTATGAAATAAATTCCGGACGCTACTAAACGAGAATCTGAGTTTTTGCCATCCCATATAATTTGATGATTTCCATACTGATGTTGACCACGGAAAAGCGTTACAACTTCTAGTCCCTGCAGGTCAAAGATTCTCAACTCAAGATGTGAAGAAGCGGATAAGCTATATTTAATTATAGTACTAGAGTTGAAGGGATTGGGATAATTCTGATTTAGTAAAAACCCCAAAGGAGCAGTATTGTCATCGTCATTTGCCATATTGTCATCGTCATTTTCAAAGATTAGGACACGGCTATTTCCGTTATCACTTACAATAAATTTATTTCCATAAAAAGATACGTGTCTTGGCCAGAAAAATGTGCTATCTGTAGCAGATCCCGTGTTGCTCTCAAAATCCGGTTGACCAATTACAAGATCAGCAGAAGCGTTATTTTCCACTGGAATTGAGTTGAAAACCAGGATTCTATGATTAAGATCTGTTATTAATAGCTTGCCTTCACTATCAACTACTGCTGAGCGGGGACCATTTAGTGTGTTAGGACCAGGCTCACCGCCCTGATTAGCCTGATTACTGTTGAAATCCGGTTGTCCAATAACTACATCAGCTGAAGCATTATTTGTTGTAGGAATCTGATTAAAGATTAAAACTCGATTGTTATGTCGATCAGCAACAAAAAGTTTATCGTTATAGGTGCTAATATTTGAACTTGTACCCAATGATAACGTATTTGCGCTTGGATCTCCACCTTGGTTCTCGAGATTGCTGTAAAAATCTGGCTGGCCTATAACAACATCTGCCGCGACACCGTTAGTGGTTGGAAGACTACCGTATATTAGAACACGGTTATTATCTGTGTCTGATACTATTAATTTCCCAGAAGGTTCATCGAAACACAATCCCGTTGCACCGGACGACAGGGTGGTATCTGAAACGCCTTCACTATTACCTATATTTGCATCCCCGTGCCATTCATGCGTTGTCATATCTGGCTGGCCTATAACAATATCAGCTGCTGGATAATTCTCGGTGGGGATTTCGTTATAGACTAAAATTCGATAATTGTCTCTATCTAAAATAATCAGTTTTTCCCCATTAGTTGCTATACCTTCTGGTCGCATTAGGGTGTGAGCAGTTGGGAAATCTCCATTATAAAAATCACTGTTTAAGTCAATTTGACCAATGACTAAATCTGCCACGGCATTGTTTGTTGTGGGAATTGAATTATAAATTAATACACGCTCATTTTCACCGTCAGTGATAAAAAGTTTCCCATCTATCACCATCGTCTGTGCTGGATGGTCCAGGGAATTGCCCGTTACCTGTTCATTTTCTGTCCCAGCAGTTCCTTGATTTCCGCCATTACTGGTAAAATCTGGTTGTCCAATAACTACTGAAGCGGGCATGTTTAATTCATAAGCCAAAAGTGCAGAGTTTGGACTGATTAACAAGCATATCACTAAAAGGCTAATAATTTTTATATTTCTTGGCAAAGTTTCATATGAAAGGGTTGCACTAGTCAGATAAATTTTAAATGACTTTAAAATAGAAGTTGGTAAGTCATATTTTTGGTTTAAATTGTTCTTGAATTTACCGATAATAAAACCCAATTGATTGAGAGTATCGATGTGATTTTTCCCCCATCGTCCGGCACCGATAACACAAACTTTAAACATAAAATAGCTGCTGGCTGCAAGTCGATTTTTGTAAATTGTCATTAAATTTAACCACTTTTAATTGTTATATACTTTCCACATACTTTGGAGAATTGTCTCTAACTCAGAATATTCAGGTTCCCAGTTCAGTATTTGGTTTGCAATTTTGGATGTGGCGATGAGTTCTGCCGAGTCTCCCGGCCGGCGGTCTGTGATTTCAAACGGGATTTTTCTTTTGGTAATATCTTTCGCCAGAGTGATCATTTCTAATACGGAGTAACCTATGCCGGTGCCCAAATTTACCGTGAGATCTTTGTTTTCAATCATCAGATATTTCATGGCTTTGATATGAGCTGTTGCCAAATCCGTGACGTGTATATAATCGCGTACGCCAGTGCCATCTGGCGTGTCATAGTCATTGCCAAAAACCAGTACTTCTTCACGAAGACCCATAGCAGTTTCCATGACAATGGGCAGGAGATTGGCACAGTTACGTTCAAGTTCAGTAATCCTGCCCCGCGGGTCATAACCGGCGGCATTAAAATACCGTAGAGCAGCAAACCGAATACATTTCAGCTGACTGTACCATTTCAGGAGTTTTTCAATCTCCAGTTTAGTGAACCCGTAAAAATTGATAGGGTCCGTAGGGTGTTTTTCGTCTATAGGGTTGTATTTCGGATATCCATACACAGCAGCCGAAGACGAGAAAATAATGTTTTTTACCCCGTTGTGCACCATAGCATTCAATACATTGATGGATCCGGAAATGTTCTGTTTCGCAAACAATCCGGGGTCAATCATAGAGTCCCCCGCTGCCTTAAGTGCTGCAAAATGAAAGACGGCATCGAAGTTGGAAGACTGATATGCAGATTGCAAAGCCACTTCATCGAGAATATCGCCTTGAATAAATGTGGCTGAAGCAGGGACGTTTTTCCGGGAGCCAGTAGAAAGGTTATCAAATACGGTTACTTGATGACCCTGATTCAGTAGTTCAAAAACCACATGACTACCGATATATCCGGCTCCACCTATGATGATAGAGTTCATTACGGAGCCGTAAGCTTCACAAACTACGCTCTTCAGGGGAGGAAGAGCCAGATTGACTGTTCATATTTGGCTGTATACTAGTATTACTCATATTCTCCGGTTTCGTTAAAAGTACATTGCTTCATTAATTATATTCTAAATGTCAGTGTCTCGTTTATTCTCTACCTCAATCATTTTACCTTTATCAATAATATTGACAAAACGGTCAAAAAGCATATCCGGTAATGTATCTTCTACATAAAAAATGGAGTCAAGAGCACCTGATTCATATACTCCGAATGAAAGTATTTCTTTGACTACTCGTTGAAAATTCTCTCCTTT
>JABMPH010000052.1 GCA_013203805.1 Bacteroidota bacterium | reverse complement strand
CCCTATTACTATGGCGATCCAAATATATGAGGGAATTAAAAGCTTAATTAAATCTGTGCGGGAACTAAAATAAATTATTGCACTACCTGCAATAAGATCAACCAATAACTGAATAATTGTGATGGCAATTAGTATAATTACAATTACACCAAATCCCTCACTACCAAGTTCTCTGGTAAGGAGAACTAAAATTGCCAGATTAAGTATTGCATTAAGTATTCTGGTACTGGTTGTTCCAAGGATATTCTTTATCATTAGGTGCAAAAATAAGAATTAAACCTTATCAAAAAAAGTCCGACACATTGCCGGACTTTTACCTGATCTCTTATTGATATTAATATAAACTAATACGCGATAAACTTTTTATTAATGCTAGCCTTATCGCTAAATTCAATGTTTAGAAATTTAATTCCAGGAGCTATTTCAGATGTATTAATTTCAATTCTATTAAGTCCCATTCCAAGTTGTTGAACACGTGATTCAATTACTTTTCCTGTTATATCATATAGTTTAATTGTTACAATCTCACCTTTTGTGAGAGCAATTTCAATATTTGCACTAACTAAAACAGGGTTCGGGAATACCTCGCTCAAAAAGCTTACACTTTCCGGCAGATCTTCATCAATACCAAGTACAATTTCGTCTTCTTTCACCAAAAAGCTTATACCGTCATAATTTGGATTTGTATTATTAATTGTAAATAGTTTTGGAGCCATTTTTTTGCCAATTATCTCGCAAAGTAAACTATATGTACCAAAGTCAAGCTGGTTAAAATTAAATTCACCATCTGTGTTTGAATACACATAGGCAACGCAATTATTTTCATTATTTAGCAACAACATCAAAATATCGCTCGCAGGAGTGGTGATCATGCTTTTATCTTCAAAATTTATAACTCCTGAAATGCTCCCCGAACCTAAACTTGAGTAGGCTAATTTTATAAGATTAATATCCTCATTATACATATTGGTTTGAAGATGAATTGTAGGGGAGTTTTCCCAATGATAGACATTACCATAATATGTTGAAATATAATCCTCATAGTATTCAGAGTTTATAGTTGGACTAGCAACCACGTAATAATCGCTAGTTTGAAACGGGAAAAAGAAATAGTAACCCAGGTCATCAATATCAACACTTAATTCATGAACTATTTCATCAGAATTATTACTATAAGCATGTGCTTTTCCGTCATCAAGTTTCATACTTCCAACAAAAACATTTCCACCAAGCATTAACATTTGATTCTCAATAAGAACCGTTTCAGGTCCGGCAGGAGCAGATTCGCAATAGAATATACCATCATTATCATAGTATACTGATGTAACTTCATATAAATAAGTTCCCGGGTCCAAATTATTGTCGTTGTATATTGTGTCAACTATTAAGTTAGTATTTAGTTGGGTTGCATCTCTATAAATATTATATCCGGCTAATATCGCAGTAGGTGGAGGAGGAACTACGTCACTGAGTTCCAGACCAAAGATTACTTCGTTTTGTATTAAACCACCAAGAGTTACTTTATCAGCGATAATGCCTTCTTGAATAAATAAGCCCCCTGCAATCCCAGAACCTGTTGTACTTAATGTTGATAGATCCATAACAAAACCTGTTTCTGTTAAATCAGGTAAATTAAGTTGTACTAGAACTGTCCCATATCCATCCTGACTAAATCCCCACAAATATGGCCCTCCATCCGACCAATTATCGTAAGCAAAACCGTAATATGAACTGTATACACCAGGCAATGGAATAGTATCCAGTAGGTTTCCTGTTACCCTGTCAATTACCATCACATCGCTATCCCAGTTATTGGTGTAGAAAACATCAAGATCTGTATTATAACCGAGCGCACGTCCCTTGGATGGTAGTTCTATTGTGTCAACAACAATACCAGTAATAAAATCCATAACAAATATATTATAGTCATTGGTGTTTTGACTAATGTGTGTTCCATAAATATATCCATCTGCTTCACAATATACCATATTTCTAACCCAACCATCGGCACCATCAATGTATATTGTATCGATGAATGTTCCACCAAAACTATACTTAATGAAGTAATCATTATTCCACATTGATGTATAGATAAATGATCCATCAGATACTATACCTGCTTCACCACCGCAATCATAACATGGAAAATCAAACTGTAAATCCATATAATCTCTTTCAAGTTGATTATATTCTATTGTGGTATGCATTGGACTCGCATCAATAGATTT
>JABMPH010000051.1 GCA_013203805.1 Bacteroidota bacterium | reverse complement strand
TTGAAAATTATTACTCATCACGGATCGGGATATCGGTTAATTACCAACGAATAGAAATTGCTAGTAACCTGAGTTCGGTGTAAGATTTACCACATAGAAAGTCACAAGTTTGCCAGATTTGTGCAAAGCTTACGCCGAACTCAGGTTAGTACTACTTTGACCTTGTAACCTTGGTTACACCTTTAACTTTATTAATTTTATGGATTAACTGGAATAGATGATCATGGTCTTTTACGCTAACACTAACATTGCCAATAAATTTATTTCCACTTGTTTGAAAGTTTATAGAATGCATGTTTACTCTAAGATCATCAGAAATTACCTTAGATATTGCACCTACAACACCCAGCTCATCTTCCCCTGATATTCGAAGGTTAGCTTTTGACAAGGATCCTTCACCTGAGGCAATCCATTTAATATCAAGTACTCTATATTCATACTTTTCCTTTAATCGCTTTGCATTTGGACAATTGTCGCGATGAATTGTAATACCACCAAGTGTAGTAATAAAACCAAATACATTGTCGCCTTGAATAGGATTACAGCATTTTGCCATGCGATAATCAATGTTTTTGAGGTTATCGCCAATATAAAGTATATCTCGATTCCCGGTATTTACTTGTTTTTCTTTTTGTTGAGGAACAGTTTCAACCGATTCCTTAATCTTAGTATTAACATCAGTTTCAACAAACTTCTGCAGTAGACTTTTAATGTCTGTAAGATCAATTTTTTCAGTTGCAACTAAATAGTAAAAATCAATACTTGCTTCTAGTTTATAATGCTTTACCAAAAAATTAATAATATCATCATTACTTTTGATCTTCCAGTTTTTTAATTTCCGAAATAATAATGATTTCCCAATATCAGCCTCCTTATACTTTTCTTCTTTAACGTGTCGCCGTATTCGAGTTCGCGCTTTATCAGTATTAACGAATGATAACCAATCCAACTTTGGAATTTGATTTTTTGAGGTAAGAATATCTATCTTATCTCCATTTTTAAGGACATATCTAATGGGAACTACCTTATTATTAACCTTTGCCCCACTACATTTAGATCCAATATCAGTGTGAATACCAAAAGCGAAATCAAGTACAGTTGACCCCATTGGTAATTGTTTAAGGTCACCCAGTGGTGTGAAAACAAAAACACTTTCCTTGTGCTTCTCTCCGTTACTTTTATATGATCTATCGTGATATATCTGGTCAGGATTTTCAAGAATATCTCTAACCTGTGAAAGCCAATTTTCAGTATCCTTCTTCTTCATAACACCCTTATACTGCCAATGAGCTGCACGACCTTTCTCGGCCTCATCATCCATTCTTATAGTCCTAATCTGAACTTCAATCCACTTGTTATTTGGACCCATAACCGTTGAATGCAAGGATTCGTAACCACTGGCCTTGGGTGTCGAAATCCAGTCTCTTAATCGTTTGGGATTTGGTGTATAAATATTTGTTATATGCGAATATACTTTCCAACAGTTTTCTTTTTCTTTTTTCAGTTTACTGTTTATAATAATCCTGATGGCAAATAAGTCATAAACCTCCTCGAAGGAAACATTCTGCCGATTCATCTTTGCCCAAATTGACGCAACGGATTTTGTTCTCCATTTAATTTCAAATTTATAGTTATTAACTAATAGCTCCCTTTCAATTGGTCGCATAAAGTCCTGAATATATACTTCCTGCTTTGATTTTGTTTGTTGAATTTTGCTCCTGATTTCTTTGAAAATATCAGGCTGTTCAAACTTCATTACTCTTTCTTCGAACTCAGATTTAACATTGTATAAACCTAATCGATGAGCAATTGGAATATAAAGATATTTTACTTCGTTTAAAAACCGATCCCTGTTATCCCCCAAAATATCAATGTGTCGCAAATCATGTAATCGGTGTGCTAACCTAATGAGAATAACACGCATATCATCTATCATTGATAAAAACATCGTTCGAAATGCCTCCGAATGGTAAGAAATACGCTCGGTTTGAAATTCTGATATGCTATTAAATCCCCTAATGATTTCAGCTACATGTTCGCCAAAGTCCTTTTCAATATTTTTAATTGAATATTGGGTTTTTTGATCAATTCCATGTAATAATGCACAAATTGCTGAAGTTGGTCCTAAGCCAATTTC
>JABMPH010000050.1 GCA_013203805.1 Bacteroidota bacterium | reverse complement strand
TATCATGATGCCCGAAATGGATGGTTATGAAGTTTGTGAGAAACTTAGGGCTAATGAAAAAACCAAGGATGTCCCTGTAATATTCTTAACCGCAAAAACCCAAAAAGATGATATAGTTAAAGGTTTTGAGGTTGGTGGCCAGGATTATATTACTAAGCCCTTTGATGCACGAGAATTAATGGAAAGAGTTAAAACTCAACTTGAACTCAAAACCCAGCGCGAAATTTTAAAAAATATGAATGTTATCCTTGAGGAGAAAGTTCAGAAAAGAACAGCACAGCTAAATGATTCAAACCTAAAATTGGAAAGTGCAAATAATAAGCTCTTGGTTCTTGATGATGCTAAGAACAAGTTTTTAAATCTCATCAGTCACGAAATCCGAACACCATTAAATGGAATAGTTGGGTCGGCATATTTTCTAAATGATATCATAGAAGATCCTGAACTTAAAGAATTTGTGGGAATGCTTATGGAGTCAGTTAACAGATTGGATAAATTTTCACAAACTGCACTCAGCATAACACAAATGCAAACCATTGGTAAAGAAATAGAAAAAACACATATAAATCTAAATTCTATAATTAAACAAGTTATTGAGGAAAAGCAAGCTGATGCTGAAAATAAGCAAATTGAAATACAAAGTTCTCTTACAGCAGAAAATTTTATTATCGGTATTGAAGAATACATTACAAAAACTATCGATGAGTTGATCGTTAATGCAATCAAGTTTTCAAATGAAAACAGCATTGTTGAAATTTATACACACATCCAAGATGGTGAACTCAAACTTAGTATTTCAGATACAGGTGAAGTTATTCCCTTTGAAAAAATAGAGGAAATAGTTAAGCCCTTTGGCCTTGCCAACGATCATTATGATAAACATATTGGTCTTTGACTAAGTTATGTTCAATCGGCTCTTGATATACATGATGCTACAATGGAAATTGTTAGCAGTGTCGAAAAAACAACGGTTACTCTTGTATTTAATATCCTTTAGGCGCGCTAATTTTAGTTATTAAAAATTTAATCCGAAGTGTAATTATCTGGCATTATTAACGTTTCGGTAATTTATCTTGCTTTCTCAATATAGATTTCCTATTTTAGCAAGATAATTAATGCCCAACTAAACATCTTACCCTATGAAACACACAATTATATTTGATGACGACCATCAATTTCTTGTACAGACAATAAAAGGGGTTTTTACAACCGACGAAACAAGGCAATTCGGAACCCTTTACAATGAATTATTGGAAGGAAAACCATTTCGGCAACTAATTGTTGATTTAACAAATGCCGGTAAAATGGAGTCCCGCGAAACCCGCTCTATAACCAATGAAATGCTAAATCAGGCAAAGATTACTGATGTGGCTTTTGTTGGAGCTACCTCAGCAATACGTATGATTGCTAAAGTTTTAATGAAACTTGGTTCATTGAAAGCCGATGCAACCTTTGTAAAAGATTTGAATGATGCAACTAACTGGCTAGAAAAAAGGAGATAATTATCATGAGTGAAAAAAATAATATTGAACAAAAAAAAGATCGCATCGATCATATTGAAAATGTGCTGGCATCGGTTGCCGCTGGCGATATGGATGCACGAATTAACAGCGAAATCGAGGATGACTTAAGTGGCATTGAAGCTGCCATCGATCTTCTCATTGATGACCTAACCGATGAACTCAAGCAACGTGAAAAGATGCAGAAAGAGGTTGAAGATAAGCTTGTTAAAATTCAAGAACAGCAAAAAACCATTTTTCAACAACAGGCCGATTTACTTGAGTTATCAAGTCCCGTTTCAAAAGTATGGGACAATGTATTAATCCTTCCTGTTATTGGCACACTTGATAGCCAGCGTACGCAGATTATGATGGAGAATTTACTCGAAAAAATTGTGGAAACCGGATGTACCATCTCCATACTGGACATAACCGGCGTACCTACTGTTGACACACAGGTAGCCAATCATTTGTTGAAAACAGTTACTTCAGCACGATTGTTGGGAGCCGAATGCATAATTTCAGGTATAAGCCCGGCCATTGCCCAAACAATTGTACACCTTGGAATAGATTTATCTTCAATAAGAACCAAAGCAACTCTTCAAGATGCCATGATTTATGCCATGAAACAAAATAAACGATCAGAAAATGTAAAACTTCAGTCGTTATTTACTGATTATGATGAAAGGGAAGAATAGATGAATTATGAAATGCACGAAAAACGAATCCCCATAATAAAGATTGGAAATTTTTTAATCGTTTCCATACAGGTGGATATGCACGACAAGCTTGCAATTCAGTTACAATCGCAAATACTTGAGGAAATTGAAAAAACCGGAGCCAAAGGTGTACTAATTGATATATCTGTACTAGAGATGGTTGATTCATTTATAGGTCGGATGCTATCAGGAATGGCTTCAATGGCGGCTATTATGGACGCAGCGGTTGTAATTGTAGGAATGCAGCCAGCAGTTGCCATAACGCTAGTTGAACTCGGACTGGAGATGCCTGGAGTAGATACCGCCCTAAATATGGAAAAGGGAATGGAGATGCTCGAAAGAAGACTCGAAGAAGAGGATTACGAACTATAATAATGTCATTTTATAATGTTGCAACTGACATCGGATAACAATTGGAAAAAACTCGGTGAGCACCATGTTAATACTGAGCATGATATAGTAAGTGTGCGGCAGCTTATTCGCTATTATGCAAAAGAAATGAATATGGGAATTATCGATCAAACCCGTATAACAACAGCTGTTAGCGAATTGCTTAGAAACATGTATAACTATGGTGGTGGTGGCGAAGTTATTGTTGAAACAGGCCTGGTAGATGAAAAGCAAACTCTAATTGTTACTTGCATAGATGAAGGATCAGGGATAGAAGACTTGGAGCTTGCCATGAGTGATGGTTATACATCTGGAAAAGGAATGGGTTATGGATTACCAGGTGCCAAGCGATTGGTTGATCGGTTTGAAATTAAATCGGAAAGAAATAAAGGTACTATTGTAAGAATTATGAAATGGAAGTAACCCGTGATCATATATTAAGCTTGCCAATCGATGATGAATCGGACATTGGAATTTGCAGAAGAAAGGGAGTAAGCTTAGCAACCATAATGGGGTTTGATACTGTTAAAACAGAAGAGGTTGCAATACTTATATCCGAACTGGTAACTAACGTTCTTAAGCATGGTGGCGGAAAAGGTAAAATATTAATATGCCAAATTGAAGACGAAAATAAACGAAAGGGTATTGAAATTTGGTGTTGCGATTCGGGAAATGGAATACCAAACTTTCAGAAAGCATTACAAGATGGGTTTTCGAATAAAAATTCACTTGGCATAGGGCTCGGAACCATTAATCGGTTTTCTGATGAAATCCAAATAAATCCCATTATATCTCCCACCTTTAAAGAAAACTACTTTTCAGGAATTCATGATTACAAGCACTGTTTAAGGTCTCTGAAATGGGTTCCAACAAAAACCTGGAAAGGATTGATCAACAACCTTATTATTGGGGCAGCTACAAGGTGTCACCCCATGGAACAATTAAATGGTGATGCCTATTTAGTAAATAAAACAAATAAAGACATTTCTGTTGCTGCTGTAATTGATGGGCTAGGCCATGGGATAGAAGCAAATTTGGCCTCCGAAAGAGCAAAGGAACAGATTATACTTAAAACAGAATTGCCACTTGACAACCTCATGAATCATGTCCATAATTCACTTCGTGGTACACGAGGCGCAGTGATTGGAATTGCCCAAATAAATACCGAAACTAACAAATTATACTTTTCGGGGATTGGCAATATTGAATGTTTTATTATTACTGCCAATGGAAAGAAAACTCCTCTATCGTTTGGGGGTATTATGGGGCATAATATGAGAACTCCCAGGGTGTTTGAATTTGATTTTAATCCAGGCAATACGGTTTGTATGTACTCTGATGGAATAACAACAAGATGGAGTCATGAGAGCCTAAACTGGAGTGATGCTCCACAAAAGAATGCCGATTATATACTTAATAACTATTCAAGATTTAATGATGACGCAACAATTCTTATCATCCGCTACGCTACATGATATAGGTGAGCTACAGGTACATTTTGAATCGGATGTAGTTAGGGCACGCAACATTGGTTTGTTGCTTGCACAGGAACTACAATTCGATAAAACCACCTGTATTAGAATTGGAACCACCGTGTCGGAACTATGCAGAAATATGATCGAACATGCTGGAGGCGGACATATTGCATTTAAAATTGCCGACAGGAAAATCAATACTGAAGGAGTAGTTATCATTTTTACCGATCGGGGTATGGGTATTGATAACCTTGACCAAATATTATCAGGAAATTACAAGTCGAAAAAAGGAATGGGGGTTGGTTTAATCGGATCACAAAGATTAATGGATGAGTTTGATATACAATCGAAAATAGGAAAGGGCACAACCATCACGGTAGCAAGGTGGCTCCCACAACTTTCAACTACCCTCAATAAAAGCAGAATTAACGAGATACAAAAAGCAATAAACAGTACAATTGAGCGGGGTGATGCCAGCATGGTTGATACCATTAATTCACAAAATGCCGAGTTGCTACACTTACTCAAAGAACTCCAAGATCGTAGTAATCAAATAGAAACTATCAATCACGAATTAGAGGAAACAAACCGGGGAGTGCTTGCCCTAAACAGAGAGTTGGAAGATAGAGCATCAGCATTGGAAAAGACCAGACATGAAGCTGAATTGGCAAAGCTTGATGCCCAGGAAGCAAATCGTGCCAAAAGTGAATTCCTGGCAAATATGAGCCACGAAATACGGACTCCAATGAATGGCATAAACGGTATGCTGGAACTGGTACTACCATCAAATTTAAATGAAGAACAGTTTCAATTTCTTACAATGGCTAAAGAAAGTGCCGATGTGCTTCTTAGTTTGCTAAACGACATTCTTGATTTTTCAAAAATTGAAGCAGGACAACTTGAACTTGAAGAGGTGGATTATCGACTTCGTAACGTTGTTGAAGGTGTTTCGGATGTGGTTATTCAAAAAATTGAGGATAAAAACCTTGAATTAAATTTACTAATAAAAAATGATGTCCCAAACTTTCTTGTCGGCGATCCGGTTAGGCTACGTCAGGTTATTATTAATCTTGTGGGGAATGCCTTGAAATTTACGACCGAAGGAGAGATTAATATTACGGTAAGTGATAATTCGGCATTAGTTACAAAAGATAAACCACTTGCAGATAATGAAGTAGAGTTATTGTTTGCTGTTAAAGATACTGGGATTGGTATCCCAGAAGATAAACAACAATCTATTTTTGAAGAATTTTCACAAGCCGACACTTCAACTACCCGAAAATATGGAGGAACAGGTCTGGGTCTTTCCATTAGCAAAAATTTGGTGAACATGATGAATGGTGAAATATGGATTAAGAGCAAACCAGGAGAGGGGAGTACTTTTTTCTTTACTGTCAGATTAAAAAAATCTCGGGAAAACATAGAAGACAGTATAAAAATACCTGAAAAAATACACGGGCTTAATGTTCTGGCTGTTGACGACAACGAAACAAATAGAATAATCATTCAGGAAACCATGAAGGCATTTGGATTTACTTCCGAAGTTTTTGCAAAAACAAATGAAGCATTTAATGCTTTCAATTCTCAGCCTGAAGGTACCTATGATTTAATAATTTCAGATTACCAAATGCCTGAAATGGATGGATTTGATTTTATTAAAATAATTAGAGAAAAAAGCATGATCCCCGCTATTATATTAACATCAATGGGCGTTTGGGGTGATCGGCGTGATTTTTTGGAACTCGGAAATGTAGAATATCTTGCAAAACCTGCCAAACAATCTGTATTATTCAGGGCCATAATTACCTTGATGGGGGTTACAGACTTCAAACTTAAAAAAGAAGAAAAGGTTGATTTTGAGGGTGGGCTCGAAAGGCTTCAATTATTACCTGTTAGTACACGAATATTACTTGTGGAAGACAATATAATAAATCAACGGGTTGCAACCGCTCTTATTAATAAAACAGGTATTAAAGTGGATGTAGCTGCGGATGGTTTGGAGGCTATTAGCGCTTTGCAAAATGATAATTATTCACTTGTTTTTATGGATGTTCAAATGCCTAGAATGGATGGGCTTATGGCAACACGCGAAATTCGTGAAAAGCTTAAAATACAGAACCTCCCTATTATTGCCATGACGGCTAATGCAATGAAAGGTGATAAAGAAATGTGCCTTGAGGTTGGAATGAACGATTACATATCAAAACCAATTAAACCAAAAGAATTATTCGGTATTTTGGAAAAATGGTTGCTGATTTGATTTATCTAAGTCTAGGTCAAATATTTCGATTAGTGAAGATGTGTTTCCTTTTTTTCTCGGACTTCCATTAAAAATTTCAATTTTTTGCATAATGCTAAATATTCTTTTTGCGTTTTGATGTTATTAATACTGCTATCATCATTATAACAACACTTAGTATTGTACTAAGAATAACCTTGCTTAGTGTAAAAAAGAAGTGGCTTGTACTTAACACCTCCAAATAGAATATTATTAGCTGGTTAACAAAAACTAATATTATAGCATATCTTAAAAATCCACCAAAACCAATTGATGAGGGACCAGGTTCCTCTCCAACATCAAACTCATAGTTCCTGAAAAGCAAATTAATTGTACTCGGGCGAAGACAAGATGAGAATTAAAGATTATTCTAAAATAGATATTTTTTTAAAGCTACACTAAAGTTAATTCGAAATGTGGGCTTTGTTGGATCAACAATGGCAAAAATAGCTCGTGAATCAAATATGGCCACAGGGAAGATGTTAATTGATTTTTAAGGTTATGTAGCATTAATCAAATAGTTTATCTTTTTAAAAAATCAAGATATGCAACTTCACGATTAGATAAAAAAAGCTTTTCATAGTTGGTGTTTTCATCTGTAAAATTGTCTATGTCAAGCCATAATTCATTGTTTATTCGCACTTTTAATACATTATTTCTGACAGACCAAGTACCACTTTTAACTTCTGAGGGAATATTTTCACACCCTTGTATTGACTGTCTTTGTGTAACTGTACCATCAGGAAGAAATTCATAGTACCAAATGGAATAAGGATAATAACGAAAATAATAAAGCTGGTTATTTATTGTCCTTGTTAATGTTGTCCAGCAGCCAGTCCCAAAGTTAGTGATAAAACCTTGTGAATTCCAACGATTCCAGGAGGCAGTTGCCCAACTAAGATGCAGCTCTTCAGCTTCCAGAGTAACATCTATAGTCGTTTCTACATTGTTAAAATCGTCTACATAAGTAACATTTAATTGGGTCTCTATCGGTTCAGATAAATCTACACCTTCATCTGCTGTTAGTTTCAAAGTGATTTCCCCAATTCCTGAATATGATTTTGTAAGTGAAATGTGCGAATTTCCTATTAAAAATCCAAATCTACTATAAACTTTAAATTTGAAGATGTACAAAAGACACATCTATCACCATTAATGCCTTTTCCAGAAAGGCCCTCATAGTTATCATAAAGGATCTCATCAAACAAAGTGCGGTTTGCTTCATAAAACATTGCCATCTTTTGCTTCTCATCTTCACTTGCATCAATAAGGGAATCATTTTCTGTGATATTTGTAATTTTCAAATTCATTGCTAAGTATAAGCGTATTATTATTGTTTTGAATCTCATACGTAAATACAACTAAACTCCCTTCATAATTAAAAAAGGTCATGGTATTTCCATCATATGAGTATGATACATTCCAAGAACCACCCTCAGGTTGGGTTTCGGTTGTAAAACTGTCATATGTACAATTTGTATAATCAAGGTTTATGTAATTATAGCTTTTATATTCTCCTTCATCAGAAAGTATCAATATGGTTTCTGCTATATTTAAGATCTGAACATTTACCAGAGATGCATCCATTATTATATTTGGACAATCATAATCATAGTAATATTTCCATGTTCCAACTGGTGTGCCATTTAACTCAAATGCTTCCCATTCACCCAATAAAGGATTGTCTATTGTTAAAGTGGCTGATATTTGTTTAGATAATTGTGTTTTACCATCATTATAAACAAGATCATACGTGAACTGCTGATCTTCTGTTTCATCGGTATTAAACACTATTTCCCAATTATCATCAACTATATTTGAACTTTTTAGAGAAACATTTGGGTTGCTTATATTCTTTATTTCCATAAATCGGTTAAAAGGAATAGATTTTGTACTGTTTGCGAATGAAGGTGGAAATGCATTGTTTTCAGGGAATAAGGATATAAAACTATTGAAAGCCGAAATGAACTGATTATATATGACTGCAAAGGTTGAAAACGAATTTCCAGAATTTATATCAGAATCATTAATGGTTCTGTACCTAATTGTAGCATCAATACTTTTAGGTACATTATTAACAAACGAGTAACTTGCCTTTTTATCTTCCTCAATTTCATCACCTACACACTCATCCTTGTTAATTCCCAATTCCTTTGAGAGACGATTAATAATTGGAGAAACAACCATATTCCATACTGTTGCCATATATGATAGTGGATTAATTTTACTTAATATTGTAGTCACCTTATTTACAAATGTTGAAACTTTCTGCATGGTTTCCAGTTTGCAGAATTTGTACCTAAGTGCATAGTAGGAAGCAGTGTATAATTCCCCCTGATCATGTGCAATTTTCCCTTCATTCCAAATTGAGCCACAATCATTGGTGTTTTTAAAATACCCCACAGATGTCATTGCCATAAACTCATCTATCCATTCCTTATTTGCAGTATACATTTGAGCAAATTCAAGCTTTTCAGCGTCCGGTAAAGATGATAATTGTTGTTTTATTTCAACTATTTGATAATTCCAGTATGTAGAATTTGCTTGAGCTTCACCAGTTGTCATTAAGCCTGCTATAACTAATTCATTATTGAATTCAATTGTATTTTGAATTAATGCAATGATTTCATTTTCAATATCTATAATATATTGATTAGGATCGGAAATAGAAACGTTGGCAATAACACTCAGTTCCACAATAAATTCAGTTCCCTGAATATCAACAAATATATTATGATATCCCGAGTTAACATTTGGCACAACAAAATAAAGAGCATTGTCGATGGCATTTAAGTCGATGACCGTATCATTAAAAGATGCCTCATGTAAACCATCAGTAATATTAAAATCAGCAATTAGCATAGCTACTTCACCAGATTTTACACTTGATTTCTCAGCTGTTATTGTTCCTTCAGGTTCTTCCTCTTCACCAGATATTTTTTCACAACCCCAATTAGTGATTGTAAGGCTACCTAGTAGTAGGAATAAGAATGTGTAGTTTAAAGCTTTTTTAGTCATTGTGATATTAGTTAAGTTTAAATTATTTAATTTGGGTTCCAGAACATTTATGATCGGTTAACTAGATGAACTTTATCATTTTTGATAAACATGTCCTGAAATATTATTGATGATTTGTTACATGTAATTGGTAGTGTTTCAGGACTATGTCCACAATCATATTCAACACTTGTATATTATATTCCCAGGGCTATGAACCATTACCTAATTTTAACGTATCAAAACATGGTTCGTAGGTCCATTTTGCATCCTACAATTACTAACAAAGAAAATAGAATGGGTATTAGTATCTTTTCTTTCATGGTATTATTTTTTGATGAACTTAATTGATATTCCATTATCAAATTGAAGAATGTAGATTCCAGATATTAAATTACCAATATCAATTTTGGAATTATCTGAAACATACCCTTGTAGGAATGATTTTCCTAACACATTCCGTATGGTGTAATGTTCCTCTTTTTTAAGATTTGAGATAAACAAGTAATCAGATGATGGATTTGGGAATATGGTTAGTTTGCTTTTAGCTTGAAAGTCAGTAGTAGATGCAGCCTCATTACCACATAAACCTGATGTTACCACTCCGAGAGATGTGTATTTATTGTGAATTGTCGTTAGTAAGGAGTATTGAGTGAATGCATCTTGTCCCACTTCCCAAATTAGTATACCTCCCACTTCATTGTTAGCTAAGGCTACTTTTGATTCTATAGTCGGTCTTCCATTGTAATATGTGTTTCCAACGTTATCTAAATCAGCATAACTTGGGTCTGTGCTAACCATTTGCTCATAAGTAACAGCAATCACAGTGGATGAATTAACAAATTCATACCCATAAAAAGGAAGTCCTAAATTCAATCTATCGGCTGAAATACCGACAGTATTTTTCCAAAAAGATATTCCATCTTGAGCAAAACTATACGAACTATGTTGCCCAGGTGAAGATGGATTCCAAGGTCCAGTTGCATCATAAGCCATAATGTTAATCCAGTCGAAAGCGTCTAAGGCATTTTGATTAATGTTTGCATATAGGGTTTGATTCGGTAGAGCAGCAGTTATTAATTTTCCTTCCATGTCCAATGCTGCTTTAAGCTCTATTACAAAATCACTGTAGCCACTTGTAACATGACCCCACTCCAAATCAACATCAACACCATCTAAGTTATTGGCTATAACGTAATCAACAATTTTAATAATAAATGCAGGTCTGTTAGCAGGGATGTCAATTAAATTTGACCAATCACTCGCCTGTTGAGCCGATAAGGCAGCACCAGCTAAAGAAATCATAATAACAATATTAGGATTGTCATTTAAAGCATCTGAAATTACAGAACTGATTGGTGGCATAATAATATTTCCATCACTATCGGGATTTGCAAAAGATAGATTTAAATGGGTCAGTTTACAATATTCTATTTGATTACTTGCAGAAAACCTATAGGTTGGGAAGTATCCTATTGTTCGTGCATTCTGTGCATAAATTGATAAGCTAGAAAGCAATATTGTGAGTGTGATAATTAGTTTATTCATTCTATTTAGAGTTTTAATGATTTGAACAAAAGTGGCGCTTGTATTAAGGCTTATAAAAAGTGCTGCGCAAATTTTTTTATATTATTTTGTGTTAACTCCTTACAAACATTTTCCTAAGTAAAAGATATAGTGTTATTTATGAGTGCAAACATATTGACAAACAGCACACTTGTCAATCCCCCCACGGGGTGATATTTACTACTAGTTTTGTTAATTTTATGTTAATATGGCATGCTTTTGCTAAGGATGCGGGTTGCATTTAGGTAAATAAGTACTTGTTTTATTGTTCTATATGTAATGTTTTCCAGAAAATAATGTAATTTTGTGATAGAGAGATTTTTATCTTAAAATAACGATAATTATAAAAAACTTCGTGTGATTTTCATTTTGTGAAGCTATTGTAGTTAATAATTGAAACTAACTGATAATCCAGATAATCGCAAAAATGAGCACAATTGTTACCAAAGATTACGAATTAATTATTGCTAAAAACCACCTTGGACTTTTAGTTCTTTTTCCTTGTTTTCCATGTGACGCGGAGAACACAAAAGCTGAATACAATATTGTTGATATTGCTATGAAGAATGGAATCTCATTCCTGGTCAATTGTGGACGAAAAACAATTAATGGATTTGGGTTTTGGAGAAATAAATGCGCAATCGCATATTAATTAATAGTATGAAAGACTCAACTGAAATAAGAAAAAATGATATTGCAAAGGTTCTAAATATTTGGGATACTAAGAACAAAATTATTCAACCCAATATAGAAGAAGATTTAAGAAATATATTTGATCATATAGCTTCGTTCTTCGCAGCAGGGACTTTTTATTATTACGTTTTTAATTTTCAAACTCTTGAAATGGATTATGTGCATGAATCTGTAAGAGATGTATTAGGAATTAAGCCTGATGAGTTTGATTTAAAGAAACTTTTTTCATTATACCATCCTGATGACTTGGCGAGAATGTACGAAAAAGAAAATGCTGCTTCAGAATTCCTTTTTAACATAATTTCACCGGAAGACATTCCATTTTATAAGGTTGTATATGTAACCCGTTTTAAAGACCAAAGTGGTAATTATAAGAAAATATTACATCAGGCAAAAGCAATCAATGTAACAACAAACGGAAAAATTCAGCAGGTACTAGGCGTACACACAGATATTACTTATTTAAATACTCCTATCGACCATAAAATATCTTTTATAGGCGAAGACAGACCATCTTATTTTGCACTCGATCCATGCAACCTTATTTTTGAAGAAAATGATACTGGAAGATTATTTACCAAACAAGAGTTAAAAATTATCCAGCTGATTTCGGAAGGGAAAAATTCAAACAAAATAGCGGAATTATTATTTATAACATATAATACTTTTAAAACGCATAAAAAAAATATCTTTAGAAAGTCAAATTCGAATAATTCAGCACATTTAATAATGAACTGTATTCGGGAAGGGATTATTTAGATTGGTTATTCCAAAAGATAATTTTATAAAACGTTTGACATCAGCATAAAATAAACTTAAATAGCTTATATTTACTTCTTTTTTCTTTTCCCTGTTAATAATACTGCAATCATAATTAATATAATACTTAGAACAGTGCTTAGAAGTACTTTACTTAGCGTAAAAAAGAAATTGCTAAAGCTAAAAACCTCAAAATAAAAGAGGATCAACTGATGAATAAACATCAAGGATATTGCATATTTTAAAAAACCTCTGTAACCTATTGATGATGGTCCGGGTTCTTCATTACCATTAAATTCATAATTCCTAAAAAATAAATTTATAGTCCCTGGTCGCATAAACGCAATCACAACGCATGCAGCAGCATGAAGACCAAGAGTATTTCCAAAATAATCAACCGTAAGGCCGGTTCCAAATGCTAGAATTAAAAGAAAACTTCGATTGATATTTGCCGGCAACAACAATATGAACAGTATATAAATGTAGGGATTTAGATAGCCGCTAAGGTTCATGTTATTAAGCACCAATACCTGAATAAGCATCAGAATAATAAACCTAATTATATTTTTAAACAAAACGTTATTCATCTTTATTCTCTATTTGGCTAATCAGCGAATCCTGTTCCATTTTCATTAAATTTTCAATAATAAATAAATGCTTAATGCTGTTAAAATCTGTAATATAACGCATTGTTGCCTTACTAAGATTTTTATTACTGTCAATTTTATGCGATTCTATTTGTCCAATTATTATTCCTTCCGGGAAAATTAATGAATTTCCACTTGTTATAATTGTGTCACCTTGATTCAACCTTATATGTGAAGGAATATCAATAACTGTCCCATATAAATAATCCGTTTTATCCCATATAACATTTACCAACTGACCACTATTTTTAATTCGTGCACTAATCCGCATATTTTGGTGTAACATCGACATTATGGTGGAATAGTTTTCGGATACGCCAACAACTACTCCGGCTACACCCAATGTGGAAACCACACCCATTTCCTTTTTTATACCATGTTTACTGCCTTTGTTAACCAGCATAAAATTGTTTCTTTTCGAAACGCTGTTACTAACTATCTTTACTGGGATATACCTATACAAACTATCGCGGTATATAAATTGGGTATCGGTTTGTAAAAATGAAGATGAAAGCATATTCTTAAGCATTGCATTTTCATCTGCAAGCACATCATTATCCACCTTAAGTGACAGATAATCTGTTATATTACCATATGTTGAAAAAATACTTCCGCTTAGGTCACTAGTGGTATTATAAGCTATTGAACCATGATATGAATAGCTGCGGCTAAGTAAATATAATGAAATGCTAATAAGGAGAATAAACAGAACAAAAAACTGATTTTTCCATAATAAAGCAAAAAGATTGCGCATTCTCCATTGTTTTTAAGGGCTGATTTAAAGAATTATTTGATTAGGAATGTAAACTTATCATAATTTTTTAAAGCAATTCCTGTTCCTCTTGCCACTGCTCTTAATGGGTCTTCGGCAACATGAACCGACAATTTTGTTTTATGATGTAGTCTTTTATCCAGACCCCTCAACATCGAACCACCTCCGGCAACATAAATACCTGTTCTAAAAATATCGGCACTTAGCTCAGGAGGTGTTTTTTCGAGAGCATTAAGAACAGCCGCTTCAATTTTTGATATAGATTTGTCCAAACAACCGGCAATCTCCTTATAATTTACAATTATCTCTTTTGGGATACCCGTAAGCATATCACGACCATGCACAGCATAATCATCGGGCGGATTATCGAGTTCGGTAATTGCAGCCCCAACCTCGATTTTAATTCGTTCGGCAGTTCTTTCGCCAATAATAATATTGTGCTGCTTACGCATATATTCTTCAATATCCGCATTAAAATCATCGCCAGCAATTCTTATGGATGTATTATTAACGATTCCTCCCAATGCTATTACAGCTATTTCGCTGGTTACTCCACCAATATCAATTATCATATTCCCGGTTGGTTCCAGAACATCAATACCAATTCCAATTGCGGCGGCCATTGGCTCATGAATTAGTTTAATTTCTTTTGCACCAGCTTGTTCGGCTGAATCCTTAACAGCGCGCTCCTCAACTTCGGTTATCCCCGATGGAATGCATATTACCATTCTTAACGCAGGAGGGAAAAACGTACTCTTTATGCCAATCATTTTAATCATTTCACGGATCATATATTCGGCACTCTGAAAATCAGCAATAACTCCGTCACGTAAAGGTCGTATGGTTTTTATGTTTTCATGTGTTTTACCATGCATCATCATGGCCTTTTTGCCAACCGCAATTATTTTTCCGGTATTTCGCTCCAGTGCAACTATCGATGGTTCATCAACAATTACCTTGTCGTTATAAATGATAATTGTATTTGCCGTTCCAAGGTCAATTGCAATTTCCTTTGTAAGAAATGAAAACAGTCCCATATGTTATTTATATATCGTTTTTTAATTGATCAATTTGCCACTAATTCACCGTTGTAAAGTTATTCATTTTTATGATTAAGACATCATAAGTCAAAAGTGATTATTTGGCATTCTTTTTTTTAATCCAAACAGTATTAATGTTTAAAATGGCGCACTCCTGTCATTACCATCGACATTCCGTGATAATCGCAATATTCTATCGACTCTTTATCCCGAATTGAGCCACCAGGTTGAATAACAGCTTTTATTCCTGCTTTATTTGCAATTTCAACGGAATCCCCAAACGGAAAAAACGCATCCGAAGCCATCACAGCACCCTCAAGTGGGAGTTCAAAGGTACGTGCTTTTTCAATAGCTTGCTTCAAAGCATCAACTCTGGATGTTTGCCCAGTACCAGAACCCACTAACTGCTTATTGCATGCAAGCACTATTGTATTCGATTTAGTGTGCTTAACAAGCTTGTTAGCAAATAACAAGTCTTCTATTTCTTTTTCGGATGGGGATATTTTGGTAACTGTATTGAGGCTGGAGGAGTCTTCGGTGATTGTATCTTTATCCTGAACAAGAACCCCATTAAGTAGTGACCTGAATTGTACGTTTGAAAACTTTGAGTTTTTAAGAATAAGAATTACTCTATTCTTTTTAGCTTTTAATACTTCCAGTGCATCATCATCATAGGATGGCGCAATAATAATCTCGAAAAATATCTTGTTAATTTCTGTGGCTGTAGCCAGATCTATATTTCTGTTGGTTACCAACACCCCCCCAAATGCAGATAATGGATCACCGGCTAAAGCATCATTCCAGGCGTCGGTTAAATTGGGTCGAGAAGCAAGACCGCAAGCATTGTTGTGTTTAATTACAGCAAACGTTGTGTCTTCAAAATCATTGATTAAGTTAATAGCTGCATCAAGATCCAATAGGTTGTTATATGAAATTGCTTTCCCGTGAATCTGTTCAAAAACCTCATTCATATTACCATAGAAAAATCCTTTTTGATGTGGGTTTTCTCCATATCGTAAACCTATTCCGTTTCCAATACTTAGTTTAAACGAATCAATTTCTCCCGTATTCATCCAGTTAAAAATTGCAGTATCATAATTTGAACTTACATTGAATGCTTGTGCAGCATAATACTTGCGGTCGTCAATTTCAGTAATTCCATCTTTGCTTTCCAGTAGTTCAACAAAACGGCCATATAGTTCAGATGATGGAACTACCATAACATCTTTGAAGTTTTTTGCAGCAGCCCTGATAAGTGTTATTCCGCCAATATCGATTTTTTCAATTATTTCACCTTCATTATCTGTTGCCAGCAATGTATCTTCGAAAGGATATAAATCAACAATCACAAGATCGATGGGAATAATATCATATTCACTTAACTGTTGGTTATCACTATCATTATCGCCACGGGCAAGTATTCCTCCCATTACCTTTGGGTGTAATGTTTTAACTCTACCTCCCAAAATTGAAGGATATGTAGTAAGAGATTCTACCGTAGTAGCCTCATATCCTTGACTAAGGATATAATCATGAGTTCCACCCGTTGAAATAAATTTAACTTCAAGTTTGTTTAGTTTTTCAAGCAGAATATCTAGTCCATTTTTATTGAAAACGGAAATTAATGCTGTTTTAATTTTTTTCATCTACAGTTGATTTTGGTAATTTTTGACAAAAAGAATACGCAGTTGCAAAATAACATGATTTAATTAAAACTTATTATACTTTTACATACATATTTTTACGAATTTTGAAAAACAGGAAGAATAATCCAATTGAAAACAATTAAACTAATAATAGAGAGCTTGTTATTTGCCACAAATGCGCTGGTGGTTAACAAGGTACGTACTTTTTTATCCTTACTTGGAATTACCATCGGGATATTCTCAATAATTTCAGTATTTACTGTGTTCGACAGCTTGGAAAATGCCATTAAAAGTGAAATTAATTCGCTGGGGAACAATGTTATTTTTATACAAAAGTGGCCATGGGCCATGGGTGGCGATTACCCGTGGTGGAAGTATTACCAACGCCCGGAGCCAAAGCTTAAAGAAGTAGAAGAAATAATGAAACGATCAAATACTGTTGAAGCTTCTGCTTTTATGGTAAGTGTTTCGCGAACGATTTATAATGGGAACAACTCCATTGAAAATGTTCCTGTTGTTGCTGTTTCGCAGGATTATACCAAGGTTATGCCATTCGACCTGCAAGAGGGTAGGTTTTTTACTCCCAGTGAGTCACATAGCGGAAGAAACATTGCAATAATTGGTGCAGATATTGCTGAAGGGCTTTTTGCCGGACAGGATGCGGTAGGAAGAAGTATTAAAGTATTTGGACGCAAACTTGATGTAATTGGGGTATCAAAAAAAGAAGGAGAAGGTGTTTTTGGTGACTCAAAAGACAACTGGATTATCATTCCGGCAAAATATGCGCAAAAAGTTTTAGATTTCAGGCGACTTGGTTCCACAATTATTGTGATGGCTAAATCAAATGTGAGCAACGAACAAATGATGGATGAGCTAACCGGAATTATGCGTTCAATAAGAAAACTCCCTCCATCTGCCGATGATAGCTTTGCCCTAAATGAAACTGATATAATCAACAAAGGATTTGATCAATTATTTGCAGTTATTGCAATGGTTGGGTGGATAATTGGAGGGTTCTCTTTACTTGTCGGAGGATTTGGTGTGGCTAACATTATGTTTGTTTCGGTTAAGGAACGGACAAATCAAATAGGCATACAAAAATCACTCGGTGCTAAAAATTATTTCATACTATTCCAGTTTTTATTTGAAGCCGTCTTTCTTTCAATATTTGGAGGAATTGTTGGTTTAATAATCGTTTACATTCTCACCTACATTGTAAGCTCAATGTTTAATTTTGAACTTATTCTAACAATTGGAAATATTGCTCTTGGGATACTTGTTTCGGCAATGATTGGTTTTATTTCAGGTTTTATACCTGCATGGTCAGCTTCACGACTTAATCCTGTTGATGCTATGAGGGCTAATTTTTAAGTTTCATTAATTTCTTATTTTAATCCCTTTTTTATTGTTACAACAGATGTTTTTTTAAACACATTGATTATGTTTTAGTTAAAGTTGAATATGTTGTTTGTAATGTATTTGGTAGTGGTCAAAAGTATTTATTGCCGATATTTACCTATCTTTACAAGCTAAAGAACTTTTTTATGGAAAAGCGATGGGTGCTTAAAAATAAGCCTGATAAAGAGGTGGTTAAGCAACTCTCAAAAGAGCTTAACATAAGTGAAGTGCTTTCAGGGCTGCTTGTTCTTCGTGGCATAAACACATTTGAGGAAGCCAAAGCATTTTTCCGACCACAACTTTCCGATTTAATTGACCCATTCCTCATGAAGGATATGGACAAGGCTGTTGAAAGAATTGAAATGGCCAAAGAACTGGGTGAAAAAATAATGGTATATGGTGATTATGATGTTGATGGAACAACTGCTGTTAGTATCGTATACTCATTCTTAAAAAACACGCATAAAAAAGTTGATTTTTATATTCCTGATCGATATCTGGAAGGTTATGGTATTTCATACAAAGGAATTGATTATGCTGTTGAAAATGAGTATAAACTTCTTATATCTCTTGATTGCGGTATAAAGGCTGTTGAAAAGGTAGAGTATGCAAAAAAGAAAGGCCTTGATATTATCATTGGTGACCACCACAGGCCAGGCGATGTTATTCCCGATGCAGTAGCTGTACTCGATCCGAAGCAAGATGATTGTAACTATCCGTTTAAAGAATTATCGGGAGCAGGTGTAGGGTTTAAATTGATTCAAGCCATTACAATGAAATCGGGAGCCTCGGTTGAGAAAATATATTGTTACCTCGACCTTGTTGCCATT
>JABMPH010000004.1 GCA_013203805.1 Bacteroidota bacterium | reverse complement strand
GCCATAAACTAGGTGAATTTGCACCCACAAGATTGTTCAGAGGACACGGTGGTAAAAAGAATAAAGGTAATTAATAAAGTACAGAATAATGGGATCAAGAAAACACATAAGTGCGGAACAAAGGAAAGAAGCGCGTAAAACACTTTACGTTGCACGTCTTCGTAATGTACCTACGTCTCCACGTAAAATGCGTATTGTTGCCGACCTGATTCGTGGCATGAATGTTGAAAAAGCGATGAGCGTTTTACAACATACTTCAAAGGAAGCTGCAGGCAGGCTGTACAAATTATTGCGCTCTGCTATTGCTAACTGGGAAGTTAAAAACGAAGGACAAAGAGTTGAAGACAATCAGTTATTTATTAAAGAGATTAGTGTAGATAGTGGTAGAATGCTTAAAAGAATTCAACCAGCTCCTCAAGGTAGAGCACATAGAGTTCGAAAAAGATCGAATCACGTAACGCTTATACTAGGCAACAGAGTTCAAAAACAAGAAGAAGTTCAAGAAGTTATGACCGAAAATACAGATAAATAATGGGACAAAAAACTAATCCAATAGGGCTAAGGTTAGGAATCATCAAAGAATGGGATTCTTACTGGTATGGAGGAAAAGACTTTTCAACAAAGCTAGTGGAAGATGGAAAGATAAGAGAATATCTTACAGCACGTCTTGTTAAAGCTGGTGTTTCAAAAATAATGATTGAACGTACTCTTAAACTTGTTACAATTACAATTTTCACTGCTCGTCCAGGTATCATTATTGGTAAAGGTGGCTCTGAAGTTGATAAGTTGAAAGAAGAGTTAAAGAAACTTACGGATAAGGAAGTACAAATCAATATCTCTGAAATAAAAAGACCTGAACTAGATGCTCATATTGTTGCAACTAGTATTGCACGTCAAATTGAAGGAAGAGTAAGTTTCCGTAGAGCTATTAAAACTTCAATTGCATCAACAATGCGTTTAGGTGCTGAAGGTATTAAAGTTCTTATTTCAGGTAGAGTTGGTGGTGCTGAAATGGCTCGCAGCGAAATGTACAAAGAAGGTCGTATACCTCTTCAAACACTTCGTGCTGATATTGACTACGCTTTAGTTGAAGCGCATACTACTTATGGTCGTATTGGAATAAAGGTTTGGATTTTTAAAGGAGAAATATACGGTAAACCTGAATTAGTTGCTCCAAGTGTAGGTGTTTCAAAACCCCGACCAACTGCTCCAAAAGGTGGTGGAAGTAGACAAAAAAGAAGAAGGTAGCAGTAAGTTATTAAGAAATTATAAAAGTTAAATAGGCATGTTACAACCTAAGAAAACGAAATACAGAAAGCAGCAAAAGGGTCACATGAAGGGCAATGCCCAGCGAGGTAATCAGTTGGCTTTTGGATCATTTGGTATTAAAACTCTTGAACAGGGATGGCTAACATCTCGTCAAATAGAGGCTGCACGTCAGGCTGTTACACGTTATATGAAACGTGAAGGTCAGATTTGGATAAAGATATTTCCCGACAAGCCGGTTACAAAAAAACCAGCTGAGGTAAGGATGGGTAAAGGTAAAGGTGCACCTGAATTGTTTGTTGCACGTATTACACCAGGAAGAATACTGTTTGAAGCAGAGGGAGTTCCTCTCGCAGTTGCAAAAGAAGCAATGAGATTAGCTGCACAAAAACTACCTGTGATTACCAAATTTGTTGTTAGAAGAGATTACTCTGAGTAAAATAATATGATAATGAAGCAAGAAGTTATAAAAGAGCTTAGTAAAGCGGATATAATCGAGCGTCTTGAAGAAGAACGCAAACGTTTAACAAAATTGAAGTTAAATCACGCAGTTTCTCCTCTCGAAAATCCTCACGATATCAGTGCAAACAGAAAGACCATTGCAAGACTTGAAACTGAACTAAGGAGTAGAATTATCGCAGAAAATAATAATAAGTAATCAGATGATGGAAAAGAGAAACTTAAGGAAAGAAAGAACCGGTCTTGTTGTAAGCAATAAAATGGAGAAATCTATTGTGGTTCAAGTGGAACGCCGCGTTAAACATCCTGTTTACGGTAAATTCATCAAGAAGACTACCAAATTTACTGCTCACGACGAGGAAAATGATTGCGGAATTGGTGATACAGTACGAATTATGGAAACCCGTCCGTTGAGTAAGAACAAGAACTGGAGACTAGTAGAAATCTTAGAAAGAGCTAAATAACCATGATACAACAAGAATCAAGACTTGCTGTCGCTGATAACAGCGGAGCTAAAGAAGTACTTTGCATCAGGGTACTTGGCGGAACAGGACGCAGATATGCATCAATAGGCGATCAGGTGGTTGTTACTGTAAAAAATGCAATGCCATCAGGAAACATAAAAAAAGGTGCCGTAGCGAAAGCTGTAGTTGTTAGAACAAAAAAAGAAATCCGTCGTCCCGATGGTTCTTATATACGCTTCGACGACAACGCATGTGTATTGTTAAATCAAGCAGGAGAAATGATGGGAACCCGTATTTTTGGGCCTGTTGCTCGTGAGCTGCGTGAGAAACAATTTATGAAAATAGTATCATTAGCACCTGAAGTGCTTTAAAAGAAAGAAATTTAGTTATGGCTAAGTTACACATACAAAAAGGGGATAACGTAATGGTGATTTCCGGCAACAATAAAGGACAATCAGGAAGAATTTTAGTTCTTGATGTTGAAAAGCAAAGAGCCATTGTAGAGGGTGTTAATTTGATTTCAAAAAACACCAAGCCCAATGCAAATAACCCTAAAGGGGGAATTGTTAAACAAGAGGCCGCTGTACATATCTCAAATCTAATGCTTGTGGATAAAGCAGGTCAACCTACACGTACAAGTTTAGTAACAGATGAGAGTACAGGTAAAAAAGTACGTACTTCAAAAAAATCAGGGGAGGCTATTAAGTAATGGAAGCAACACCAAGATTAAGAACAAAATATACTGAGGAAATTATTCCAGTATTAATGAAGGAGTTTAATTACAAATCTGTAATGCAAGCACCTAAAATTGAGAAAATTTCGATTAACCAGGGTATCAGCGCTGCTCTTACCGATAAGAAGTTAATTGACTTAGGAATAACTGAAATGTCATCAATTACCGGTCAAAAAGCAGTTCCTACAATCTCTAAGCGCGATGTATCAAACTTTAAACTTAGAAAAGGAAATGCAATAGGTGTTCGTGTAACACTTCGTGGAGTGAAAATGTATGAGTTTTTAGATAGACTTATTTCAGTCGCCCTACCACGTGTTCGCGACTTTAGAGGTATAAACGATAAAGGTTTTGACGGAAGAGGTAACTATTCATTTGGAATTACTGAGCAATTAATTTTCCCTGAAATTGATATCGACAAAGTGAATAATATTAATGGTATGGATATAACCATTGTAACATCAGCAAATACAGATCAAGAAGCATTTGGGTTGTTAAAAGCATTTGGTTTACCATTCAAAAACCAGAAAAAAGCATAGCTCATGGCAAAAGAATCAATGAAAGCGCGTGAGCGCAAGAGACAAAAAATGGTAGAGAAGTACGCCGAAAAACGTGCTGAATTGAAAGCTGCCGGAGATTATGAAGGGTTACAAAAAATACCTAAAAATGCTTCTCCAGTTCGTTTACACAATCGCTGCCAGTTAACAGGTCGACCTAAAGGGTATATGAGACAATTTGGAATTTCTCGTATTAACTTTCGCGAAATGGCGTTAAAAGGTTTAATTCCTGGGATTAAGAAAACCAGTTGGTAATAATAATATAAAAAGTTAAGTCAGATGATAACCGATCCAATTGCAGATTATTTAACTAGGATTAGAAATGCTGTAGCTGCAAAACATAGAATGGTAGAAGTGCCATCCTCTAGCCTGAAAAGGAATATTACCAAGATCCTTTTCGAAAAAGGATATATCTTAAACTATAAGTTTGAAGATGATAAGGTACAGGGAACTATTAAAATTGCACTAAAATATCACCCAGTAACAAAATTACCAGCAATAACCGATCTTAAAAGAGTTTCACGTCCAGGTTTACGTCAGTACGTTAATGCTACCGAATTGCCACGAGTATTAAACGGCCTTGGTGTAGCGGTTCTTTCAACTTCTAAAGGTGTACTTACCGATAAAGAAGCTAGAAAACTTGAAATAGGTGGCGAAGTAATTTGTTTTGTAAGTTAAAATAAGGAGTAAGACAATGTCACGAATAGGAAAAATGCCCATAGCTTTACCAAAAGGTGTAGAAGTAGTAATAACTGATACAAACCTTGTTAAGGTTAAAGGAAAATTAGGAGAGCTTGAACAACTCGTTGATCCAGCAATAACTGTAAAAGTTGAAGATGGAGATGTAGTACTAGCTCGAGCCACTGAAAAAAAGGATCATAAAGCAAAACATGGACTATATAGATCTTTGATTTCAAATATGATTAAAGGTGTAAGTGAAGGATATACTACTGTACAAGAATTAGTTGGTGTTGGATTTAAAGCAGAAGCAAAAGGTCAACTACTCGATCTTGCCTTAGGATATTCGCATCATATATATATCCAACTTCCACCGGAAGTTAAGGTAGAAACAATATCTGAAAGAGGTAAAAATCCGACGATTAAATTGTTTTCAATCGACAAACAACTTATCGGACAGGTAGCTGCTAAGATTCGTTCACAACGTAAACCCGAACCATACAAAGGTAAAGGTATTAAATTTCAGGGTGAAGTACTTAGAAAGAAAGCTGGTAAAGCTGCTGGAGATAAATAATAAACTATTGAAACTGTTAACAGGTAAAACCTAATAGTAATGGGAATAAAGAATAAAAAGGCATACAGCCGACTCAGAATAAAAAGGAGAATCAGAAAGACCATTATTGGTACAGCTGAAAGACCAAGAATGTCTGTGTTTAGAAGCAACAAACAAATTTATGTTCAGCTTATTGATGATAACAATGGAACTGTACTTGTTGCTGCATCATCACGTATTAATGACGCTGCTGACACAAAGGTTAATAAGATAGAACAAGCTAGATTAGTTGGTACCCTCATAGCAGAAAAAGCAAAAGCAGCTAACATTGAAAATGTTGTTTTTGATAGAAACGGTTATTTATATCACGGTAGAATCAAATCACTTGCTGAAGCTGCAAGAAAAGGTGGACTTAAATTTTAATTGATCATGACAAACGCAAATATAAAACGTGTTAAATCCAGTGAAATCGAATTTAAAGATAGACTGGTAAGCATTCAAAGGGTAACTAAAGTTACTAAAGGTGGTCGTACTTTTAGCTTTTCGGCAATTGTTGTTGTTGGAAATGAAAACGGAGTTGTTGGTTATGGATTGGGTAAGGCAAAAGAGGTTACTTCTGCAATTGCAAAAGGTATTGATGATGCTAAAAAACATTTAGTAAAAGTCCCTGTTCTTAAAGGTACTCTACCTCATCAGCAACTTGGTAAATATAGTGGTGCTTTAGTTTATATTCAACCCGCATCGCCTGGTACAGGTGTAATTGCGGGTGGAGCTATGCGTGCCGTACTTGAAAGTGTTGGAGTAAAAGATGTACTTGCAAAATCAAAGGGATCGTCAAATCCTCACTCAGTAGTAAAAGCTACAATTGATGCACTTACAAAAATGAGAGACCCATATACAGTTGCACAAGTTAGAGGAGTTGAACTTGATACTGTTTTTAACGGATAATAGTTAAATATTAGCAGGAGATGAAGAAAGTAAGAATTACACAAGTAAGAAGTGCAATCAACAGACCCGAAAGGCAAAAGTTGACACTAAGGGCCTTAGGAATTAAAAAACTTAATAGGCCAAAAGATCATGAACTTACACCTCAGGTAGAAGGCATGATTAATAAAGTTAAGCATTTATTGAAGGTAGAAGAAATTTAAAAAGTATATAATAATGGATTTAAGTAGTCTTAAACCTGCAGAGGGTTCTGTAAAGAACAAAAAGAGAATTGGACGAGGACAGGGATCAGGCCGCGGTGGTACAGCCACCAAAGGTCATAAAGGTGCTCAATCAAGATCCGGTTACAAGAGAAAAATTGGTTTTGAAGGTGGTCAGATGCCATTATATCGCCGTGTTCCTAAATTTGGTTTTAAAAATATTAACCGTAAAGAATTTAGAGGTATTAACTTACATGTACTTCAGGATTTGGTAGATAATAAAAAAATAACCGAAGTTAATTTAGAAGTGCTTATTGAGAATGGATTAGCTACTAAAAATGATCTAATAAAAATATTAGGATCGGGTGAGCTAAAAGCTAAACTTGAAGTTACAGCACACGGTTTTACAAAAACAGCACAGGCAGCCATTGAAGCACAAGGTGGTTCTGTAACAAAAATCTAAAGTTAGATGAAAAAGTTAATCGAAACCCTTAGAAATATAAATAAGATTGAGGAATTAAGGAACAGAATTCTTTATACCCTCGGTATTATTTTGATCTATCGTTTAGGATCATTTATTGTATTACCCGGAGTTGATCCCAATATGTTGGCTAACCTGAAACAACAAGGATCAGGCGGGTTGATGGGATTATTAAACATGTTCTCGGGTGGTGCTTTCTCAAATGCATCAATATTTGCCTTGGGCATTATGCCTTATATTTCAGCATCTATTGTTATTCAGCTCCTGGGTATGGCAATTCCTTATTTCCAACGACTTCAACGTGAAGGGGAAAGTGGAAGACGTAAGATAAACCAAATAACACGCTATTTAACGGTAGTTATTGTTGGTTTACAAGCTCCTGGTTACATTGCAAACCTTGTATCGCAATTACCTTCGGAAGCTATTACTCCATTTAGTGCAGCAGTTACATCACCTTCATTTTTCTTTTGGGTATCATCAACAGTAATACTGATTGCAGGTACTCTGTTTGTGATGTGGCTTGGTGAAAAGATAACTGATAAAGGTATTGGTAATGGTATCTCACTCATTATTATGATTGGTATCATTGCTCGTTTACCAAGCTCGCTTGTTCAGGAGTTTGTATCTAAAATGGGTGCACTTGGAGGTGGATTAGTTTACTTCTTAATGGAACTCGTGATCCTAATATTTGTAATATTATTTACAATATTACTTGTTCAAGGTACGCGAAGAGTGCCCGTTCAATATGCTAAAAGAATTGTTGGAAATAAACAATATGGTGGTGTACGTCAGTATCTTCCACTAAAAGTGAATTCAGCAGGTGTAATGCCAATCATCTTTGCTCAGGCAATTATGTTTCTGCCAATTACATTAGTTGGTTTTGCTGAGTCGGATGCAATGACTGGTTTTGCTGCTGCATTTGCTGATTATACCGGATTTTGGTATAACTTCACATTCTTTGTAATGATAATATTATTTACTTATTTTTATACCGCTATTACAATAAATCCCAAGCAGATGGCCGATGACTTGAAGAAGAACGGAGGATTTATTCCAGGCATAAAACCAGGTAAAAAAACTGCAGAATATTTAGATAATATCCTTTCACGAATTACCTTGCCGGGATCTATTTTCCTAGGTGTAATTGCTATCATGCCTGCATTTGCAATGATAGCTGGTGTTAATAGTGGATTTGCACAGTTTTATGGTGGTACATCACTATTAATTCTTGTGGGTGTTGTTCTTGATACATTGCAACAAATTGAAAGTTATTTATTGATGCGTCATTATGATGGACTGACTAAGTCAGGAAGAATTAAGGGCAAATCACCGTTTAATATGTAATTTTGCTTCCGTTTTATGATTTATATTAAAACAGACGAGGAAGTTGAAATACAAAGACAGAGTTCTTTACTTGTTGGAAAAACTTTAGCCGAAGTAGCCAAAATTATCAAACCTGGCATAACTACTATTGAGCTGGATAAAGTTGCTGAAACTTTTATTCGCGATAATGGTGCCAAACCGGGGTTTAAGGGTTATGGTGGATTTCCTGCTACATTATGCATCTCAGTAAATGATGAAGTAGTACATGGAATCCCCGGAAAGCGAGAATTGAAAAATGGAGACATTATTTCAGTTGATTGCGGAACTTTTATGAATGGTTTTTATGGAGATTCAGCATATACTTTTGCCGTTGGTGAAGTTGAAGAATCAGTTTTGATGCTACTTCAAAGGACAAAAGAATCACTTTACTTAGCCATCGAGCAAGCAATTGTTGGTAAAAGAGTTGGAGATATCGGACATGCAGTTCAGAAATATGTTGAAGGTTTTGGATATTCGGTTGTGAGAGATTTGGTAGGACATGGTGTTGGTAGAAATCTACATGAAAAACCTGAAATACCCAATTACGGGCGAAGAGGCTCGGGGATAAAGTTAAAATCCGGTATGTGTTTGGCAATCGAACCAATGATTAACCTCGGAGTAAAGGAGGTGATTCAAGATAGCGATGGCTGGACAATACGTACAGTAGATAAACAACCTTCGGCTCATTTTGAGCATGATGTAGTTGTTAGAAACGGAAAGGCGGATATATTATCAACATTTGAATATATTGAACAAGTTTTAAATAATAAATAGTCAACACTTATGGCAAAGCAGAAGTCAATTGAACTTGACGGTACGGTAATAGAATCTCTCGGAAATGCAATGTTTCGCGTTGAACTGGAGAATGGGCATATTATTACAGCTCATATTTCTGGAAAAATGAGAATGCATTATATTAAAATATTACCCGGAGACCGAGTTAAATTGGAAATGTCACCATATGATCTATCGAAAGGTAGAATAACATTCAGATATAAATAGATATTAAGATGAAAATAAGAGCATCAATTAAAAAAAGGACACCTGAGGACAAATTAGTTCGTCGTAAAGGTAAATTGTACATTATTAATAAAAAGAATCCTAAGTATAAACAAAGACAAGGTTAACCTTGAAATTGCTTATCTGAAAAAAAATAATAATTATGGCTAGAATTGCTGGAGTAGATATCCCAAACAAGAAGAGAGGAGAAATAGCTTTAACCTATATCTATGGAATTGGTAGAAGCACCGCTCAAAAAATTTTAACCGAAGCCGGTATCGACTGGAATGTTAAAGCAGAGGAATGGACTGATGATCAACAAAATGACATTCGTACTGTGCTGGGCGATAAATATAAGGTTGAAGGTGAATTGCGTTCGGAGACCCAAATGAATATTAAACGGTTGATGGATATAGGAACTTACAGAGGTATAAGACATCGTATTGGTTTACCACTCAGAGGTCAAAACACAAAAAATAATGCCAGAACTCGTAAGGGACGTAAGAAAACTGTTGCCAACAAAAAAATGGCTACTAAATAGTATAAATAATCAATTCATAGTCTAGTAACAAGAATAGAGATGGCAAAAAGGATCAGAAGTACAAAAAAAAGAGTTGTTAAGGTAGAGCCGATAGGAAGAGCCTATATTAAAGCATCGTTCAATAATATCATTATTTCATTAACTAATGAATCTGGACAGGTAATTTCATGGGCATCAGCAGGAAAAATGGGATTTAGAGGTTCTAAAAAGAATACTCCTTATGCTGCGCAAATGGCAGCTACTGAATGCGCTAAAGTAGCATACGACTTAGGCTTACGTAAAGTTAAGGTTTATGTTAAAGGCCCTGGTTCAGGAAGAGAATCAGCAATTAGAACAATACATTCAGCAGGAATTGAAGTTACTGAAATTGTTGACGTAACACCAATGCCACATAATGGCTGTCGTCCTCCTAAAAGAAGAAGGGTATAACTCTTATAATTAACTGACAAAAAATCTAAGCTATGGCAAGATATACAGGACCAAAATCCAAAATTGCTCGTAAATTTAATGAACCTATTTACGGGCCTGATAAATTTCTTGAAAAAAAGGCATTTCCTCCAGGACAACATGGTGCCAATAAAAGAAGAAAAAAGCAATCTGAATATGGTATTCAGCTTCAGGAAAAACAAAAAGCTAAATATACCTATGGGATACTTGAAAGACAATTTCGTAATATATTTAAAGTTGCTTCACGTAAGAAAGGTATAACTGGTGAAAACCTGCTTAAATTAATTGAAGCTCGTCTCGATAATACTGTTTTCCGTTTGGGTATTGCTCCTACCAGATCTGGTGCACGCCAATTAGTTTCACATCGTCACATAACTGTTAATGGTGTCGTACTTAACATTCCATCATACTCTGTTAAAGAAGGTGATGTTATTGGTGTGAGAGAAAAATCAAAAAGTATGATCGCAATTACTGATTCACTTGAGCAACCACACAAAAGCTTTTCATGGTTGGAGTGGGATTCAGTAAAACTACAAGGAAAATTCCTAAACTATCCTCCACGAGAGGAGATCCCTGAAAATATTAAGGAACAACTTATTGTTGAGTTATACTCAAAATAATAATTAATTAACTAGTTGATCATTTTAAAGTTAGATAAATTATGGCAATTTTAGCATTTCAAAAGCCTGATAAGGTTGTAATGAATGAAGCCGACGAGTTCCATGGAATTTTTGAATTCCGCCCTTTGGAACCTGGTTTTGGTATAACTATTGGCAATGCCCTCAGACGTATTTTATTATCATCACTTGAAGGATTTGCCATTACATCAGTAAAAATTGATGGCGTTGTACATGAGTTTTCAACTGTAAAAGGTGTAGTTGAGGATATTACGGAAATAGTACTGAATCTTAAAAAAATACGTTTTAAGCAACAGATTCAAAGTGAATTTAGTGAGAAAGTAAATATTATAATTGGTGATCAAGAAGTATTTAATGCTGGTGATATCAATAAGTTTTTATCGGTTTTTCAAGTACTGAACCCCGAAGAGGTTGTTTGTCATCTTGATCCATCTGTTAAATTAAGCATGGAACTTACCATAAGTAAAGGTAGGGGATATGTGCCCGCAGAAGAAAATGTAAATGAAGACGCATTATTAGGTACAGTGGCAATCGATTCTATCCATACACCTATTAAAAATGTTAAATATCATGTTGAGGATTTTAGAGTTGAACAAAAAACCGACTACGAAAAACTTGTATTTGATATTCAAACAGACGGATCAATTCATCCAAAAGAGGCATTGAAAGAGGCTGCAAAAATATTAATTCAACATTTCATGCTCTTCTCCGATGAGAGAATTACTCTTGAAACTGAGGAGAAATCAGTAAATGAAGAATTTGATGAAAACACGTTACACATACGTCAATTACTTAAATCTAAACTTGTTGATCTGGATTTATCAGTAAGAGCACTTAACTGTTTGAAAGCAGCAGATGTTGAAACACTTGGCGAACTTGTAGCATATAACAGAAACGATTTATTGAAGTTTAGAAACTTTGGTAAGAAATCGCTTACCGAACTTGATCAGTTAGTAGAACAAAAAGGTCTAGAGTTTGGTATGAATACAGCAAAATATAAATTAGATAAGGATTAAGCGAGATGAGACACAGAAAGAGTTTTAATCATTTAGGAAGAACATCTTCACATAGGAAAGCGATGCTTTCAAATATGGCAGCTTCACTAATATTACATAAAAGAATAACCACAACAGTTGCAAAAGCAAAAGCCCTGAGAGGTTATGTGGAACCTTTGATTACAAAATCAAAAGAAGACACTACTCATTCACGCAGGGTTGTATTTAGTTATCTTAACGATAAATATGCTGTAACTGAATTGTTTAGAAATATTTCAGGCAAAATTGCTGACAGACCAGGTGGTTATACCCGGATAATTAAACTAGGTAAACGTCTTGGTGATAATGCAGAAATGGCAATGATGGAATTAGTTGACTATAATGAATTGTTGTTAACTGATACTTCGAAGAAAGCTAAATCAACACGTCGTCGTAGAGGCACATCAAAAAATAAAGAAGTCGAAGCTGCAGCACCTGTAGCTAAAACTCCGGTTGAAGATGTAATTGAAGATGCCGTTGTTGTAGAAGTTAAAGAAGAAAAAACTGAGGCTACTACTAAACCTGAAAAGGTAGAGGATAAAAAAGAAGAAAAATAGGAATTGGAAATAATTTCTACTGGTACTTTTAAAGGATAGGATATTTTCTCTTATCCTTTTTTTTATGCTTTTGTTTTTATTATAGATTGACGATAAACACCAGCCAGCAATGTTACAAAGAAATATTTCCATGTTTACTTTTCAATTTTAGCTATGCAAACGATTCCGATTGTTGGTTTTCCCAATCTAGGTCTGTTTTGTGGCAATTATCTAGAAATATGTATTATAAACAAATTGTCAACTAAGAGTTTCAATAAATCAAATCAAAAAAATTGGTAATTTCGCATTTCAATATTTAAAATAGAAGATATGAGTCAAATAACTAGTATTCACGGAAGGCAGATATTAGATTCTCGTGGAAATCCAACCGTTGAGGTAGATGTTTACACATCAACTGGAGTAGTAGGTAGAGCAGCTGTTCCTTCGGGAGCATCCACTGGAGTTCATGAAGCAGTTGAGCTTAGAGATGGTGACGCTGATATTTATTTAGGTAAAGGTGTGCTGAAAGCTGTACAAAACGTAAATAATATACTTTCCGAGGAATTGAATGGATATTACGTAATGGATCAAGTAGAGATTGATCATAGAATGATTGAAATTGATGGTACACCAAATAAAGCAAATTTAGGGGCAAATGCAATATTGGGTGTTTCTATGGCTGTTGCACATGCTGCGGCACAGGAAACAAATCAGCATTTGTATAGATATATAGGAGGTGTTAATGCCACTATGCTACCTATCCCTATGATGAATATTTTAAATGGTGGATCACATGCTGATAACAGTATCGATTTTCAGGAGTTTATGATTATGCCTGTTGGTGCTCGCAACTTTGCTGAAGCATTAAGAATGGGGGCTGAGGTTTTTCATAATCTAAAGTCAGTATTAAAAAAAGCTGGTTATTCAACAAATGTTGGTGACGAAGGCGGGTTTGCTCCTAACTTAAAATCCAACGAAGAAGCAGTGAAAGTTGTTATTGAAGCTATAGAAAAAGCAGGTTACAAACCAGGCGAAGAAATTTTTATTGCCCTCGATCCAGCTTCATCAGAGTATTATTTACCAAAAGAAAATGTTTATCACCTAAAATGGTCAACAGGTGATAAATTAACTCCTGCCGAAATGGTTGATTATTGGGATAACTGGACAAAGAAATATCCTATTATTTCCATTGAAGATGGTATGGCCGAAGACGATTGGGATGGATGGAAACTTATGACTGATAAGATGGGTGATAGAGTTCAGATAGTAGGTGATGACTTATTTGTTACTAACACAAAGCGATTAGCTGATGGTATTAAAAAGGGTGTAGCCAACTCCATTTTAATAAAAGTAAACCAAATAGGTACTTTAACCGAAACAATTGATGCAGTATCGATGGCAACTAGGAATAGTTATACATCTATTATAAGTCATCGTTCAGGTGAAACCGAGGATGTAACAATTGCCGATTTAGCTGTTGCTTTAAATACAGGTCTTATTAAAACTGGATCGGCCAGTAGAACCGATAGAATTGCCAAATACAATCAATTATTACGAATTGAAGAAATTTTAGGTGATTCAGCAACTTACTTAGGTAAAAACTTTAGATTTTTATAAAAGTCAATACATAAATGTGCAAAAAGCCGGCCCTAAAAGCCGGTTTCTTGCATTATAAATATCAGCAAACCAGAATATTAATAATTAATTGAAAAAAGATTGAATTATTTTACACAAAATGTGTTGTAAGTCTGGAAAACTATTCTACTTTTGCCGCTCGCAAAAAGCGGGGAGTTCATAGTATCGAGATTGAGGTGGTAAAGGGAGGAAAGTCCTAGTAAAATAGGATTAAAGACAAGAAAGAAGACCCACTACAATGGAGGAAGAAAAAAAGTTAAATATATTTTGATAATTGTTTTGTCAGTTAAAAAAAGAGTATTACTTTTGCATCCCGTTTAAAACGGAAAAAGATTTCGAGAGAAACAGAGTCGGTTTTTAAAGCCGAAAAGTTCATAGACATAATGAAGCCAAGCCAAGTAAAAGGAAACACAACACCCCTGTTCCTTCGGGAATGGGAAACACAAAATTTGAGTTAATTTTTTTGCCAGGATCTTGAAAGTATAAAATTTTCTTTTGAAAAAAAGGACAAACAAATATACAATGAAGAGTTTGATCCTGGCTCAGGATGAACGCTAGCG
>JABMPH010000049.1 GCA_013203805.1 Bacteroidota bacterium | reverse complement strand
GGATTGCTCAGGTGATGATCGACAACATACACGTTTTGAAGGTCCATGTTTCTTGTTTCATTAAAAATCTTGTAATTGTTTTTATAGTCCTGGAAATCTCTTTCACGTGGGAAATTGTAAAGCCCGGTTAAAGGGTTCTCATAATAACCAGCAACATTACGGTTATTTATAAGCTCTGAAGAAAGCATAACATTTGAACTCAATGTTAACTTATCATCCAAAAGTTTGGTTGCCTGTTTGAAAGAAACATTGTTTTTTCCGTATTCGTTATTCGGAATAATACCCTTTGCAGAAGTATTGGAGTAAGAAAAATAGGCTGTGGTTATATTATTTCCACCGCTTACTGTAACACCGTTAATTAAATTAGTTCCGGTATTAAAGAAATCCTTCATCATTTGTTCTGAATATTTGGTACCTCCGCTGGTAGTTGACCAGCTTTCTTTTGCTCCGTTCATTGCGCCATAGTCAAACTGCAATTCAGGATAAATAAGAACACTCTCCATTGTTGTTGTTGAACTTAGTGTCACCTTAGTTTTACCGGCCAAACCTTTTTTGGTTGTAACAAGTACAACTCCGTTGGCTCCCTCGCTACCATAAAGAATAGAGGCATTTAGACCTTTCAAAATGTTAACGCTTTCAATATCGTCAGGATTAAGTTGCGACAAACCATCGCCACCATCGGCTCCACCCCACATACCGGGTTGTCCGCGTTTGATGTTCAACATTGGCACACCATCGATTACATAAAGAGGTTCGCTGGAACCACCTAATGATTTGAAACCCCTTAGAACAACCTTGGTGGAACCACCGGCTCCGGAAGCACTCTTTTTGATCTCAAGACCTGCAGCTTTACCACTCATGGCGTCCATAAAATTTACGCCTTTTGCTTTCATAAGTTCTTCGCCCGAAACCTGTTGCGATGCATAAGTCAGCGACTTTTTATCGCGTCGGATACCAAGAGCTGTTACAACCACTTCATCGAGGCCAATGGCACTGGTTGCCAATGTTACATCGATTGTGGAACGGCCATCTACTGCTTCTTCAGTTGTTTCCATACCAACAAATGAAAATACAATAACAGCGTCTGATGGAACGCTTAAGGAATACCCACCATTAACATTGGTGATTGTCCCATTACTTGTTCCTTTTTGAACTACGGTCACCCCGGGAAGGGTGAGCCCGTCATCACCAGTAACCGTACCGGTTACTGTTTGTTGTGCATATGCACTACCTAGAAGAGCAAAGCACATTACAAAAACTAAAAGAATTTTTCTCATAAAATTAAGTTTAAATTTAAAGATGTTGTTAGTACCAAAAATAATTAACACTTATAGAAGGTATTGTTTACCTTCCATTTTCTTTTTGAATTAAAATTTACATAGGCATTCGAATTAATTATGATTTTGTTATAATTATGTGATTATTGATATTTTCAACCTCAGCTCCTATTATCTCAGCAATAATTTCCAAAACCTTGTATGCCGAATTCTGTAAATCCAAACTGCCTGAAAAGGTTTCGTTTTCCAACTCGTGGTCGTTCACCCGGATTGCAACATTATAATGTCTGGATACTTTTTTAACAATATCTCCAAGCGACTGACTCTCAAAAACAAGGTAACCCTCTCTCCACGATGTAAATCGTTTGGTATTAACTTTAATTTGCTTAACCTTTTTTTGAGAAGGATCGTAAACGGCCAGCATTCCAGGAACCATTGTTACTTTCGATTGACTTAAATAGGAATTATTTTTATACTTCAATTCAACAGAGCCACTTTCCAACGTTGTGTTGGTTGTATTATCATCTAAATATGCACTTAGGTTAAACACGGTTCCTAATACTTTTACCTCCATATCCCGGGTTACAACATAAAATGGATGGTTTTTATTATGACTAACCTCAAAGATGGCTTCTCCATCAAGGTAAACTTCGCGTTTGTCTGAAGCAAATTTCGCAGGATAAATTAGTTTAGAACCTGAATTTATCCAAATCTTACTATTGTCAGATAGTGTGATGAGTGTTCTTTTCCCATAAGGAACGATTACCGTATTAAGAACCACTTCATCTCCTTCTGCATCTTGTTTGATTTTATGATTGGTATCTATTTCTATATTATTACCATTCACATTATACTCAATCTTCGACTCAGTAGAATTTATCTGTATTTCTTTTTCACCAGAAAGAATAAGTCTGGTATTTTCAGTTACCGGGCCAAACTGATTATCCATAGCATAAGTTCGGATTCCAGGTTCTTTATTCATTTGAAATAGTGTTCCTACGCCAATGAGTATAAAAAAAACGGCAGCAGAGCTAAAACGAATAATTAATTTCTTTCTCTTATATTTCAATATCGTCTGACTTATTCGAATGCCAAGTAAGTCTTTTGGTGTTTGTTCGAGAGTATTTCTTTTTTCGCTAAAAGTCCTGTGTATTTTTTTAGCAATATGAAGTTCATTGTTATTGTATTTATTCTCCGATAATTCTTCTTTTGTTAATTTTTCAATTAAAAAATCGTTAGTTAAAATATCTTCAGCTTTTCTATCTAAAAAATTATTCTTCATTCGTTATTCTTTTCAGCCTTGTTTCAGCTGAAGTATTTGCTTTGTTTAAATACCATAAGAAGGTTTTCATTAAAACATAGACAAGAAATAGTAACTTTTTTTTGTTTTTTTTAATGGGAATTTTGAACCGTATTCTATCTGCTTGTAATTTAGAAGTGTATTGAGCTTTTGAGTGGCAGGAATAAATGGCTATTTGTGGCTGACCATGCCAGTCTTTTTGGTCAATTAGTGCCACTTTGAAAGATTGTGTAATTATAAAAAAAAAAAATTTTCATTCTATAAAATTCGTTTTCTCATTAATTCGTTTTTTAGGTCAATACTGTGTGATGAGTTCATAATCCTGCTCCCCACAGCCTTTTTAGAGGTTTTTAGAGTCAGGGTAGAACGATAATCTTACGCCAGCGCATCGCCATCTGATGGGGTAGTATCATTATCTTGTATCAGATAGTCACCATCTTATGGGGTAGTATCATTATCTTGTATCAGATAGTCATTATCTTATGGGGTAGTATCATTATCTTGTGTCAGATAACCACCATCTTATGGGGTAGTATCATTATCTTGTATCAGAT
>JABMPH010000048.1 GCA_013203805.1 Bacteroidota bacterium | reverse complement strand
GGTAGACGCGCTGGTCTCAAAAACCAGTTCCTTTCCAGGAGTGCCGGTTCGATCCCGGCCTTGGGTACGAAAGAGTTCTTCACTTTGTTGAAGAACTTTTTCTTTTACTGCATTCCATGATTGTTAACAATATAGTAACTTTTCGTTTCTATCCAAAAAAGCAAGAGTTTGCATCTTTTTTAACAATATCAAAAAATTCATTTATGTCTGATACCATAGGATGAGGTGTGTAATTTTCCCATTTTAAATTGGAACGCATCCAAAAAACTTTCCAGTGGTTTTTTGCGTTCACAAATGTAGTTTTTGCAACTTCTATTTCTTGTTTTGTGCCGGGTTTGTCCCAACTGGGGCGAATTTCAAATATAGTAACACTATGTCCTTTAATTTTGTAACCAATATCTAGTTTGTCTCTTATTTCTTTTGGAGGCCTTATTTTATAAAGGAAATTATTCGACCATTTCAATCAAAACCTCTTGCTGAATAAGATCAGAAATTACACTGTTTATTTCTTTTACCAATCCAATCGACTCCTTGTCAATTTTTTTGGACAGAATACTATAATTATAAGTCATCAATAGACTATTCGCCCCCATTTGTTTTATTGAAAAACTAATATGACAATATTTGTTAGTGATATCAATATCATCCATATTGGCGATCAATTTAACAGGCTTGTCAAATTCAAGCATATATGAATAACTATCTGAGCCAACAAAATCAGGATAGTAATCCAGAAACCTTGCCTCATAACAAATATCTTTGGCAATTATCATTTTGAACCAATTTCCCGGTTTAATGGTGATTTGATTGTTATCTATATTTAATAGATTTTTTATTATGTATTCTGCATTAACTGTAGTTTTAAAAGGATAATAAATTTGAGGGTGTTTTGTAACTACCTTTTTTACTTCCACATTGTTAGCAATGCTCCATATTGGCTCGTGATATTGAGGATTGATTGTTGAATCAATGGGATTTGAAAAATATACACATCGGGTAAGAGTTGAATATTGTCCTGAAAGTATTACTCTTGTTTGAAATTTTAAAATATTGTTATTCAAATCAACAACTACTTTGCTTTGTACCTTTCGGTAATTGTCCTTCCAACTACTTGCTGGTGTTTCGTAACTACGAAATTCCCTATTAAAATTTCTTTTCTCCAACATACTTGGAAAATCAGTATAATGTAATAGCAATACCGGGATTTCTTCGTAATAGAAAGGTACTTCTTCGAAGTAATAATTGTTCTTATCAGATTTTGGAACAACAAAGCCCAATGTTTTGTCATTGAGAGCAATTCCAAATAGAAGATCATTATCTTTTACGGTTGGGGTATATTGAGGACTTATTTCTCCAACTCTAATATCAACCGGATAAGCAGTAAATAAATCAACACCTAGTTTGGGAACTATATTCCCATAAATTCTTTCAATATTATTATCCTTCAAGGTTTTACCCCATAAATCAACCCCTGCTCTTTGTTTTATCTGATCTTCGTTATGATTGTAATAATTTAATGCTGGATCATAAACAACACTATCAACCAAAAATTGTTGGAAATATCTCAATCGTGCAGTTCCCATTGTATCGTCAGGTGTTAGTGCAATTATTCTATCTGCTACTTTTTGGTAATAAAGATTATTTTTACTCTTGTTTCCGATTACGTTATCCCAGTATTCTATTTGAAGTTCATCTTGTCGTTTACTCGACTCAAGAAAATATGGTGGAATAAATTCTTGCACATATGAATTAAAATGTGTGTATTCAAAATCATACGACTGGGGCACAAAAACGAAATATGGCAATGTTTTATATGCTCTGCTTCCTGATTCATCTAAGCAACCTGGCAGGTTACTTAAATTCCAATGATAACAAAATTTATTGCCATCTAAACTCACGTCCGGAATTACATGATTAACAAAAAGTGAATCAACCTCCAGATCCTTATTGTGACACCATGATAGACTATATGATTTTTTAGGGTATCTGCCATGGAAAAAGATTCTGTTTGACAATAACCTAATCCAGTTATCTTTAAAAGGAATATCATAAGTATAGGATAACTGCAATGTATCTCCTATTTGTAAATTTTGAATAGTATATTCGAACTGACTTATATTTCCAAAAAACCCTTCTATATCAAGAACTCTTTTAGTTGATATTTCCTTAATTACTTGAGTGCTTTTATTACCTTTAATGCTTGCTACAAAGTTATGAACCTCTACATTATCGTAGGCCCAATCTATATTTCTAACTGTTGGAGCATGGTAGTTATATAATTCGTCAAATTTCTTAGGTAGTTTAAATGGCTGTAATTCACTTAACCCATCTGCCGTTTTTATAACAATTGTTAAGTTATTTGTTACAGTCGCAACCATCAACACAGTTTTTCTCCCCGTTATATTAACCTCCATTTCCTCATTAAGGATAATAAGATCTTCGTGTTGGCACGATAAATCGAACAAACTATCCGAAACTTGAGAAAATGAATTAATACTTGATATAACTAATAAAAGGATGAGGCTAATAATTTGAGTTCTAACAACCATACTAGTAGGTTTCAGTGGTTAATTAGGTGATAAAATTATGAAATTATCTCTTATAATCTACAATTCATGAAAATCTTTAAGGTGAATTACTCCGGGTTTAATCTGTAAAATAATCGAGGACTTTCTTCATTAATTCAAGGTTTGTTTCAAATCCATTCGTAAAGGATAGCATACTATCCGCGTTCTGAATAAAGTTTTTCGGATTAGATAATTCATCTGAATTCTTAATAAATGTCTTAATATTTTCTCTGGTAACTTCCCAGTGGAATTGAAGACCGATTACCTTATTTCCATAAGTAAATCCTTGGTTTTTAGTTGCAAGTGAGCTAAATATGGGTAAGGCTTCTTGGGGGATTTCATAAGTATCTCCATGCCAATGGAATGCCATAAGTTCATTTTCGAACAATGATAAAAAATCAGATTTTTCATTTTGGGTCTTCTTAATATTAAACCATCCTATTTCCTTTTGTTTGTTTGGGTAAACTTTTGCACCAAGTACCTCAGCAATTATTTGCGATCCAAAACAAATCCCCAATATTTTTTTACCATTTTGAATGGCTGTTGAGATAAATTTCTTTTCCTCTTTAAGCCATTGAAAGTCATCTTCATCGTGTACACTCATTGGGGCTCCCATAATAATTAACAGATCTAAGTCATCCAGTTTTGGAAGAGTGAAATCTTTATATAAATGAGTGTACGTAACATCCCATCCCTTATGGTTGGCAATTTCAATAATATTACCGGGGTCTTCAAAATGAGCATGTTGGAAAATGTGGATTTTCATTTTAGTAGCTTTACTTATTATTTGAATTTATATTTTTTATCAGATGTTTAAAAGCCAGGATTGGATGGTAGAAAATCATACGTGGTCCAGAATATCTCATAATTTTTCTGATTTGTTCCCTACTAACATCATTGTAGCAGTGAATAGGACATTTTTCGCATGAAGGTTTAATTGCACCATAAACACAATTATCTATACGTATTAATGCATAACTAAGCAAATTTGTACAGCCATAACACAGATTGTCCTTTTTGCCACCGTGACGTGAGCTGCAATACATTGTAATCATCACACCAACAGTCTTCTTTTCGTTTTTTATTCTATTTGTAGTTTTATGCATTATTTAATTGTAAAAATATGCTAATTGGTACAATATACTGCAAGAGGCGAATGATCGATTTAGTTACAGTGCATTTTTAGTAATTTTGCAAAGCTGAATTACACTTCAATTAGGCGTTCACATGAAGAAAAAATTATTTGGGAAAACACTTTCTCAGCTACAAGGAATTACTACAAGTTTAGGGTTACCAAAATTCACTGCCAGGCAAATTGCCGATTGGTTATATAAAAAAGATATCACTTCCATTGATGAAATGAGTAACCTTTCAAAGGATGCCCGACAGAAATTAAATGAGAGTTTCGTTATTGGATTGCAAGCCCCATCAACTGTTCAAACATCAAAAGATGGTACCAAAAAGTATTTGTTTAGTGTAGAAGGGCATGGATCAGTTGAGTCAGCATATATACCCGAAGCAAATAGAAGTACTTTATGTGTTTCATCGCAAGTTGGATGTAAAATGCGATGTTTGTTTTGTATGACAGGGCGACAGGGATTGAAATCAAATTTAACTGCCGGGGAAATTCTCAATCAGGTAAGAAGTTTACCCGAATGGCATGAACTTACTAACATAGTGTACATGGGAATGGGCGAGCC
>JABMPH010000047.1 GCA_013203805.1 Bacteroidota bacterium | reverse complement strand
TTCATAATTTTAAGTTTTTTTGCTAAGTCCTGAATAAACAGCAACAACACTTTTCAGTAAACGGTCATATTACAACATCTTCATAAGGATCAATTCTACATTCTTTACGTGAGATAGATTGTGCCAAATATAATATATCATTAATGTAAATGAATCAATATAAAAATATTAATAAAATTTTTTATTCATAATGAATAAAAATTAATTCAACTATGGTTACGCTGCCATAGGGGTATTTAATGGCTGCGTGGAGTTTGATTGCTTTATATTATATGGCTTACGTTCAAATATCTACTTATTTAGAGTAGGTGGGTTTTTAATGTCATTGAAATAAGAAAAACAAACTATCCTTACGGATTTTTCAAATGTGCAATGTAAAGTCACTCTTTAAGAAAGAGTGATATAGGGAGCTTTGGATTAAAGAGGATAAAAATTGATTAACGATTGATGATTAACGATTTTAGAAGACCGGGAGTTTTTAAACTTCGTAAATCGCTAAACAGTGAAACGGGTATACCATACCACAATCTTATTAATCTATATTTACGTGATTGTGCTGAATCTCAAAAAAAATAAAACTAAAATGAGCTTAGGAGGCTTCATGACAGAACCTTATGAAGTTTTAAGTGAAAAGTTTGATTGCGGCAAACAGGAGCCCGGTCGCGGTAGAAACAACAATAATAATTCTAAGAAGCAGGTCGTACTTTAATTCAGCTATTTTTGTATAGGAATCAGCTATTTTAGTATTGATGTCGCTACGGAATTCTTTAATTTCACCTCGCAGGCTGTTTTCTGAATCTTTTATTGTTCTCTGGATAAACTCTTTAAGGCTTTCGTGACTGTCAACATGGGACTCTTCAATTGTTTCAGCCGGGGTTTCGGCCTGTTCGTGGGTAAAACCGACAGTTTCATATTTTTTTACATTTTTAAGTTCTTTGGTTATTGGCATTTGAATCCCCTTTTCTAGAATTATTTATTCCTTAATTAACCGTTTCCATGTAAAAATGTTTATATAATTGTAACTGTTTTTTTATAAACAAACAATATTTAATATCTTCTGCATATTTAATCAAATGAGGTTCATATTTAAAGTCTCCTTTGAAGCCTGCGTAAGTTAAATTCCCTTAAATATTGACAGCGTATATCTAAATATTCCAAATATATCATTTTATCCTGCCTTATATTTTTATAATTGCTTACTTTAATTGCAGTTTGGTAGTTTTATGAAGTTTGGAACGATTAAAAACAATCAATAAGTTTGATTCGGCCGGAATGTTGGCTACAATTTAACTAGAATGGATCAAACAAAAGTGATTTCGGGTATGTGATATCTGTCGTAAGCCCATACTCTACAAATGGTTGGGCTTCTTGCTCGAAGTTAGAACCTCTTTACTTAAGGCAGCATAGCGATGATTCCAATAATTGAAGAAATCTCAATGCATATTGTAATGCCAGATATCAAATATGTTTGCCTCTTTTGAGTTTTAAGTGGGTAAGTAATGTTTATGGATAAACTAATGCCTACCAATATCAATCGCTTTTAGAAAAAATAAAGGAGCCTATTGGGTTTCGGTCACAGAAAAAGAGAATATTCTTTCCCTTCTAAACCCTTTCATCCTCAGCTGAAAGGCTCAGAAGGGAAAGAATATTCGGCACGATTATAATTGAGTTTAGCAATCTTTTATATGCCCCGGCTTTACCTTTTTGGATTGAATTAATTTCAAAATGGTTAATACCTGCTACCCATTCAAAACTCCAAAGAACCTTATCAATTTACTCGCTCATTTATTTTTGTATAATGTCTACTTTTGAAGTAGAATACATTTTCAAATACATTGTATCGTAACCATTTAGAATTCAAGAAATGAAGAAAAACGAGAACAAACCAAATAGCTTACGAAAAAGAGCAGAGAAAAAACTCAAACCAGAGGTCGTACAAGTCGGTAACCTAATGGAAGCAGAAGTTCGTAAACTTGCGAATGAACTACAGGTTCACCAAATTGAACTTAAGATGCAGAATGATGAGCTTCGTAAGGCACAGGTAACAATTGAAGCATTAGTAGGGAAGTATGTAGATATTTACGATTTTGCCCCTGTTGGATATTTCTCTTTTAGCAATGAGGGCAAGATACTAGAAGCAAACCTTACCGCCTGTGAAATGTTGGGTACTGAACGGAGATTAGTGGTCGGGAAATTAATGGGTCTATTTATAGATAGTGGGTATAAAGATACATTTTATTTACATTTACGGCATATTTTTAACTATAGAGA
>JABMPH010000518.1 GCA_013203805.1 Bacteroidota bacterium | reverse complement strand
TTTGAGTTGCACTTACCAGTTGAATTCAGGTTGTATAAGTCATTATGAAATTGCATTTTTATTGAAATTCATTTCTGAAATACTAAATGATTATCTAGAATATTCTATTTTATTTGCATTATTTAAAAGGACAAACCCAACAATAGTGAATATGACCCAAGGTAACCAAAGGATAGCATTATTAGTAAAAAAAACTATTGATATTAATATAGAATACAATGCAACTTTTCTTTTAATTTGAATCTCGTCTTTGATAAGATTGGTGATAAAAAAACTGAAAAATAATGTAAAAGGCAGTCCAAAACCTGCAAGAACAAGAGTTATAGAATTATCGCTGATAGAAATAAATTGACTTTCTTGAAGTGATGAAGGAATGCCAAGTAGCAGATGATAATTATCTGAAAACAATACTGATAATGCAAAGTTAAGCTTTTCTATTCTCCCTGTGAAAATATCCTGAGTTAGAAGCCTTTCTGTAAATGAGTCAAAAATAATACTCAAAAAATTAAGATCAATCCAAAATATAATTGTCGTGAGTACCAACAAAAATGTTAGTAATGCTTTAATTCGTATAGAATTTCGGTTTGTTTTAGTAAAGTAATATATTGAATATATAAAAACGGAAATAATACCAAATGTAGCATTCCTAGATAAGGATGGTGCTACTGCTAATAGAGATATCGCAAATAAAAGAATGAGCATATAAGCTTTTATACGATTTAAGTACAGTACTAAAATCATAAAAATTAAATAAACAAAATTTGCATGAACATTTGCACCTCCCATTATACCAGTAAAACGTCCAAATTCAACATAATCTGGACTACTTGTGTCCACTATTTGTATTGTAGGCAATCCTAAAATGTAGAGAAGAGCAATTATAAAGCTAAAAATTAAATTTGCTGATAATAAATATATTATAAATTGTCTATTTGCATTATTTATCTTGAGTTTTGTTAAAAGGATTATACAAATTGGAATAAAAAACATATATGCTTTTCCTCCAAGATCTTTTGGTGAAAATTCACCATAGACAGTATATCTGGTTAAAATTATTAATATAAAGAATAACAGATTAATACCAAGTAAAATATGATGTTTATTCTTAATTCTATCTATATTTATTAGATACAGAAAGAAGAGAATTAATGAAGGTAAAACAGTGATAAAGAATGAAAACCCAATAAATCTAATGCCAGTTATCATATCTAGAATCGGAGCGAATGATACCAGAAGTAATAAAAATATAATGATTTTTTCTGAAAACTTGGATAAGGTTTTCATTAATTAGGTTTCTTTATTCGGATTGGAAATTGATGTCCAAGACAATGATTAACAATTAAATTGAGATTTAGTTTGTGATTTAGTTAGAATCAATTCATGCTAATTATCAAGATAACTGTCGTAATAGTTTGATATATATTCTTTTAGAGCCACTTTCCAGTTTCTCATAAAATTGAGGTTTCGAATATTAAGTTTTCGGTTCTCTAGCCTTTCACATGGTGGGCGGGCAGCAAAATAAATGTCTTTAAAATAGTCAGAATTGACAGACGTAAGCTTTACTTCCTCCTCTTTATTTAAAATATTTAGTAATTCCTCAGCAACTTCGAGTCGACTAGTTTGGCCACCACAAACCATATTATAAAGCCCCCAATATTCTTTTTCTATGAGTACCTTAACATTTTTGGCAAAATCATGAGTATAAGTTGGTGTGCCATCTTTGTCATCAACAATGAAGAGCTCTTTTTTTCCTTCTTTTAACTGTTTCAATAGTTTTTGAATAAACTTCTTATCTTTTTTTGGGCCAGCTCCCATCATCCATCCAGCACGGCATACCAAGAATCGATCTGCATTTTCAACAACAAAACGCTCCCCCATATACTTAGATCTAGCATAAACACCTAATGGGTTTGGAGAATCCCAATCATCATACAAACCTTTATTGCCATCGAATATACCAGCTGTACTAATATACAAGACCGGTATTTTTAACTGATTTGCTAGATAAACTGCATTTTCCACTGCGAGTGTATTTGTATTATAAGTTTCATCTGAATTTTGCTCGCAAAATTCAAGATCAGTATAAGCGCCTAAGTGAAAAAGATAATCAGGTTTAAATTCTTCAACATTTTTTTTGTAAGCATCAAAATCTCTAAAATCTAAAAATGATAACCAATCTTCATTTACATCTTTATCTGTACATTTTAGAATATATGTGTCCTTAAATTGCTGATAGAAAGCCTCACCAAGCATACCGCCGCATCCAGCAATAAATATTTTTTTCATATCGTATTTCACTACTGTCCGGTTAAAATAAAGCCAGTTGAGGTAT
>JABMPH010000517.1 GCA_013203805.1 Bacteroidota bacterium | reverse complement strand
TCTGGGGGAAGCCTACACCACTAAACGTTACCTGCAAAGCGAAGCGATTGAAATAACAAGAAATTAAATAATATCATAATGAAAAAACTAATATTACTACTTCTGGTACTCAATATTTTTCTCATAAGCTGTAATAACCATGCAGGAAATGGGGAAAGATGGTCAGTTGAAAAAACAAATGAATGGTATGCCAAACAGCCCTGGCTGGTAGGTTGCAACTTCATTCCCAGCACAGCAGTAAACCAGCTAGAAATGTGGCAGGAAGACACCTTTGATCCCGAAACGATCGACAGGGAACTGGGCTGGGCGGCAGGACTTGGGTTTAATGTCGTTCGCGTCTATCTGCACGATCTGGCTTATGAACAGAATCCGGATGCGTTTTTAAATCGAATCGATCAATATTTAGAAATCGCTGATTCCCATGGTATCAGGACCATGTTTGTGATATTCGATGACTGCTGGCTGGATGATCCTAAAGCAGGAAAACAACCGGAGCCATGGCCAGGTGTTCACAATTCAGCTTGGCTGCAAAGCCCAGGGTTACCACAACTGAAACGATATCCAACTGATGAGAACCTCCGTTTACGTCTTGAAAAGTACACAAAGGCAGTGATAACAAGATTCAAGCATGATGAGCGTGTATTGATGTGGGATCTCTATAATGAACCTGGCGGCTGGTGGTACCGTCGTGGCAAGGATTCCGGAGAATTTGAAAAAGGATTGACCGATTCACTTTGCCTCCCCCTTTTAAATGATGTTTATACCTGGGCCCGTCAGGTTGATCCTTCTCAACCTTTAACTAGCTGCTGGAACCGAGGAGCCTACGAGGTGGATGCTGCATTTAATCAGGCAGATGTAGTCACTTTCCATATTTATGGCAATGCTCATTCCCTTGAAAAACTAATTATGAAACTTAATGAAGGTGCACCTGGACGCCCGATTATTTGCACAGAATACCTGAACCGTGGTGGTGACTGCAGGTTTCAGAATTTCCTGCCAGTGTTGGCAAAAGAGAGGATCGGTGCAATTAACTGGGGTCTGGTGGCAGGTAAAACCAATACAATGTGGGACTGGGGATCCTGGGAAAATCCTGATCCGAAGGAACCGGAGGAATGGCAACACGATATTTTACGACAGGATGGTACTCCCTTTGATAAAGAAGAAACCGCTTTTATACAATCCATCACAAAACAATAAAGAATAATGCTCAGCAGGTAACAATGTATATAGTTAATGGCGGGTGAGATACTAAATATGAACATCTTACAATAAATTCTATTTGTTGAAAGTTGAAAGTTTTGCATCTCAAAAACCACCACAAACCATATACTCAACGTTAAGCCTTCATTATCATAAAAAAGTACGAAGATGAAAATTTTTAGAATAATTAGCCAAAGATTACTTTCCGAAAACAAGTTCAGCAAATACCTACTTTATGCTATAGGAGAAATTATTCTTGTAGTAATTGGAATTCTAATTGCCTTACAAGTAAATAATTGGAATCAATCGAAAATATTAAGCAAACAAGGAACTGTTTTAATAGAGAATCTTAAGACAGAATTTAAAGTAAATCTGGAAAATCTTAAGGAAGTAAAGACTAAAAATAATTTACTGTACAATAGTACCAATTTTTTAACGAAATTAATTGGTGAAGAAGATTCTATAATTCAAAAGCATAACGTTGACAGCCTTATATATAATGCTATATTAATCACCGACTTTCAACCAAATCAATTTGTACTTTCTCAAATAAAATCTGGAGATAAATTAGATATAATCAAATCCGTAAAAATCAAAATACTATTATATGAATGGGACAAAGCACTTAATGTAAAAACCGAAGCATTTAATATGTTGAATACATATTTTATGAATGCATTAATTCCATTTCTCGATCAAAACACATCAATAAGAAATGCTGATTATTACGGAAACTTTGAGTGGTCAACTAAAACACCGTTGATTTATAACAAAACTAAAGTATTCCAGATGTTAGAATTTGACAATAAATTAGAAAACTATATTTAGTGTATTTATGCCTTCGACAATACAATTAATGAGTTAATAACAATAGCCAAGGAAATGAATGAAGAAATAACGAAAGGCTAACAAAAGCTATATGTAATGCGGGATTCAGTGGGTATTTCAACCACAGTTCTTCGTTGCAACTCCGCCAATTCGTCTATGACGATTGGCTTAAAAATGAAAATATGAATAAACGAATTGGCTCCGTGCGCAGGTTGAAAGTTTTGTACTTTTAATCCCAACAGATATTCAAACCGTTTACTCAATTAAATCATCTACCTAAAAATTGGAAAATAAAATAAACACATGGGAACTTACTTTAAATACATTGTAATTTTAACTTTATTATTCTCTTCCTGTTCGAAAAATAATGCTAATAATGAAGAGACTGCGATCCAGTCTGATACAGAGTTAATAAAAAAAGTACAGGAAGATGTTTTCAGGTATTTCTGGGATTATGCGCACATCAACTCTAAGTTAGCAAGAGAACGCTTACATGAAAATGACTTAAATTTTGATCAGAATATTATCACAACAGGTGGTTCGGGTTTTGGTTTTCTTACTATTTTAATGGGAATAGAAAATCAATACATAAATAAAACAGAAGGAATAAGCCACCTGGAAACTGCTCTGGACTTTCTTAAAAATGCAGATCGTTTTCATGGCGCATGGCCACATTGGATGGATGGGAATAGTGGTAAAGTAATCCCCTTTAGTACTTTAGATAATGGAGGAGACATAGTGGAAACTGCATTTCTGTGCCAGGCTTTGATTTGCATCAGAGAATATTTCAAAAACGGAAACACACAAGAACAAGAACTGGCTCAAAAAGCCGATGAATTATGGAAAGGTGTAGAATGGAATTGGTATACAAATGGCGAAAATGTATTATTCTGGCATTGGTCTCCTGATTATGAATGGCAAATGAATTTTCGAATAAATGGTTACAACGAATGTCTGATTGCTTACATAATGGCCGCATCATCGCCAACTCATGCAATTACGGCTGATGCCTATCATAACGGATGGGCAAAAAACGGAAATATTTTAAGCGGAGCTTCGAAATATAATATACCTGTAATTTTTAACCACAATGGAGCCAATGGCAATGTAGGCCCATTATTTTGGGCTCATTATTCTTATTTGACGCTTGACCCCCGTGGACTGACAGATGGCTATGCCAATTATTGGGATGTTGTAAAAAATCATACCCAAATTATTTATCAGCATTGCATTCAAAACCCCAATAACTATGATGGTTATAATGAAAAATGTTGGGGTTTAACAGCCAGCTATTCACGAAATTCAGATGGCAGTACGGGCTATGCTGCCCATCAACCAAACAACGACAAAGGAGTGATTACTCCAACAGCCGCACTATCTTCAATTCCTTATACTCCCAAAGAGTCTTTAAAATTTTTACATTATTTATACGAAGAGACGCAAGATGAATATATTGGCATAGCAGGTCCTTATGATGCTTTTTCTCTGCATTATCAATGGAAAACTCCGGGATATTTGGCAATTGACCAGGGTACCATTGGACCTATGATGGAAAATTACAAAACACAGTTGTTTTGGAACTTATTTATGAATGCTCCTGAAATTAGACAAGGATTGATAAACTTAGGTTTTTCATCAACACAGCATGGATTTTAATAATTTAAGAAGACCGCATAGAACAATTAATTCACTTTGGTTTTCAGCGGAAAATCATAGCTGATTTTCCATTCGCTGGATGAAGCGGTTGATGTAAACAATTAAGTTCGTTTTATCGATGTTTTCGTTGAAAGCCTCAGCCTGGGAGAATTTGGGTTTAAAGTAGAACACATCGAAAATGGTAGGTCGGCGTACCACCCGCCGATTTATTAAAGCTATATATTTATGGTTACCTAAACCGGGTACGGTCGTCTCGTAGCCTGGAAAAGGAGTGCAAACGCAACATTGAAGTGATGTGGCTTATCCGGAATTTGCAGCCAGACCACAATCAAATAAAGAATAAGAAACCTTTTATGTACGTAAGCCTAAAAAAGCTATATTTA
>JABMPH010000516.1 GCA_013203805.1 Bacteroidota bacterium | reverse complement strand
TTCGTGTAATTAGTGGATAAGTTTTTTTTGTTGATCCGTTGATTTTTTTGTCATCGAAGTTTTTTGTCCACTTTTTCTGTCCACCCCGTACGTTCGTTCCCTGTTAAATATGCTCCTGATGAACGTACTTCGTAATTTCATCCCATACAATCGTTTCCTGTTAAGTAGGGTAAACCTCCCTATGGGGCAGGCGAATTTAATTTTTCGTGTAATTCGTGTAATTAGATGATATATTTATTTTTACCCTATACTCATTACGCCATCAAGCGTAACGCCACCAGGCGTAATCATATATTCTTCAATACAAACATCTTGAAAAAGGGATCGGAAAATTCGTATTGTGTATTATTTCGTTCTACCAAACCATCATCAATAAAGCTTTCCAATGCCTTTTGTGTTGTTGAAACGGCTCCGAGATTATACTTTTGTGCTGCTTCTCCCGACAATAGCTCCCGTTCGTTATGGGCAATTGCATTGAACACTTTTTTACGATATGGAGTTTGTTTAGTTATTAACTCCCAATAATAATCAGATTTAAGCATTAGAATGTTTTCGACAGCTCCCGACACATCACTCTGCACTATTTCACTCTTGTTTTCAAGAACAGCAGATTGCCATATTTCATAAGCAATGAATTGTATATAATACGGTATGTTACCTGCGGTATATAATATGGTCATGGCAATTTCATCATCAATAGTTATTCCTGATATGGAGAACCTTGCCTTAAGGTATTCAACAGATTTTGTTTCTGATATCTTGCCAATTGACATTACTGATGCTGAGTTATAAAAAGCCCTGTTTTTGTTGTTAAACATATCTTTGAGTAAATGAGTTTTGCTTCCAAAAAACAGATACGATACATTATCATGGTGCTGGATACAACTTCTGAGTAATTTTTCAAAATTATCTCCATTAAGTTTTGTTACTTCTTGGAATTCATCGAATGCAATTATCCACTTCTTACTATCAGATGATAGTTTTTGAGGGAGATTAATAACATCTGCTAATGTTTGTTCCTTGTCGCGATCTTCAATCCACGAAAGTGAAAATGACGGACTCCCGGAACTATCAAAACTTACAGATGGTACAATGCCCGAAATAAACTGTGCTATCTTCTTTACTGTATTCTCAAGTGAAGCCTTTTGGCTATTAGCTATAGCTCTCGAATAATTGGTTATGAATGTTTCCTGGGAATAAACACTCATTAAATCCAGATATACTGTATTATACCCTTCTTTTTCAAGTTCTCCAAGCACTTTTTTCACCAATGATGACTTACCAAAACGTCTTGGTGCAAAAAGTGTAATATTATTGCCTCCCGCCAAAGTTTGCTTTATGCGTAATAAATCTTCCTCGCGATTATAGAAATAATCACCTGATACGATACTGCCAAATTTGAAAGGATTAGTTACTGTCATTGCGAAAATTGTCGTTGCGAATTATTTCGCAACAATTGTATACTATATTTATAAACTAGTGTCTTGTCAACGGATTTTACGAATTTGACCCTGATACGCCACAATACGGTTTACCCCGTTGGATTTTTTTATCCAACCGGGGTCGTTCCTCCCTACTGGGTAAACTTTGCTACGGGGCAGGCGTGGCATTTTTTTATCCTTATACCTCTATACCCTTATACCTCTAAAACCCTTATGCCCTTTTCCCTTTCTACCCTTTTTCCCTATACCTTCGTAACTCTATTACATTGTAACTCCGCAACCCTGCTGCGGCAGGCAGGCTTGTCACTTCTTATTACTTCAAACTATATTCCTTCACTATTTCCAATAATTTCAATTTTACTTCCTTCCATGACGCATCTGCGATCATATCAGTATCTGCATCTTTTTCTGCATCTTCAAAATATGTAAGACTTTTTAATACCAAATATTCAGATCCGTCAAAATACTTAGAACTATACATTTTCAATATCTCTTTAAGAGTAAACTTTTGTAACAAAAAATACAAATCGATAAAATCCTTTCTGCTCCCTCTTCCTGTTATGGCTGCAAGTTTCATGGCAGCAATGTCATTTATACTAGCTAATCGGATTCCCTCATAATTCAATACATCTCCTAACCAGGGATACGAATAATTAACAAAATCTACTTTTACATTATCGATACTAAAAATATTTATGTTTTTTGACCTGCTAATTGAGTTAACATTTCTACTCCAGGCAAAAAGTTTGGGTAAATCAAGTGTTTCAAAATCAACATTACCAAATAAATCAATATCAATTGATTTCCTATGCCCTATTTGTAATGCTAGTGAGGTTCCCCCAACTAATCGTAGGTTTGAAAACTCAGCTATGTTCATCAACTTCCTCAGAAGTTCCAGTGTGGAGGGGTCGATTGTTGATAAGTGTAACATCTGAATTCTTCTTTTGGAATTTCTGATAGTAAAGATATAAATGAAAGAGTTTTATTATCCAGCTCTCGTAAGGTACACGCAATTATTCCAATATTCTTTAATCCATAATAGCTTACAATCAATTTCCAATCGCTTATTAAACCATACTCGAGTACTTGCTTTATTATGTATTCCTTATTATTTTCAAAATCAATATCAGATTTCTTAGCATCCCAGAAAAGATGGCTTGAGAATTGGGCGATATGGAGTTGATTTGGTTTCATTTATCTTACCAGCGGGAATCTAAAAATAATAGTTTCTAATTTATTCTTGGTTGTTGGTCCCGACTAAGGTGATATTTTTCACTACTCACTGATACAGCTCCGCCCCTTCAGTCACATTACATTTATGTAATAGACTGTATTTTAATAAATTACAAGCGATGATTAAAACTGCTAAATCACTGCTTATTAATCACTATCTTTCCACAGTAGTAGCAACTCATCACTACTTTTTGCAGATTTAAACTCTGAGAGTTCTACTATACTTATTTCAATATACCTGATTTTGCGATGGATAAGCTTTTCGGCTTTTTCAACGAGTTCAAGTATATAAGTTTTATCTAATTTGTTACCAACAAACCAAAGATCGATTACCTTGGAGTTTTTGCCCTTTGCCAACTCCCCTACCAGATATACTTCTTTCAAATCACCAATATTTTTGATAACTTTTTCGATTACCTTGTCGATGCCTACATGCTTAAGAAGCAGTTTGTGTATTTCCGGAAATAGCGGGTGATTAATATTTGCCTGGTATAGTTTTTTGTTCCCTTTTGTTGATGTTAATAATAAATTGGCAGCTTCGAAACGATTTAACTCCTGCCTGATAGCATTGGTTGATTCACCAAACTCAGGCTCAAGCCCACGCAAATAACTAACATTACTTGAGTTCAGGAAGAACTTCAGTAAGAGTTTTAAGCGGGTTTTAGAAGTAATTAATGCTTCCAGCATGTTTCAAAGATTATTAAATCAACAAATTAAGTTTTATTAAAAATTGGTTTCGGTTGGTTGGTTTCTTTGTCATTTTACCACAACATTGAGTAGCAAAAGCACTCATTGTGTTGTTAAAAACAAAGCAAAAGTAAAAAAGTTTTCCATGCCCTTAGTTATTTTATTGTTAAGTTAATGTGAAATTTGATTGATAAATACCTATTAACTTGTGGATGTTTGAGATATGTATTACACATTTTTGTTTGTTTGTTATAGATTTCCAGCATGTTGGATATATTGGCGACTAAATAATTTACTATGAAGAAAATGTGAAAATCATCAACAATAATTATTTTGAGTTGTTGAAGTTCTTTCATTGCGGTTAATATTCTATAGGTATGTCAATATTCTAAACTATGGACATATTGTTCAGAATAATATTTAGCTATTTTGTTTCTCGCAAAGGCGCGAAGACGCGAAGAGAATATGGTAAAATTTTAGGATGTGGTTTGATGTTTTACTTATTCAGCTAATATAATTCTTCATCATAATAAACTTTGCGGCTCTGCGGCTTGGCGAGAAATTCTTTTTGTATAGTGGTGAACGTATCCTTGATGTGAACACGGATGAATAAGAAATGATAAAGGATTAAGTAGGGGTCTAAGTACTCAGGAGATCTCTCATCATTTCGCAAGCTCCATTCAGAATGACAATATACTTCTTACTTTTACATTCTTTTAAATAATTGTGTTATATGCAAAGATTTAACTCTTTCACGAAAGAACTTGAACAAAAAATACTTGGTTCAAACCTCCCCGGTCTATCATCCCAACTAAAAATGGCTCCGGTTAACAGATTGAGAGAGATGAAAGCAAAGTCGTTGCAAACTACGAATATGAAAACATCCTCGTTACAAACGAGGACGAGTGGTGAGTTACAAACGAGGACGAGTGCTGTACTAATTCTGTTTTATCCTAAAGGTGGAAAGCCACATATTGCTTTGATCAAAAGAGCAACAGATAATACTGTTCACAGTGGACAAATTTCATTTCCCGGAGGTAAGGTTGAGAAATCGGATGATTCATTGATACATACTGCTCTGAGAGAAGCAAATGAAGAAGTAGGGATAATTACTGATGCGGTTAATATTATTGGACAACTAACAAAACTATATATTCCCCCAAGCAATTTTGATGTATTTCCAATAATAGGAGCTACATATGAAACTCCAACCTTTAGTATTAACCGTGAAGTTGAAAAAGTATTGGAAGTTAACATGGAGGAATTAATCAATCCAAACAATTATACTCAAAAAAAAATTCAACATCGTAACGGTAATGAAGTTGATGTTCCGTGTTATTTTATTCAAGATGAAATAGTTTGGGGTGCTACAGCAATGATTATATCGGAATTGCTGGATGTGATAGGTTGATACTTTACTTGAAAATCCGCTGAATGGAGTATTATTGATTGCAAAGAAATAATATCTTTCAGCGGATTGAAAAATGGAAATATAAATTAATCCTACGATCCGCTATATCCAAATGGCGACAGTGAGGCTTCAAAGAGGGTTTATAATTACGCCTCCGTCGTAGGCCTAGATTCTTCACTTCGTAAACTGCGCTCAGAATGACATAGGGATTTTTGTTTCTCGCAAAGGCGCTAAGACGCTAAGAGAATATGGTAAAATTTTAGGATGTGGTTTGATGTTTTACTTATTCAGCTAATATAATTCTTCTACAAACAAAACTTTGCGACTCTGCGGCTTGGCGAGAAATTATTTTTTCTTGGAATTGATAGCATTGCATCCTCCTTACAAACGTGAGGGTTTATAATTACGCCTCCGTCGTAGGCCGAGATTCTTCACTTCATAAACTGCGCTCAGAATGACATAGGGATTGTTACTATGCTTCCGCCGTTGGAGCACCCATTGTAAATGGTGGTAATCCACCATCTTTTGATTCTTTAATTGTTCCGTGCATTGATTCAAACTTACGGATGTTATCAGCAAGGGCTTTTGTTAAACGTTTTGCATGCTCGGGTGTTAGAATAATTCTGGACTTCACTTTTGCTTTTGGTGCGCCGGGCATCATCTTTACAAAGTCGATTATAAATTCGGCATGTGAGTGAGTAATTATTGCAAGATTTGAATAAATCCCTTCGGCTACTTCTTCCGATAGGTCAATGTTTATTTTTTTGTTTTTGTTTTCTTCCATGGTTTTTTATTTGATGTTTAGCAAAGATAGTTATTCTTAAATATTAATTCTAAATAATGAGGTTTTTTGATTGAAGTTGGTGAGAGCATCCTCGTTGCAAACGAGGATGAGGCTGGTGATCAATTAGTAATGATTATCTCTACTGAGTCAGAGATTCTCGCGGCATGCCTACACACAATCCTACCTGAAGATGCCTCAGAATTAAACGTGGGGATTTTTTGGATATAAAAATAAATGGCAACCGTTTTTAGGGGAGTTCAAGTAGTTATCGTTGCAAATGAAAAATATGAAAGCATCCTCGTTACAAACGAGGATGAGGGGTCGGTTGGAGATGACAGGTATAAAAAAAGCACCCAGACAAAATCCGGATGCTTCTTGTTAGTTTATATAATTCTAGAACTACTCGGCAGGAGTACCAGTTTCTGGTTCTTCAACCACTTCTTTAGCTTCCATTACAGCCTCGTACTCTTCTCTCGAACCAACAATTATATCTTCGTATTCCCTTAGTCCGGTACCGGCAGGGATTTTGTGTCCAACAATTACGTTCTCTTTCAAACCAAGCAAACTATCCGACTTAGCTGCTATTGAAGCAAGTGTAAGTACTTTAGTAGTCTCCTGGAATGATGCAGCACTGATGAAACTGTTTGTTTGAAGTGATGCTCTTGTAATACCCTGTAATACCTGTGTTGCAGTAGCAGGTTGAGCATCTCTCGATTCAACAAGTTTCTTATCTCTACGCTTCAACGATGAGTTATCATCACGAAGTTTACGTGCGCTTACTATTTGTCCCTGAATAAAAGATTCTGATTCACCCGGGTCAACCACAACCTTCATTCCGAAGATATCATCATTTACTTCCTGGAAATCCACTCTGTTAACAAGTTCACCTTCTAAAAAGCGAGTATCACCTGAGTCGGCTACCTTAACTTTACGCATCATCTGACGAACAATAGTCTCGAAATGCTTATCATTAATTTTCACACCCTGTAGACGATAAACTTCCTGAATCTCGTTAACGATATATTCCTGAACTTTTACAGGTCCCTGGATAGCAAGAATATCAGCTGGTGTCATAACACCATCCGATAAAGAAGTACCAGCTTTAACAAAGTCATTTTTCTGAGCAAGTATCTGCTTCGAAGTAGCAACAAGATATTTCTTCTCCTCCCCTGTTTTGGATGTGATAATAACCTCACGGTTACCACGTTTCAATTTAGGACCGAAGCTTACAACACCATCAATCTCACTAACAACAGCAGGTTCTGATGGATTACGTGCTTCAAACAACTCAGTAACACGAGGTAAACCACCGGTGATATCACCAGATTTACCAAAGGCACGAGGTATTTTTACCAGCACTTCACCAGCATGGATAGTTTTTCCTTCATCAACGAGAATATGCGATCCTACAGGTAGATCATATGTACTTGTTACTGAACCATCTTTTGCAAGAACCTTAATAACAGGATTTTGATTTTTCACCCTTGAATCAACAATTACTTTCTCGAAGTAACCAGTTTGTTCATCGGATTCAACCCTGTAAGTAATACCTTCAATAATATTATCAAAAGAAACACCACCAGATACTTCACTTAAAATTACAGCATTATATGGATCCCAGTCGGAAATAACATCTCCTTTGCTAACTTTGGAACCATTCTTTACATAAAGATTAGCTGCATATGGTATATTACCTGAAGCGAGAATTACCCCTGTTTCAGGATCTAATAATTTCATTTCAGCCGAACGACCAATAACAATTTGATATTTTTTCCCTTCAGCATTTTTAAAATCAACACTGCGTAATTCATCAATTTCCAGAACACCATCAAATTGAACCTCAATTTTTGATGTAGCAGCAATATTAGAAGCAGTACCCCCTTGATGGAAAGTACGAAGAGTAAGCTGTGTACCAGGCTCTCCAAT
>JABMPH010000515.1 GCA_013203805.1 Bacteroidota bacterium | reverse complement strand
TTAGGAAATAATGTAATAACCCAAATATAATAATTTGAAAACTGATTATGGATATTTAATTGGTTTTTTTTTTGATTATTTAGTCTGTAATTCATGTATGATAAATATAGAGTATTATTTGAAATCTTTTCCAAAGAATAGCAGCATGACTCTTAACTAATCGTAAAAGTATTAGTTGCATATCCACGTAAGATTTCACCTAATTTAAGAAAGGGAATAAAGGCTGAATTATCTGAAATTTTAAAAGATTTTAAAATGAAACAAAAGCAAATTAAGGATGCTCCTGATTGGCTTTGTGAATAAATGAAAAGGTTCAACTATTCTCTTATTTGAACCTTTTTTTTAGTTCAACTAGGTACACTTTTGAACAGCACCGAATTGAACTACAAATAAATAAGAATCGAAAATTAAACTATTTGAACTAAAAAGCATAACGTTAATTATAAAACTTTCGCACAAACCCGCCCTGAATCCAGTCTTATAATCACATTATGTAAAATAGCTTAACTCCATGTGCTTTTTGCCTGTCAAGTGGAAAAATCAGTCCCAGTGACCACCCTTCTCCGGTTTTTGAATCTAGCCGTGCCGATATTGACTGACCACTCTACTCCGGAATTTGCACATTTATAAGTATCTAAAGAATAACGTTTTGTGTCACACTTCTTAAAAGTGTATTTTGCTATTAGTCTATTGGTCAGCGATTCCGTTTTTGGGTGGTCACTGACACCGGTTTTTCCACCGTTGACCACTATTTGTACTTGTGTTTCATAAAAGCAAAAAAAAAGACCTTCAATTGAAAGTCTCTTCTTAATTTTTTGAATAAAATTAATCAGGATATTTAACATTATCTTGCAAAGCTGTATATAAATCTTTCAATTCTTGTTGAGTGCTACCAAAGCCTCCCATGGAAGAACCAAGTTGTCCAAATTTAACTTTATGCCAAAGCTCATTTGGTTTAACTCTGCCAAATTTTCCTAATGTTTTACCACCTAAATCTAATGTTGTACCATCAGTACCGTGACATGAAATACAATTAGAGCTAATATATGTATCGCCTGTAGCAGCTACACCGTCTTTGCCAATACTTGAATATGTAATTGTTCCTGTTGGATAAATTCCAGAAGTTTGATAAACATATAATAAATCAACATTTACTGTTTCTTCAAATAAATATTTCACTAAATCCCAAATATCATTATCAGAAATCAAAGTGCTATAATCAGGCATTACATCTGAATAAGAACTTGTTGATTTTAATCTTCCACCCATATTTTTAATAGAATTAAAGGTTTCTTTTATATTATGGCTACCAACATACGATCTTAAATCAGATGTTGCACAATTTGGTCTTGTTGCTGTACCTGATCTGTTAATGTAAGACGCTGATTTTCCTAGTCCATCCCATGCATGACAAGCTTTACATCTGAAAAATTCTTTTTTTGCTGTAACTTCAGCAGGAATGCCTGAAATTGCTGCTTCGGTTGAAGTCCAATTATCATATAGAATTCCGCCTCTCATACCATCTGCTGCGTCGTAAGCAGCTTGGTCGGTAGCTGTTATAGCACCGTAGCCATCAGTACCATCATTACCATTTGTACCATCATTACCATTTGTACCATTTGTACCATCAGCACCAGCAGGGCCAATTGGTCCTTCTTCTTCTGTACAACCAACGGCTAATATTGCAAACATTAATGCAATTAAAAAAAAATTAGATGTTTTCATAAGTAAATTGTTTAAATTATAATTGATTATTTATCTGATAATAAGTTCTCCAATATCTTTTTCCAATTTGTCCAACGTTGAAATTTTCATTATTTGCTTGATTCGCGAATTTAAATCAAACCAAAGATCTTTCGTCGGACAGATGTTAATCCTTTTGCATTCATTTGTAGGGCAATTGCAATTAACAAGTTCCAATTCAGGTTCAAAGCCACGATAAACACCATCCACTCCATTTGTTCCATCTTTTCCATCAAGACCTTTTTCGGTGCATCCTGCCGCTATTAAAACCAAAATAACACTTAATAGAAGAATGAATTTTAAAAATAATTTCTTTTTAATAATGTAGGTATTAATTAATGATTAACAAATAACGTATTGACTGTTACATTATATGATATATTGCCGATACATTATAACATATTTGACTGTTACACGTATACGTTATTGGCTGATACATGATTATTGCGTCATAGGTTACAGATAATTATTGTTTATATTTAGTTTAATTAAGCTTAATAAATACAAAAGAGTGACTTATAAATTATATTTATCTGCTTGAGAAAGTAACACGCTATTCTATTTTTTCTCTGATAAATAATTATAAATGTTAAGGGAAGGATTTGGTATAGCCCTATTAGCAATAAATATTATTCTTTCTAATTAGAGCTTGTTTAAATTTGTTTTTCAATCTTTTTGAGTAATTTCATTTAATTAGTATTGTTCCTAGACATTTGAACATGTATCATACGATGCTTGTAAAATTAAATTGTTAGTACAGTTTATATGTGTATTGATCTATTAGTTGATTGTTAAATAGTTTAAAAAATGGCTGAAGTAAAACTTGATAAAACGGAACCTATATACACATTAAGTGTAGCGGCAAGATTATCATGCACTCCTCAACATTCAATTCGTCAATATATTGACAAAGGATTAATTATTCCTTTCAGAACAGAGACTAACCGACATCTGTTTTCAGAAGTTGATATTTCCAGATTGATTTGCATTCGAGGATACCTGAAACAAGGGTTAAATATTGCTGGTATAAAGGCATTATTTTCATTGGTGCCCTGCTGGGCTCTAAAGCCATGTAAAGTTGAAGATCGTGAGAATTGCGAAGCATATCATTCATCAAGTTATCCATGCTGGGAAGCTACCAGTAAAGGATCTGGTTGTAAAAATACGGATTGCCGAATTTGTAATGTATATCAATTTTCTGGGAACGATATGGAAATAAAATCACTTTTAAAAGAAATGCTACCTTAAATTAGCCACTCCCTTTCGAGAGTGGTTATTGGTTAATTCACAAACCAATAATACTTTCTAGTTCTTATTGAAAACCAGCCCACAACGTTTTCACCATCCTAGGCTACCTAGTTGGCAGGTAGTTGCTTATTGGAAAAACCGGACGCATTGACCACTAAAAAACGGAATTGTTGGCAACTAGACAAATAATAAATTAGACTTTTATAAAACGTGATCCAAGACGTTATATTTAAAATACTTATAAATATTCAAATTCCGGCATGGGGTGGTCAGTCAATATCGGTACGGCTTAATTAGAAAAGCGGAGAAGGGTGGTCAATGCTTCCGGTTATTCCACCTATATTCTGTACCCATTAATTGTTGAGTTCATTTCAAAATTGGAACACCAAGTGCCTATAAAATTGAGATAGGATATACACCGAATTGATAAAATTCAAAAAAAACTAATTAATCTTCCTGCTCCCGTAATCCTTGAATGTAAACAGCCTTTTTTAACTCTTCCCTTCTTTTAATTGAAGGTTTTGTGTACTTCTGACGCTCACGTAATTCTTCAATTACACCTACCTCTTTGAATTTTCGCTTAAACCTCTTCAAAGCTCTTTCAATGTTCTCACCTTCTTTTACTGGGATAATTATCATTTCCTTTAAGTCTTATTTTTTAAAATAGAGATGCAAATTTATAAATTAATCTAAGCAAATTTCATTTCTGTAATAAAAGATATTTTCCCTCTGTTTGCAGGAAGGCTTGTAAGGTTAATTTAGTAAATAAATATCGTAAAATTCTCAAAATTGGATATAGTTATTCTTGAATTTTACATTTAATATTCTGGATATGCAACACAAAACTGGACGATATGATAAGCTATGCTACGATTTTTGGGTTATTGTTTGAAGTTTCAAATTCTTCAATTATTTTCAATATCGATAAGCACAAAAAAAGCAACACCTAAAAGAGGGTTATTAGTTCAACTATTCTCTTATTAGAACCTTTTTTTTAGTTCAACTAGATACACTTTTGAATCTTTTGAGAAATGAGCATGTAGTCATCCCAATTTGTGAAACAATATTGATCCAGCATTTTCGACCCTGGGGAAACTTCTCTCCTTTTAACAGCCCCTCCCTGGTTGCCTGTATGTATACTCTTTGCTCTTCCAAATATTTGAAGAAATGTTCGTAAACATAGGTAACAATTGATATCCACCGTATTTTTGAATATTAGTCACTTACAGGTAATCCTTGTATTATTTTCTGTTGGGAGATGTTTCCTGTGGCGAATTATATTATTTACATCCAGCCTAATTCACGCAAAGCCCACGATGCATTCCAAATTTTTGTCATGCTCACAACTTTCCCATCATCGTTCATTTTTATGGCATAAACATAATGCGTGTGGGTAGTTTTATTGGTTGGTGGAACAGGTCCTCCTTCACCTTTGTGAGTAGCCTTGTAGGTTGCAAAAAAGATTGCCGTTTTATTGGCTTCGTCAAAACCTGCAGCATGAAGTTCATAGGTACTACCTGGCGCGGTGACTGTTCCAAATCCCGTTACCCAATCTACATAACCTTTTACTGTTGTTACTTCTGTCAAAGGTTCACTTTGTGCAATAAATTCGGCATTTTCAGCTACGAAATCTTTGCATGAATCCCAGCCTTCCAACGATTCACATGTGTGGAAGAATTTTTCAGCTTTTTCAAATAAGTTCATAATTTTTAATTTTAAAGATTCACCTTGGGGGTTCTAAGATGAAACATTCAAATTACAAAATATGTTCACCTTTGAACTAATTTGAAACAAGAGTGTTTATATTAATTAGGAAGTAGTCCACTCTTCAATCG
>JABMPH010000514.1 GCA_013203805.1 Bacteroidota bacterium | reverse complement strand
TACAAATTTTGATGTAGCACACCCATATAGAAAAACCAACGATAGCATACTTAGAGTCTTAATATTCTTCACATTTCCTCCAGTTAATTTTGTGCCAATCTAATGAGATTCTGCGTTCAAGATGCAAGCCTTGATCGGCATTACCAAGACGTGTTGGCCTGCAATTATGAAAATATTCCAATTTTCCAAAGAATTATAATAAACATAGCCATTGAGATTATTGAATATCCAACTAAATAATCGAAGGCTAACTTTACTTGATCCCTAATATTTCTTTCTACTGTATCAAAACGACCAAGAATATTTTGAATGCCACTATTGATTCCGCTAACAGTTGTGTCAAGTTTATCAAGGCGTGTTGGGAAATCAACCTTATCTAATTTTTTCAACAAATCATCAACGACAATAAAAAGTTCAGTTGCAGCGTTATTTAGTTTTTTTGACTCTTTTATCGCACTAGCAGTGGCCTTTTTTGAATTCATAATCAAGTCAGACATTATTTCTTTTGTCTCACTGATTGTTTTTTGGGCTGTCTCCTTTGCATCCGATATCATTTCTGAGGCAGATTTAATTTTTGACAGTTCTTGCTCTAATTCACCGAGAGATTTATTAATTTCACTTGTTTCAGGCATTTGCAATTCCCTCTAAAAATTTATTATTAAAATCTTTTACCCATATAAGATGATCATTTGCAATTTCGTTATCCAAATATTTTGTAGACATAGAATCATATTTATTGGCAATCTCGTAATATGTTGAGAAATGTTCTAAATATTCTGTTCTTTCCCATTCTTTAAGTTCTTTAATTGTTTTCCAACCTTTTCTAAAATCTTCAATAGCATCTAATTTATTATAATTTTCGATCAAAAATCTTGCAAATGCTCTTAATAACAGTAAAACCGAACTATTTGGAGTATCGTCTAATAGTCGTGTGCAAGCTCCGTTAAGATGTTGCAATGAATCCTTTTTCCCTTGTGTCTCGTTCATAAACGACCAAACAAATTGCATTTCATTAGAACGAAATACTTCCAATAATGACCTGTAATACTTTGAATCAAAATACATATTGATCTCAGTAGTAAAATCTTCTGTTTTTTCTAACCCGCGCTCAATTGCAGTTTCCATTGATGTAATTGCATTATATCTTTTAACTGCAATTTCTTTATAGACAAAATTGGCAAGAAAACCACAACATTTTTGAATGGTTGTTTCACCACGAAATTCATTTATTTGATTTGGAACCTTATTTTTTTCTTCCGTCGAGACATACCGACCAACATACTTTTTCAAGTAATTAATATGCTCTTCATTTTTCTTTTTAGAAATAGTTGCGGTTATCGTTTTTGTTCGATAATCAACTTCATAATCATCTACAACACCAATCACCGTTAATCTATAAATTGCTTTGAAGGTATCTTGAGTATTTCTGATCTTGATGAAATTATTGTTTATGTATTCAGCGGTATTTTGATCAAATGTTAGGTTTTTACCTGTCTTTTTCCAATACGCAGCCTCTAAAGATTTAATGAATTCTTGAGGGTTGTTAGAAAATTGATAGGCCCTATCAATCATAATATCATCCCAAACCAATTCGTTTTTAGATAATAAATCTTCAATCGTTTGAAAAATTTTATTTGTAAATCCTACTGAAACAGTTCCTAGTGTATTATCTACGAAAAATCGTTCGATGCCATTTTCATTTGGGATTATTTCACGTAAAAGAATCCAGTCTTTAAATGAGATATTATCTGGTTTTTGATTTATTAACCATTCATACAACTTATTCATGATATCAAAAGATTTTTCTTTTGATATAAATTGCTCTTTATTTCGATCTTCACCCTTTCTCTTTTCATTAACTATATCGATATGACCAATAGTATTGGGAAATGGATCACAATTAAGATAAAGACGTGTATAATAATCACCAAACCAGAGTTTTAATTTTGGTTCCCTAATGTCCTCTAGAAACTTTAATTCTTCCAATGCAAACGGTCCAGTTTCTTCAATTTTTCTATTTAAATCGTCAATGTTTTTCTTATCTGGATATGTTATTTCATCTAATAATTCCCATAAAACGCGTTTTTCTTTCTCTTCGCCACGAAACGCTGCACGGTAAAATGACAACATCAAACTTCTATCAACAGTTACATTTTTTGTTGTATCATCGTCAGTTTTTTCAATTTCTGTTGAGTTTGTTATGGAATAGAGTATTGCACAATAAGCAGGATCTTTATCTCTACCGGCTCTACCAGCTTCCTGATAAAAAGATTCAATGGATTGCGGCATATTAAAATGAATAGTAAACCGAATATTGGGTTTATCAATTCCCATCCCAAATGCTTTAGTTGCAATCAACAAGTTTAGATCATTCTTTTTAAATTGGTTTTGGACCTCTTCTAAATCTATATAATCATCATCACCTAAACTACCTGCATACATCCCGGTAGAAGCTTCTAGATCTTTAAATTGTGAAATTATTTTTGAACGAATATTTTTTACCCCAAATTTCCAACCAACATGTGGGCAGAAGATTAAACCTGAATTTTTATAGTCAATTTCTGGGGATAGAAACTCTTCTATCGATTCAAATTCAAAACCGTCGCCCCATTCTTTCGATGGTAATTCAGTTAAATATTTATGAAGAGCAATTTGTTTATGGTCAGCTACTAATCCTTTAACTTTTCTATCATCTATTTGGCCCACAGGGATTTCTGGCTCGCCCACATCTATAATTTCAAAATTTAGTTCCTTCCTTTCATATTTAGCTGGTGCGACAATTGCCGATTCATCATTTATCCCTAACTCTCTTTGAACATCTGCCAAAACATCAAATGAAGCGGTACCAGTTAAACCAAAAATTGGAAGATTGTCTGAAAGTGTTTTGCAATATTCTCGGGCATTTCGACCTAATCGCAAATATGAAGTTCTAAAATCGTGTCCCCATTCTGATACACAATGCGCTTCGTCAACCACACAATATGTAAAATATGTTTCTGTTATTTGCCTTAAATATTTTCGAAATTCAGGAATTTGTAATCGTTCTGGTGAAATAAAAACAAATTGATAAAAGCCATTTACCATTTTTTCACTTTTATCTTCTCTCTCAGCGGGTGATTTTATTGATGAATTAATAAAAACAGTTGAATCCAAACCTGCAATTCTCAAATTATCATTTTGATCTTTCATTAAAGACTTAAGCGGATCAACAATTAAAACAATTCCGGGTTGAAGCAGTGTTGATAAT
>JABMPH010000513.1 GCA_013203805.1 Bacteroidota bacterium | reverse complement strand
TTTTCGTAGAATTTCTCTTCCGAGATCATTCCATACTCAATGAAAATTTTAATATCATCCCATTTTTTCTCAAATGCTTCACGGTCTTTTTTGAATAGCTCATCAAGTTTATCAGCTACTTTACGAGAGATATAATTTGATATTTTTTTTACATTGCCATCACTTTGTAAATATGAACGACTTACATTAAGAGGGATGTCAGGTGAGTCGATTACGCCATGTAATAGAGTTAGAAAGTCAGGTACAATTCCTTCAACTGAATCAGTTACAAAAACCTGATTGCTATATAGCTGAATTTTATTACGTTGCATTTCGTAATCCTTTTTAACCTTTGGGAAATATAGAATACCAGTTAAGTTAAAAGGGTAATCAACGTTTAAGTGAATATGAAACAAAGGTTCCTCAAATGAGTATGGATATAACTCACGATAAAAGCTTTTGTAATCTTCATCGGTAGCATCACTTGGTTTAACCTTCCAAAGTGGATTAGAATTGTTTATGATTTTTGGTTTCTCAACTTCTTTTGTTTCCTGGTTACCGTCTTTATCTTTCTTCCCTTCAATAGGTTCCTGGATTTTTTCCATCCCAAATTGAATAGGTACTGGAAGAAATTTACAATACTTATTAAGAAGTTCGTTTATTTTATGATCTTCCAAAAACTCTTTATTCTCATCATCAACATGAAGAATAACTTCAGTTCCACGATCATCTTTTTCTATCTCTTCCAAAGTATAATTTGGACTTCCATCACACTCCCAACGTACAGCTTTTGTTGAACCACCTTTTTTGTAAGTCTTGGTTTTTATCTCAACCATATCACTAACCATAAATGAAGAGTAAAAACCTAAACCAAAGTGACCGATTATATTGTTATGCTCAGCTTCACTTTTGGTTTTGAATTTTTTTACAAATTCTTCCGCACTGGAAAATGCAATCTGGTTAATGTATTTTTTAACTTCTTCACCTGTCATGCCGATACCGCGGTCGCGAACAGTGATTGTTTTTTTCTTTTTGTCTACTTCAACATGAATGGTAAGGTCACCCAACTCGCCGGTAAATTTACCCATCGATGCAAGGGTTTTAAGTTTTGAAGTTGCATCAGTAGCATTTGATATAAGTTCGCGTAAAAATATTTCATGATCCGAATAGAGGAATTTCTTGATAATAGGAAATATATCCTCAGTTTTGATATCAATTTTGCCTTTTTGTAAAGTCATTTTATTTAATTTTAATATTTGATAAGCCAAATATCAAAGCATGTGCCAATGACGTAGGGGTGACAAAATGTCTAGTCAAATTTTTTAGGTGCTTTGTACCTTCTCCAAAATTTATATGATGTTAATGAGGTGTATTTCATTATTTTGCTGAACACCTTGATATTCATAAGCTTGTGAATTAGCCAATAGCTACTAAATATTATTGATATACTTAAGATAAGAAGTAGGATGTCGTAGATTAATTTAAATTCCAATCCGGTAAAATCAGTTAAATGAGTGAGTAAATCAATAATAATTAAGGGTAACATTGCAAAACTAAACCACCATATGATGGCTGTGAAAGTGTGCGGGGTTTCAATGGCACGGGTTGGACAGTAATTCATACAATGCATACAACTTTCACATTTATAAGACCAATAAGGTTTACCATCTTTCATATAGATTGCATTAACAGGACAGTTTTCAACACACAGGTTACATCCATTGCAGTTTGATGTTGCTATAAAAGTTTTTGAAAGTGCAAATCTTCCATAGAAATAATATCCTAAAGATATTGGAATTAATGCCAGATCTATGGGCAGCCACCAAAAGCCGGTAAATACGTTATTCCCTGATAGGATTTTTAATGAAAAGCCTTCTGTAATTCTCTTGCACCGAACAAATATTGACCTGATTACCTTTTCTTTTAATCCCGGATGCAACGATATCCAATTTGAAGGAAGATCGATGGAGCGATATCCAATTAACCTAAATCCTTTCAAAATAAGAATTATTGATGGGAGCAGCAATGCAAGTCCACTTAATCCGGGAATGAATACCTTACTCATTTTAAGTCCAGCACGTGTGTTTACCACGAAAAACTTATTCTTTGATTTTAACGCCGATAGTTTCCATAAATATTTAATTACAATTGGAGGAGCATTAAATCCATGGGTGGGATAGCAAAAACCTAATAAAGTGTTCTCGGTTATTTCTTTTTCATTCGCTTTTTCATGTCTGCCAATATTAACAATTTGAATATTGATATCCATATCGTTAGCAATATCACCTATCCAATGAGCAACACTCTTGGCATTTCCTGTACCTGAAAAATAATGAATTATTACCTTGTCGAATTTTGAGTTTTTAATATTCATTTTCTAAAAAAGAATAGACAATGTAAAGGTATGAAAATCAATAATTGCAGAATCAATTATATGTGATTATTATAACTTCAGTTTTGGAATTATTGTTCACAGAACCTATTCTGATTTCCAAAACCCAATATAACAACAATGACATCCATAGCAACCCCTCAACTATGATAACATTTCTTTTAATCAATTAATATTTTCCTATTATCTTAGCGCCAATTATGATTGGAACTGTAGTTAATATTTTGGCAATAATTGTAGGAAGCTCATTGGGGTTATTTCTAAATAAGCGTTTGCCCGACAGGTTTATAAAAACCTTTTTCCAGGTAATAGGATTATTCACCATTTTTCTGGGTATATCAATGGCACTCGAAACAACCCATATATTGCATATGATAATGGCGTTAATAACTGGAGCCATTATTGGAGAAGCTTTAAAGATTCAGCAAGGAGTTGAAAAAATGGGTGATTTTTTGAAACGAAAGCTTAAAATCCGTAACGGTAAATTTACCGAGGGTTTAGTAACTGCATTCTTACTTTATTGTATTGGATCGTTAACAATTTTGGGAGCAATTGAAGCTGGCCTAAGTGGCGATCAGGAATTAATTTACATAAAGTCGTTAATGGATGGAGTATCATCCATTGCTTTGGCCGCCGGTCTTGGAATAGGAGTGATGTTTTCTGTAGTTCCACTATTAATCTTCCAGGGAGGAATAACTTTGTTAGCTTCAATTTTTGGCGATTTTATTCCACAAATTATGGTTACCGAAATGTCGGCAGTTGGTGGAATATTATTGATAGGAATGGGGATAAGTATACTCGATATTAAAAAAATCAATGTAATGAATATGTTACCAGCATTGGTTACAATAATAATATTACTGTGGCTTTTTCCGGCAGTTGGGATATAGACTAAAATTAGTTCCTATGGATCTTGATTCTAATAAAATTTGCCCTAATTGCGACAAAGAATATATGATGGTAGATTCGACTTTTGTCCTCATTGTGGCCAGCCAAAAATAATCGTTGATTTATCCATTAAATATTTTGTTGTAACTATTATTTGAAATTTTAAAGTTAATAAGAATTAATATTAACTTTGTTTCGATAATATGTACAATAGGTTTAATGGGAACAAAAGAAAAAACATCTGTTACTCCTGATTTATATGAGAAACAAGAAACTATCAGGAATTTAATCCTTTTTAATGATGATTATAATACATTTGATTTTATCATTGATGCACTTGTTGAGGTTTGTAAACACAGCTTCGAACAAGCTGAAAATTGTGCATTAATAGCACATTACAATGGTAAATGTCAGATAAAGAAAGGAACAATGGATATCGTTAGGCCAATATATGTTGAAATGACGAATAGGCAGATTACAGTGGAAATAGTTTAATAGATAAAATTATCACTTATGTGGACAGTAATAGCAATACTAATAATTATAGGTTTACTAATGATGATTCTTGAGATTATTGTCATACCCGGAGCCGGATTTGCTGGTATAATTGGTTTTATTTTAATGGCTGCCGGAATATGGTTGGCATATTCGAAGGTTGGTATCATGGCCGGTAATATTACTCTTGCTTCTACCCTTGCAATTAATGTACTTGGACTGATTTTAACTCTGCGATCGAAGACATGGAAACGAGCAAAATTGAAAACTGTTAACTCGGGCAAAGTAAACGAAATCGATTTGAATAAGATAAAAATTGGTGAAATTGGAACAACAATTTCTAGATGTGCACCAATGGGGAAGGCGAATTTCAATAATATATATTATGAAGTAAGCACATTATCGGAATTTATTAACGAGAATCAAAAAGTTGAAATTATAAGAATATCAGGAAATAAAATTTATATAAAAACAATAAATAATTAATCATGGAAAGTGTTTATTTACTACTAGCAATAGGTTTAGGGTCAATCTTTTTACTCTGGATACTATTTTATTTTGTACCGGTAGGATTGTGGTTTACTGCTCTTGTATCTGATGTGCGAATTTCTTTATTACAACTTGTGCTTATGCGTTGGAGAAAGGTGCCACCACGTATAATCGTAAATAGTTTAATTACATCTACTAAAGCAGGACTTCGTTTACAGCGTGATGATTTAGAGGCACATTACCTTGCTGGCGGACATGTTCAGCAAGTAGTAAATGCACTTATTTCAGCTGATAAAGCAAATATTGCTCTTGATTTTAAAACTGCAACAGCAATTGACCTTGCTGGACGTGATGTTCTGGAAGCTGTTCAAATGTCAGTAAATCCGAAAGTTATCGACACAAAAAAAATTGCTGCAGTAGCAAAAGATGGTATTCAGTTATTAGCTATGGCACGAGTTACTGTAAGAGCTAACATTGCTCAACTTGTAGGAGGAGCAGGTGAAGAAACTGTGCTCGCTCGTGTTGGTGAAGGTATTGTTTCATCAATAGGTTCGGCTCATTCACACAAGGCCGTACTGGAGAATCCCGATAGCATTTCTAAAGTCGTTCTTGCCAAAGGTCTGGATTCAGGTACTGCTTTTGAAATTCTCTCAATTGATATTGCTGATATTGATATTGGGAAAAATATAGGTGCTGAATTACAAATGGATCAGGCAAATGCCGATAAAAATATTGCTCAGGCTAAAGCCGAGGAAAGAAGAGCCATGGCTGTTGCACATGAACAGGAAATGAAAGCTAAAGCACAGGAATCACGTGCAAATGTTATTCAGGCAGAGGCAGAAATTCCAAAAGCAATTGCTGAAGCCTTCCGCTCAGGCAATTTAGGTATTATGGATTATTATAAGTTTAGAAACATCCAGGCTGATACCACGATGCGTGAATCAATTGCTGAAAATCCTTCAGTAGATGATACAAATAAAGAATTGTAGTAGGTATTATTTTTACTACTAATTCAAATTCCGGCTTAGTTACTTTATGTAGTTAGGCCGGAATTGTTATAATTACAATAACTTATATAATTGCATCTCGAATCGATGATCAGAATTAATTCGAATTGAGTATCTTGCGACAAATTTTTTAGTATGAAATTTACTGCCCAACAAATCGCCGCCGCTCTAAATGGAACAGTAGACGGCGATCCAAATGCTGTAGTTAGCAATCTGTCAAAAATTGAAGATGGCTTACCCGGAACTTTGAGTTTTCTGGCTAATCCTAAATACACAAGTTATATTTATGATACCAAAGCAACGTTGGTAATTGTTAATAATAATTTTAAACCTGATAAACCAATTACAGCTACACTTATTAGGGTTGAAGATGCATATTCCTCATTTGCAACTCTTCTCGAAATGTATAATGAAGCGAAGGGAAAAAGAGCAGGAATCTCATCCAAAGCAGGTATTGCTGAGTCGGCAACCATCGGAAAAAATGTTTTTGTTGGTGATTTTGCATCCATTGGTGAGAACACAATAGTTGGCGATAATTGTACCATTTATCCAAATGCAACTATAGGTTATAATTGTGTGTTAGGAAATAATACTATTATTTATCCGGGTGTTACTATTTACGATGGTTGTATTGTTGGTAATGATTGTACACTACATGCTGGTGTGGTAATTGGAGCAGATGGGTTTGGGTTTGCTCCTCAAAGTGATAATAACTATAAAAAAATACCTCAGATTGGTAATGTTATCCTTGAAGATAATGTTGAGATTGGGGCAAATACGACCATCGACCGTGCCACTATTGGGTCCACTATTATCCGTAAAGGTGCTAAAATAGATAACCTTATTCAAATTGCACATAACGTTATTGTTGGCGAAAACACAATTATCGCTGCACAAACTGGTATCTCAGGTTCAACAAAAATTGGCAAAAACTGCTTGATAGGAGGCCAGGTTGGAATTATTGGTCATCTGGAAATTGCTGATGGTGTTATGGTTGCAGCCCAGTCAGGAATTGGGAAAAGTATCACAGAGGAAAATTCTGTTCATGAAGGATCTCCTGCATTTTCAAAACGTGATTTTCAGAGGTCTTATATACACTTTCGTCGACTCGATAGCACAATAAAGCGAATAAATGAGCTGGAGCGAAAATTTAAAAAATAAGAGTATTTATTCCAGCTTTTTTAAATGGGCACTAAACCCTATTCCCAATATGCATTAATATGTCAGTTTTAGCAGGATTGTACAAGAGGTAATTTACTATAAATAATAACATTTAAGGATAAATAATCCAATTAAAAAAGGGTTCTGGCAAAATTGATTATTTTTGCGAAATTCTGACCATATCAATATTGGGATGAACAATTCAAATTTTTAAATGGCTGATAAACAAAAGACGATAGGCAAATCCGTAACAATAAGTGGTACAGGACTTCATACTGGACAACTTGGGGAAATGACTTTTCATAGTGCTCCGGTAAATCATGGAATTAAATTTAGAAGAGTTGACATTGATTCAAATCCAATTATTGATGCCGATGTTAGCCTTGTGGTAAATACAGAAAGAGGGACAACACTTGCCAAGAATAGTGTATTTATTTATACTCCTGAACATGTGTTGGCTGCCTTTATGGGTATGGGTATCGATAATGTGCTTATTGATTTGGATATGGAGGAGATTCCAATTAAAGATGGCTCTTCAAAGTATTTTATTGAAGCTGTTAAAGAGGCAGGAATAGTTGAACAAAATGCCTTACGGAAGTATCTTGTTATTGAGGAACCTATTTCATATGAAATACCCGAAAGTAGTGTTAAATTGCTAATTGAACCTGCTGAAGAATTTTCGATTTCTGTTGTGATAGATTATGAAACAGATGTATTGGGGCAGCAGGAGGCACATTTGGATAGCATTCACAATTTTGAGGATGAGATTGCTTCTTGCAGGACTTTTGTGTTTCTTCATGAACTTGAATTTTTATTGAGTAATAATCTCATAAAAGGAGGCGATCTTAATAATGCAATTGTTTTTGTAAACAGGGAAGTTTCACAGGAAGATTTGGACAAACTTGCAGAGTTGTTTAACAAACCAAAAGTGAAAGTTAAGCCAAATGGGATACTTAATAATCTTGACTTAATTTACCAAAACGAACCTGCACGACATAAATTATTAGATATTATTGGTGATATTTCTTTATTGGGAATGCCAATCAAGGGTAGAATTACGGCTACTAGACCAGGTCATCAGGCTAATACTGAATTTGCAAAAAAAATAAGAAACCATAAAATAAATAAAGCTATGCTGAAGAAACCTCCTTTTGACATTTATGCCAAACCATATTACGACATAAATGATATAAAAAAGATACTTCCCCATCGACCCCCATTTTTGTTGGTTGATAAGGTGCTGCAAATGAGCGATGACCATATTGTAGCAATGAAAAGTGTTTCGTTGAATGAGCCCTATTTTGTTGGCCACTTTCCAGATGAACCAATAATGCCAGGTGTACTTCAAGTTGAGGCAATGGCTCAGGCTGGTGGTATATTTGTACTTAATTCGGTTGATCAACCTGAATTGTATTCCACATACTTCTTAAAGATCAATGATGTAAGATTTAGATCGAAAGTAGTTCCGGGTGATGTCCTTGTTTTTTCAATCGAATTAACCGCTCCCATAAAAAGGGGTATATGCTCTATGCATGGTAAAGCTTATGTGGGAGATAAGCTGGTTATGGAGGGCCATTTAGTTGCTCAAATAATTAAGAATAAAGAAAAATAGAACCAAAGAACATGAATCAACCACTAGCATATGTTCATCCTCAGGCAAAAATTGCACCTAATGTTGTAATCGAACCTTTTGTGAATATCGAAAAAAATGTAGTTATTGAAGAAGGAACCTGGATAGGATCGAATGTAACTATAATGGAAGGAGCTCGAATTGGAAAGAACTGCAGGATTTTTCCCGGAGCTGTGATTTCCGCAATACCCCAAGATCTTAAGTTTGATGGAGAAGAAACCATGGTAAAGATTGGTAACAACGTAACTATTAGAGAGTTTGTTACCATTAACCGAGGAACCAAGGCCAGTATGGAAACTGTAATTGGAAATAATTGTCTGTTAATGGCTTATGTTCATATTGCACACGATTGTATTCTTGGTAATAATGTAATCCTGGCAAATGCAGCTACCCTTGCTGGCCATATTGATATTGGTGAGTGGGCAATTGTTGGAGGCCTGGCAGCTGTTCATCAGTTTGTACATATTGGAACACATTCGATGATATCTGGTGGTAGCATGGTTCGTAAGGATGTGCCACCATATGTTAAAGCAGGTAGAGAACCTCTTTCATTTGCCGGGGTAAATTCTATTGGATTAAGAAGGCGAGGGTTTCCAAATGAAAGAATAAATGACATTCAAGATATATACCGTATTCTTTTTCTTAAAGGACACAATGTTACTCAGGCTGTTCGTTATATTGAACGAAATTTAGCTGCAACTGATGAAAGAGATGAAATACTTAGCTTTATAGCCAATTCTCAACGTGGGTTAATGAAAGGCTATACCAGAATGAGAGATAGAAATTTATAGTAATTCCGATTTAATTATTAAAAAATATTATGGCAACAACAGCTGATTTTAGAAACGGACTATGCATAATGCACAATGGTGATCTTTATACCATTTCTGAGTTTCAACATGTTAAACCCGGAAAAGGCCCTGCCTTTGTACGTACAAAACTTAAAAATGTTAAAACGGGAAGACTTCTTACAAACACATTTACTTCAGGATTTAAGATTGATATTCAAAGGGTTGAAAGAAGAACTTATCAATATTTATACAATGAAGGCGATATTTATCATTTTATGAATACTGAGGATTATGAGCAAACATTTATTGATAAATCTTTAGTTCCTGCACCCGATTTATTAAAAGAAGGTCAAGAAGTAATCATCGCATATCATGGTGAAACTGATTCGGCAATTTTATGCGAGATGCCTACATACGTGGTGCTTGAAGTTACATATACTGAGCCTGGTGATCGAGGAAACACTGCAACAAACACATTTAAGGATGCTACAGTTGAAACCAACACTACCGTTAAAGTACCTCTTTTTATAAATGAGGGCGATAAAATTAAAGTAGATACAAGAACCGGTCATTATTCGGAACGGGTTAAGTCGTAATTCTTATGGATTTTAATAAACCGCTTAATTTAAGTGAGATTGCCAATATTGTTAATGGAAAAGTAATTGGCAATCCTAATGCAAGTGTTACCGGACTTAATGAATTGCATGTTGTTAGATATGGTGATATAACATTTGTAGATCATCCCAAATATTATAAAAAAGTTCTCGAGTCGAAAGCTACTTATATAATAATAAATAAGGATGTTGAGGCTCCTGAGGGTAAGTCATTAATTTTGCATGATGCGCCTATGGATGCATTTAACAAATTGATAGCCCATTCTAGACCAATGGTGCCCTCTACAAGAATGATAAGTGAGTCAGCTCAGATTGGTAAGGGAACTATTATTCAACCTGGAGTATTTGTTGGGAATAATGTTAAAATTGGGAGTAATTGTATTATCCATGCAAACGTGAGTATTTATGATAATACTATTATCGGTGATAACGTAATACTACATTCCAATACCGTAATTGGTGGAGATGCATATTATTTTCAGAAACGTGAAAGTGGATATGTTAAGTTTTTATCAGCAGGTAGAGTTATTATCAATAACAATGTTGAAATAGGTTCATCATGCTCAATTGATAAAGGAGTAACAGGCGATACTATTATTGGAGAAGGAACAAAAATGGATAATCAATGCCAGGTTGGGCATGATACTGTAATAGGTAAACATTGTTTAATTGGTGCTTTTGCTGCAATTGCAGGCGTTACAGTTATTGAAGATGAAGTGCTAATTTGGGCACGTGTTGCAATTAACAAGGATATTGTTATCGGAAAGAAAGCCGTTATATTAGCTACATCAGCAGTTGATAAATCGATTGAAGGAGGAAAAGTATATATGGGATCACCGGTTATGGAGGTTCGCCAGTACTGGAAATATTTTGCTTCGTTAAGGAAGGTTCCAGAGTTAATAAAAAAAATGAACCTTTAACTAAATAATTCTAAACCACATCATTTTCTGGTAAGGAGGTATTCTTTAATTTTGCTATTCCGGGTAAGTGATATACATCAAGGGCAACAAGAACGGCGATGAATCCCCAAACTGGTACCGATAATTTATCTGTATCAAGGAAATTATTAAGAAAGCCATGTGAAAAATATGTAATCAGTCCCAATAAAGCCATTAAACTTAAGAATTTAACATTTTTATCTCCATACTTATAAACCCTTAGTCCGGTTATTATTATGTATACCACCAACATAATTATAATTAGCATGCCTGGTATTCCCATCTCGGCAAGTGGGCCGAGATATTCACTGTGAGCATTACCCTTATCACCAAGGTTTGTGCTAATTATTGTTTTTTCTTGTGAGCTTTGAAATGGGGAATAAACAAACTGATAAGTACCAGGACCCCATCCAAGAATTGGTTTTTCCTTATATAACCGGAGTGCAGCCTGCCACCTGTTAATTCTTTCCAGATTAGAAGCATCAGATGAAATATTCGTTATTGACTGAATATGCTCGACGAAATTAGCGGATGAATCTTGTTTATTCTTCGATAGTCTATCAAGTATCTGATGCTGAAATGTTAGGAAGGTACCTACAATCACTATAAATGAAATTGCAATAATGTAAAATTTAACTCGAAAAAACACAAAAACCAGAACTGCAACAGACAAAATAATGCTTATCCATGCAGCACGTCCATATGAAAAGATAGTACCAGTGGTTAATATTAAAAATGCTATAAGAGCATACACTCTGTTTGTTGTTGTGGATTTTGGATAAAATAGAAATCCTGTAGCTACAGGTAAAAACATGGCTAATGCCGCCCCGTATGCTGTGTGATCATTATAGAATGGTGACATGACCCAGTGGCCAGCATCTTCTTCAAATCCATATTGCGAATGTTGAATAAGAGTATAGATAACAACAATACATAAAGCTGCCATATATAGCCACATAAACTTTTTTATGTTTGATATCTTCTTAAACATTATAGCAGCAACAAAATAAAATGGGACTACAAACCATAATCGTGAAAGAAGAAATTTTAAGGAAACTATAGGTAATTCACTGGTAAATGATGTGAATAACATCCATAGTAACGATATATATATTATATAAGATATTGGGTGTGTTGCTATTTTTTTGTCGTAGCGTTGTTCAAATATTAAATTTGCTACAAAAAGTAGTAGTACTCCAAACATAAGGGGTTCGGTAGGTAAAGAAACACCTAACCCTCCTTCCATATCCCTAATCTCTACAGCAAAAGGGGTTAGAAATGTTATGAATAATAGGATTTTATCGAGTGATATTAGATAATAAACGAATATTACCAGTACTATTGGAAGTAAAAAAAACCAATATGCATTTTTTTCCAGTACAAGATAGAAATTAACAACCAGAAATATGGCCGTAATTATATATACCCAAACTATTTTAGATTTTTCAGTCAAATTAAAAATTGTTGGATTAGTATTTATACTGCAGGTTCTTTCTTTTTGTTTTCAAGAAAGAATATAGTTATCAACGACATAATGAATGATGCTAATGACACAAGAGCAACAATAAGCCATCTTACCGGGTAACTCTTTTTATCCGATGGGTATGGTGGACTTATAATATTACTGTAACTTAAGTTGGCGTTAAAGAACCTAACAGCCATCTCATAATCAAGTTTTACATCTACGTAGGAAGCAGCCTCAAACTCAATCATTTGCACAATTTCAATAAGTTGCCCACTTCCTTTTTCCATGCTTTTGCGTAATCGATCGACTTCTTTTTTGTTAATCTGTGAACGATTATTTCCATCAACTGTTCCAAGATACCCTTTCATAATTTCTTGAGATTGTGATTCGTATTCCAACAAGCCTTCCTCTGTTCCGAGTTTATACAACACTTGTTTAAGTGAATCAAGTCCTGCACGTTTTTTTTGAAGTTGTAATTCATACATCTTAATAACTTCCCGGGATTTTGATTTATGCAGATGAGCTATTTTTTTGTCATAAAAACTAAGTAATGCATTTACCATCATCGATGCAGTGTCAGGATTTCGGTCAGATACTTCAATACGAACTGATTCATATGGAGTTTTACTTATTGAAACACGTTCGTTATAAGTATCGTAAAGGGCTGTTTTAAAATATTTATAATCAGGATTGATTTCATAATGAGTGGGTAAATCAAAATGTACTACCATACTATCGATTATGTCTTGAGAATTAAGTATCTGCAACATTTGTTCAGTTTCACTTTCATCTGAATAAGGTTCAACATTGGCAGGGTAAGCAATGGCATGCGACTCGTATAACGGAGTTATAAAAGTTGGACCTGAAAAAATCATGGCTAGTACTGCAGAGACTACCACAATTGCTAATAAATGAAATCTCCATTTTGCAATTAGGTTAATTAAGTGAGCGCTATTAAAAAGTTTGTCCATGTCTATTTTATTAATATCCCAAAAGTATTCTTCATTATTATCTTCATCAGCCAATATAGTATGGCTTTCTGGTTTATTTATTATTTTATCTCTTCTTTCCTTACTCTTATTGTAATTAATTAAATTCAGTTTAGGGAAAGCAATAAAGTTAGTTGCATCTAAGCTACGACCGAACTTTTTTTTTTAATATCCTCCCCCAATTTACCTGAGAACATATCTATTAAACTGAAGATTATTACAGCAAGTAATAAGGTGGTAAATGTTGAAATCACTACGATTAACCATCTTATTGGATATGTTTTTTTCTCAGCTTTATATGCAGTATTAATAACAAAAGTATGCGGTAAACTTTCTTGTGCATCAACTTTTGCTTCTTCGTATCTGGCTTTTAGTTGACTTAATTGCTTTTTATCATGTTCTAAGGCGTCGCGTAATGATACATAAGGGCCTCCATATTTTGCTAATATGTCCAATTTATTTTCAAGACGTTTAATGCTTTCTCTATTGCCTCCTGCCATTTCAATGGCTAATTGTCGGTTAAACATTTCCGACTGGCTTTCATAATCATGAACACCAAATTCACGAAGAACAGTTAATGAATCTTCTTTTATCTTTATCTCGTTCTTCAGCTTATTGTATTCACCTTCTACAATACTAAAAGCTTTTACGGCAATTTTCTTTTGCATTTGATTGATTGTAGAATCTACTAGTTCTCCTACATCGTTTGCCATGTTGGCAGCCAATTTAGGATTTCTATCAAAAACCGTAATCTTAACCGCCATAAATTCGGTCCTTCTAAAAACAAAATTGCTCTCATATTCATCATAGAGTTGAGTCATTTTGAATTTTGAATCGGCAGGAATATTATAGTGTTCCAATAGTTGATATTTACTAATAATCCTATCACGAATTTTATTGGAGTTTAATACCTGAAGCATCTGCTCTGTTTGCTCAATTTCACCAAACTCAAGAATATCCTTTGAATTATTGAAATTATTGCTTAAAAGCACTTTTGAAATTGAATTACTTGCAGTAGGATAAAGTATTACAGTTGATTTGAACAACGGAGTAATAAAATATGATCCCGAAAATACTGCAGAAAGTATAATTGCAATTAATCCAATTATAGTAAGATGCTTTTTGTAAGCATAAACTACCTGCATCAATACACCTGATAAAAATGGTTTATGAATTTGGTTTTGCGAACTCATTTAGTCTTCTAATTTTAAGCGATCAAAAATAAGAAATTTTTTCAGGCAACAAGGGTGTTTTCTATTCTGATTAAACAAAAATATTGAAATACATTTTGTTCAATGATAATAAGTGATAGTTATATACTATTGCCAGCGTTTTGTTCAACAACAACAAAAAATAATATTGTCTACTTTTCGTCTTTTATTATTGCAATAAACTCTCTAACATGGACTAATTTTAAAATTACTGATAATAATAGTCCAAGTATGAGCATAGTTATTAATGATAATTCCCATTTTAATGTTGAAAATTCCACAAGCATATAACCCAAAGAAAGCAAAGTAATTATAAGAATAATGAAATTTAAAATCAATCTATAGTTTATTTTTAATTTGAAGATACGATAAACCATATACAATTGCAGTGCCGCAGTTACACCTTGTGTTGTTAAACTGGCATAAGCCGATCCAACCGACTGTAAGCACGGAATAAGAATCAAGTTTAAGGAAAGGTTTATTAATAACCCTCCACCTGCGATTAGATTTAATTGCTTTAAGTTGTTATTAGCAGTAAGTAGTGTTCCAAAAATGTAGTTTGCTGAAATGGCAACAAAACTGAACATAAGTAACCTGTATATTTTTGCAGATTGTTCGATTCGCAATATAAAATGAGCCTCGGTCTCCCCAATATTAATAGTGTACATTAGATTCATGATTTCTTCAGCGAAGAAAAGTGAAGAAATGGCGATTACTATTGATCCAGAAATTATTATTGATGCTGATAGCTTGACAAGCTTTACTATTGATTCTTTTTGATTTAGCATCTTTGAAAATAATGGCAATAGCAAAACTGCGAAAAGTAAGGCGAAATTTTGACCTGCATCCAATAATCTAAAGGCTTGGGCATAAACTCCGGCTTGTTCCTCACCTAAAGGAGATGGTAGAAGTTTTTTTAGCAACACCGGATCAATCCTGTTGTAAAAACTCATTAGCAAAACCAGCAAAGCAAAAGGTAGACTCTTTTTTGCAATTAGTATGATGAATGGCAGATTCCAATTTAACTTGAGCTTACCTGATTTATTAATAACCGCTATTACAGCTATTAATAAGGTAATAGTATATGCGCCAGTTTGAGCGTAAACAAACCATTCAATAGTGAATAATCCTTCAAAAAAGTTAAACCACAATAGAAATCCACATATTAATATCATTATCAATCTGTCGAGAACCGAAAGAAAGCTATCCGTTTTAAACAATAGTAAGCCAGATAAATTTGATCTCACGTATAGGATTAATGAAAGTAAAAACTGGTTTCCACCAACCCATGCCAATAAATATAATTCTCTTCCCCTATATCCCCATGCTACTCCTGCTGAGAAGATTATTATTGCGTAAAAAATACCCAGTAATAATTTCATGGAACCAATACCTGCAAGATGCTTTCTTAACAACTGATTATTTTGAGCAATATTTCTATTGTTGAAATTTGTTATTCCAAGGTCAAGAAAAATATAAAATAGATAAGAAAAATTGAATATTGTGAAATACAGGCCATACTCTTCAGTTCCAACAACATTTTGAACTTGTCTATCAACTCCTAATATCCAAAATGGCTTAACCAATAGATTAAGGAATAATAGCAGGCCAAGATTTTTTAAAAACTTCTTTTGCATCAGTGCAAATGTAATTTATTTGTTCGACGACTTATATATTTCTTAGATCAATTGTTCGATACATTTTTGATATAAGCAATCCCGTAAATTGTAAAACAATCGAACAATCAATAGAACAAACATACATTTCCATATCTTTGCACAAATTTTTAGAAGAAAGCAATGCATAATTTTGTCGAAGAGCTTAAGTGGCGGGGAATGATTCATGATATGACACCCGAAGCAGAGGAACAATTACTGAAAGAAATGACCTCCGGTTATGTTGGTATAGATCCAACAGCTGATTCTTTACATATTGGGCATCTGGTTGGTGTTATGATGTTAGTTCATTTACAACTGGCTGGCCATCGTCCAATAGCTTTGGTTGGAGGGGCTACCGGAATGATAGGTGACCCATCAGGTAAATCACAGGAACGAAACTTATTATCTGAAGAAACACTGCGCCAGAATGAGAATGGGATTAAGGCGCAATTGGCTAATTTTCTTGATTTTGAAAATGGTGATAATAAAGCATTACTGGTAAATAATTATGATTGGATGAAAGAATTTAGTTTTCTGGAGTTCATAAGAGACGTTGGCAAGCATCTTACTGTAAACTATTTGATGGCCAAGGATTCGGTTAAGAAA
>JABMPH010000512.1 GCA_013203805.1 Bacteroidota bacterium | reverse complement strand
TTTATGGATGCTGTTCGCGCAAACCGACCTAATGTAACCGATGAACAGCTTGAGGGTGGAATATTCCAAGTTGAAAATGTGGTAGGATCACTAATTGATTCAATAGGTGATTTAGATTTTGCCATTGCTCGCGCAGCTGAACTCGGTAATGAAAAGAAAAAACAAGACTCAAATAATAACTCTAATTCCAATAATATGAGCAAAGTAAATCTTTCAATTCTGGCAGTAGCTGCTGGATTAGAAACCTTAGAAGTAAGTGAAGGTGGTGTATTTCTTACACAAGAACAAGCTGAGGCAGTTCAAACAGTGCTTACCAATAATAAAACTACCATCGATGCCTATTCAGGCTTAAAGGATGGTGAAACAGTTGATGGGCTCCGCACCGAAATTACCGATCTTACAAAAACCAATGGTGAACTAACCACAAAAAATACAGGTCTGACTACTGAAAATGAAACACTTAGTAAAGGAACTGTTAAAGAAACTGGTGCAATTGCTGAGACTGATGAATCATCGAGTCAGACTAGCGCAGATGCTCAGGCTGAACACTTTTTTAACTTGAGTAAAATCAAGTAGTAATAAAATTGATTTTTAAACTCCAAAAATAATATTCCAATGGGATCAAATACTGTTGATATTACCGCTTTACAACAATATGCGGAGAAGTATGGAAAAGGACTTCTGAAGATTGCTGTTACCGATAACGAAGCATTCCAGAAATTGGATGTTGTTGCCGGTGTTAAAGACAAGTTCACAATGACAACCTTAAGATTTCAACGTTTGTTGCGACCTTATAAACGTGATTGGGATCCTGCAACCGATAAAGCCAACCTTGTACCACGTACATTACGTGTTGAAATTGGTGAAATTATGCTTGAGGAAGAGCCTATGGCTTATCGCAAAACATATCTTGGTCAAGTTATGAAAAAAGGTGTTAATCCTACTGATCATCCTTTCGAAAAGGATTTTCTGGAAGGAATTTCACGCCAGGCTGCATCTGATTTTAATGATATCACAGCTTTCTGGGGTATTCGCAATGCTGCCGGTACTGGTCCTGCTGATGTGAATGATGGTTTCTTCACAATTATTGATGCTGAAATAGCTCTTAATACAATTTCGGTTGCATTAAAGAATATGATTAACACTGCTGCTATCGATTTAACAAATGCTGTGGCAAAGTTGAAAGCATTTTATCGCGCTGCGTGTGAAATCAATCCTGCCTTAAGAGGTAAGAAAGTAAAACTTCTTATCAGTCACACCATTATGGATGCCTATAATGATAATTATCAGGCTCTAAATCAGGCACTACCTTATAACAAGGAGTTTGAAAAAACTTTCCTTGAAGGAAGTGGTCATAATTGTATACTTGAGCCAATGACAGGAATGGGAACTACTAAACGTATTATCCTTACTGTTGATTGGAATATGAGTGTTGGTACCGACCTTGAGAGTGATCAGGAAAGTGTATCAATTACTAAAGGCATCAACCCTAAGGTTGTTGGATTCTACCTCGCTGCAGCTTATGGTGTGCAGATTTGGACATTGAATGATGTTTTCTTCACAAACGAACCTGGTGTAGACGCATAGTCGAACCAGAGATAAATTTTTACGAGGGCACTCCGGTGCCTTCGCTTTTAACTCACTAAAAAAAGAGAAATGAAAAAATTAGGACAAATATCATTCATGCTCATAAGCATGATCACCATTGCAATGATTTTCACCTTTACACTCGATCCGGTTACAGGGGTTTCAATGGCTATGGCCATTCCTACATTTGCCGATTTGGATTTTGAAGACGGACAGGATAATATGGCAGGAACCCAGTTACTGGCTTATTATATACCTATTGCTGATGTTGAAACTTTGCCGGGTTATAAAGCAGCACCGGCTTTGCTAGGTGATTATGCAACTATCGATACAGCTATTGTCTGTAAAACGGGTAAAAACTTCTTAAAACTCTATGCATCACCTGATAGTGGAAAAATTGATGATAATAAGATTGAGGGAAAAGATTCAAATAGTTATGAATCAATTTATGAATTCTTTTTCCCTAAAAATGATGCGGCGGCTTTAGGCTTTATGCGGATTTCACCAACTGCAAAGTTCCTTGTAATAGTTTTGGAGGCCGATGGAAACAAAAGACTGATGGGAATTAAGCCAGGAGTTCCTGCAACAGTTGCAAGTGTTGCAGCCACAACAGGGAATCAAAGTGCTGGTGAAAAAGGTGCTACATTCCAATTTAAATCGATACAAAACGGAGCTGCTCCAATTTATACTGCAGAAATACCATTAGTAGCAGTTTAATAAGATAGTTTTCTTCATATGTAATTTGGTTTTAAACCCTCTTGCCTTAAGCGAGAGGGTTTTTTTGTCCTTTCATATGAAATTGTGCAATTGCAATTTTGAAATCATGAAAAAATATGATTTTGTAATTCCGTTAAAAACAGATGAAAGCATCTGGGCCGATTCCAACGAGCTTAAGTATTTGCTTCGCTCTGTTGAACAAAACTTCCCGGTAAAAAGAGTGATTATTGTTTCGGACAAGTTACCAGGTTGGTTGGATCCTGAAAAAGTAATATGGATTGAGAAAAATGATCCTTTCAGGCATCATAAGGATGCAAATATTATTCTAAAGCTGCTGATGGCCGCAACTCATGTTGATGATATTACTCCAACATTCTATTGGTCGTGCGATGATCATATTATATTACGCAAGCCAAAGGCAGCTGAACTAAAACCATTCTTTATTTCTGATCTAAATAACGAACATTCATGGTGGTGGAGTGGGCAATGGAAATTAGGAATGAAAAGAACTTT
>JABMPH010000511.1 GCA_013203805.1 Bacteroidota bacterium | reverse complement strand
CTCAGGTTCAGGCTCGGGCTCAGGTTCGGGAGTTGGCTGAATAATCTTTTCCTGAACAGGAACTGGCTCAGCCTTTGGAGGTGGAACATCACTTTGTATATTTCCAAAACCCTGATCATCATAACCAAGGTTTACCTCAACGCCCTCTTCGCCAGGCAATGGAAGTGGAGTTCGTAAAGCAACAAGCAATAAAAACACAAGCAGTATCAGATGCACTAATACTGTCCCAATCAAACCTCTTCTTCTGTCTTTATCCAATTTCATTTTCCTGATACCTGTTACTTTCCTATACATAAAAAATTACCGTTTAGGCTTAGTTGCCAGAATTACTTTATGTTCGGTGTTGTGTTTATTATTTATTTCATTTACTGCATCAATAACCACAACGATATCTTGTACCGGAGCAGTTTTGTCGGAGCGTAATACTACTGAAGCAGATTGCTCATTTCTAATAAGTCCGTAAAGAATGTTTTCCAGATTTGCCGGCTCCACTTTACGATCCTCCACATAGATACTCCTTGCTTTATTTATATACACAGTTACAGTTTGTTTCGACATTGTTTTACTGTTACTATTGGGCAACAGTAACTTAATTGCGTTGGGAGCAACTAACGTTGAAGTCAACATAAAAAATATCAACAACAAAAATACCATATCCGACATGGATGACATGCTGAAATTAGTATCGCGTTTATTTCGCATTTGTATTGCCATACTGTTTTCTTCTTTAATTTAAAAATGAATTTACAATACTAATTGGGTTTATGATAGCATCAAGAACGAGGCTTTCGAAGTAACTAAAGTCAGGAGTTTACTTTTGTAAATGACTGGTTTTAAATTCAAGAATAACGAAGTTATTGATGTTTTCATAAAGCCACTATTTAGCTGGTTCGTGAAGCATATCCATAAACTCAGTAGCATTAATCTCAAGTTTATAAACTACCGACTGAATTCGGGAAACAATTATATTATAAAAAATATAAGCTGTAATACCAACAACAAGTCCACCAACGGTGGTTATCATTGCCTGATATATACCCCTTGATAATAATTCAATATTAATATTATTGCCCGCCATCGACATATCGTAGAATGCTCTAATCATTCCAATAACTGTTCCTAAAAATCCAAGCATTGGAGCAGCACCAGCAATAGTTGCAAGTCCGGCTACATTTTTCTCAAGTCTCGACACTTCCAGTTTACCTGTATTCTCAATTGCGGCATTAATATCACCAAGAGGTCTGCCAATCCTTGACAATCCCTTGCTTATCATCCTCCCGATTGGTGAGTTATTTGTAAGACAGAGTGCTTGCGCCGACTCTAGTTTTCCATCCTGAATATAGGTTCTAATATTATTCATGAATCCCTTATCCTCTTTCTTAGCTCTGCCGATTATAAAAAATCTTTCAATAAAAATATAAACCGCAATAACGGAAAGTACTCCAATTATACCCATTATCCAGCCACCTTTCATTACAAGGTCGATAATTGGTAGTGTTATTTCATCATCCGGATTTGTACCCGTTAACAAATTTGCAGCTTCCTGAATCTGTAATATTATTCCTGTTGTCATTGGCAATGATTTCTATGGTTTATAACTTTGGTAAATTTACTTTGATATTGATGAGTAGCTAATTTCTATATTCTTTCTTTTAAACATATTTGTGTTAATACTAACTAAATTTCGCCCCATTTATTATAGATTAACATAGAAGAAACTTCAAACCAAGATTTATAAATATCAGTTTTATGTGGATATAGGGCATAATGGATAAGGGTATAGGGGAATAGGGGAATAAAGGTAATGGATATAAGGGTATAGGGGTATAGGGGGTATAAGGGAATAGAAGTATAGTATGTCCTTCTTCAGCATACCCTATACCATTATACCCTATACCCATATACCCATATACCCCCATTCCTACCAACCCAAAACTCTCAACCCTAAACACAAAACCAAATAATTTCCATATTAAGTGTAATTTCACAACAGCTAATTCGTCTTAGTAGATACAATGACAATAGTAGAGTTTAAAATAAACTTTTTACCGCTGAAGAACAAGATGTTCAGGCTAGCACTAAGCTTATTGAATAACCGTGATGATGCTGAAGATGCGGTTCAGGAAGTGTTTGTCAAGATTTGGAAAATGCAGGAAAAAATGGCTAATCTCAAAAATATTAAAGCTTTTATGATGACAGTGACTCGAAATCACTGTTTGGATAAACTCAAGAGTAAGCGAAACCGTTTTCTAACCCTAAACGAAGATATTACTAAACAAACTACTTCATCACCATACGAATCACTTGAGCAAGCTGATTTGGTAAATAAAGTTAAAGAAGTTATGCAATTACTTCCTGAGCAGCAAAGAACAATTGTTCACCTTAGGGACGTTGAAGGATATAATTTTGAAGAAATTATGGAGATAACAGGATGGGATATGAATTATCTTAGAGTGAACCTGTCGAGGGGAAGAAAAAGAATTAAAGAAACTATACTAAAAATACAGCATTATGAACAATCAAGATATTAATGCACTTATAGATAGGTATTACGAAGGTAGCTTATCGGTTGAAGTAGAAGAATCACTTTTTGATTTTTTGAAAAATAATGATGATCCAAAGTATGCAGAAATCAAAATGCAAATTAATGCATTGAACATACTTTTTGATGATGAGGAAATATTGGATGATGAGTTCGATGAAAAATTATTGGAGAAACTCTCCGCATTTGAACCAACAAGAATCGCTCGATTCAATATCAACAGAATACTTTCTGGAATAGCAGCAACTGTACTTATCCTGATTACCATTTGGATTGCTTCAAATATACTGAGCTCCAAAGAAGTTTACGGAACGGTTAATGATCCCCAAATTGCCTTTGCAGAAACAAAGAAGGCACTTCAAAAAGTATCTGGTAATGTAAAAAAAGGCGTAATACCTGCTGCTACATCAATGAAAAAAGTTGAGACAAGCTTAGAGAATACAAAAAAAGTTACTAAAGCAACGGATGCAATTAAACAAGTACAAAAAATCAACAAATTAAATGAAACTGGTGAGTTACTTAAATTGATGACAAAAGTTACAGTAAAATCAGGAAAATCATAATAACGAAACATAAATCGCAACTAAAATAATAATATCATGAAAACACAATTAATCAAAGTATTAGCAATAATCTTTACAATGCTTCCTGCTACAATGATGGCACAGGATGACTTTAACAAACTCTATGAAAAATATGCAGGCAAACAAGGAGTTACCAGCATAAATACTTCGCCTGAAATGTTTAGACTCCTGAGCTCAATTGATATGAGTGATAGTGCCGAAGAAGTAAAAGATGCCCAAAATGTAATGGAGCAGTTGGCAGGATTGAAAATGCTGGTTTACGAAAACCCTGAAGGCAAAAGCGTAGCAAACTTCTATAACGACATTAAGAAATTTTTACCTCTGGGAGATTACACCGAATTAATGACAATTAATGACAGCGATAGTGATATTAAATTCCTTATTAAAAAAGAAGGCAAAAATCGAATTTCTGAATTACTGATGATCGTAAAAAGCGAGGGTGAAGTTCTGGTGATGAGCATGATTGGTGATTTAGACATGAATTCTATTTCCAAAATAGGAAGCTCACTCGACATGAAAGGAATGGAAAATCTTGAAAAGATACATGAATAATAACCAGAGTAATAATTGAAAAAGAGCCACAGATTCATAGATTAATTTACGAATCTGTGGTTTATTTGACGTTTCACACCAACTAATATCGCACAAATTAAAACATAATAAAATGAGAAAATTAATTTTTATAATAATACTGATAACGATTGTTCCTACATATCTTTTTTCGCAAAATAAGCAAATAAAAAAATTGTTTAAGGAATACGAAAACGTAAGTGGTTTTGACCTAAGTATTGGCACATCCGATGCTGATTTCGAGTTTGATTTTGACAGTGGTTTTTTCGAGCTACTTAATAACATCAAAGATATTTATATACTTAATTATAAGGGAAACATCGACATCGCAAAGTATATGAAATTCAAAAATAAATTCGATAAAATCATTAGCAAAAGCAATTATAGTCCCGTGATTGACATAAGTAGTGATGGTGTTTTTAAAATCCTAATTCAAAAGGATTCGAACGACAAAGCCACCAGCATTGTTATGATAAATGAGAATGATGAAAGTGCTATGTATTTGGTTGCTGTTAATTAGTGAATGGATTACTAGATAATTGGTCATTAATATTCAGTGTCAACTTTGTGCTAATCTTACATCCCTCCTTACAGAGTCGATATTTACTAACGCCTAATTACCTCAACCTATAATTATAGAGCGTGCTACCAGCAGCCGACACGAGATTGATTTTATTATTACCTTCGAGGTTGCCAACGGTAAAAGGAGTTTCTCCAACAAGACCCTTGCTGATAATTATATTACCCTTGCTATCAAATAAGTAGATCGTTTTTTCTTTATCAGCAACAACACCTAGTACATGATACTTATTACCCAAAGAAAAAAAGGATGGTTTGATTGATATATTTGAACCAAAATTATAACTAAACAATACTTTTTTAAACCTATCGAACACAGTCAATTTGTTATCATCAATATAAATAAAATCAATCGATCCATCTCCATTGAAGTCCTCATAAAGGAAAAAATGCTCGGGGCTGAACTTACCAAAATCTGTATTATTTAGCTTGCCTGAAGAAGAAATATAAACAAGATTTCCTTGCTGATCAGTTGTAATTATTATGCCTTTGCTGTTTGTGCGATTTACATAATAATCGGAGTTTTTTGCTTTTTTAAGATTGCCTGATATATTAATTCTTCTATTCCCTTTTCTATTTACTATCTTTATCTCATTTTCAATATCTGTAATAATTATGTAATCCTTTTTATTGGCCAGTAGTCGTGTTACCGGATCAATTACAATATTTGAAGTTCTTGGTTTCGACCAACCTCTTATCTCATCTCCCTCAATAGAATAATTGTAGACTTTTTTATCTGCCTGTGCCACAACCAATCTATAATCCTTATTCCCCAGATAATCAAAAACAACTATTCCATTGGTTGCTTTTGAATGAAGTTTTTTGGGATAACCCTTTACACTATTCCCATTTTTATCGATTAAATAAATATAATTACCTGTATTAAAAAGGTATTGAATTTTTTCATTTTTGTAATAATCTACTTCAAATATTTCGCCAACTGGTGTAGCATCAAGCTTCTTCTTCCACAATATTCTTCCATCTGGATCAATCAAATACATATTGTCCTGTTTATCGAAAACGATAATATTTTGCTTGCGTGATTGATGATCAGATACTATAGTTGGTTCCCAGACTATTTCATCGTCAAGTTGAACTTTCCATAGCGCTAAATTTTCCTCATGATGAACTCCTGAATGATTTGTGTAAATATTTGTAAAGCACAGTTGATTGCCCGAAGTTAGCTGAAAAGATAACCCCTGGAATGAGGACACGACTTTTTTATTTAGTTCTAGTTCTCTGGAAACAGTTTGGTTAAAAATTTGCCCAAATCTTTTGGCCAGTTCTCCAGGTTTCAAATACACAAGTAAATTTGATTTGGTTGAAATATTATCAGAGAAATTCTTGAAATTATCGTTTAGATCAAGCGTTTTACCTGTTTCAATATATCGTATCAAATTTATTATTGAATTTTCTGAATTGGCAAAAACAACATAATCGCCAACGAATGTGTAATAGTTTTGTTTAATAGTTGAAAAGGCATCACCAAAAATAAGTGGAATGAAGTCAGTTTTATTAATCTTACCAATAGTATAACCTTCATATTTTGAAGTTTGAGCATTTCCATGAATACGTGCAATAGAACCAAAATCAGACTTTGCCTCCTTAACATCAGAAATCTTTACAGCAAACCATGATCCATTTGCAAACCCTCCAATCGACTCAGCATTTGATGCAAATACAACCTCATTGCCTAATACAGTCAAAAGTTTGTCAACATCAAATTTAATTTCTGAAGAAATGGTTTTGGCATTTAACCCTGTTGTCCTATTATTAAAATAGGAGATAAAGTCAGGTATCCCAATCCAGATTAGTGTATTAGTGTTGTAAGGAAGTATATTAATCGCCTCAATTTTAACAGCCTGCTGATCTTGAAATGACGCTAAGTGTTTTTCATGTGAATCAGCAATTGTAAAGCCGGAAAATATTAATTCGTTGTTTTTTAACAACATATCTATCTCTGTCCAGCTTGCGAAATTTCCCAACCAATTCAATGCAACTAATTCATCGGCCACAATATATGGACTAAATAGCTTTGAGAGTTCTTCATATTGAATAAATACTCTGGCCTGAGCTTTTGAGCTGCTAGTTTGCTGTAACTTAACAAATGAAACATCTTCTTTTAGATTCCCAAACGTTCCCTTATATGTATCAATTAATCGTGATAATAACTTCAATGACGAAGAATAAACAAAAACACCATCAACAATTGCAAAATAACTGGTTTGGTTTCGTTCGGCATCAACAATTTTAAAACCATCACTTATTCCTGCTATATCCAGCACTCCATAATCTCTTCCAAGTTTAGTTCCCAGCATTTTTTTTAATCCAACAATATTTGGATTACTTTCAATCTGAGATAGAATCAAAGACTCTACTCCAGATATTGAATCATAATACACAGCAATTGTTAAGGCACTATTCCATAGCAAGTTATAATACCCAGGATTATCAACCAACAGCGTGTCAAATGAGATAAGATTATCCCTCAATGAACTAACATCTGCTAGTTGTAATGCTTTTTGCCAAATTGAATTGTTATTATTAAGTTTAGCATAAGTTATTGATGGGTTATCAATCTCCATAACTAATGCCGCATTTGTAGGAATCATATCCAATGGTTCTCCATCAACCCTTCCCACTTGTTCAATCAAATACCATGTAGCTACTACAATAATTATTGCAGCAATAACACCTATTTGAATGATTCCTTTTTTAGTCATTTCAGTATAGTTTCGCCAAACAAAGTTAGTACAATTAGAGAGGTAATATTTTTTGAAAAATAACTATAGTTAACATACCACTGTTAATTAGTAATTAACCTAAAAATGAATGACTTTAATATAACTCTTTTGGGTATGCTAGAAAATATTTTGTCGTGGGTTTATCGAGCATCGATATGTTTAGT
>JABMPH010000510.1 GCA_013203805.1 Bacteroidota bacterium | reverse complement strand
GGCGCTGGTTCTGAGGCACATCAACCTCCCATTGGAATCCAGGACTTTCAAGTGTCTGAAAATCACTTTTATGGACTATGTATTTTAGAAGTTTCAAAATACCCAGTATGCTTTCAAAACTACTCTCTACATTTAATAGCTCAGAAAGCAGTGCATGCAATTTTTGTGGATCCCCACCTCGAATAAATAAACCATGATGAGACTTTTTTACAAGTTGCTGCAAAAAAAGAAGTTCGGGGACATTGATAAGGAACTGTTCAAAAAATTCACGATTAAAATGAATGGTGATCGCCTTTGGATTATTCTCTTTATTATCAATTTCCCAGCAATGAGGAACGTCAGGCCCCATGAATACTAAATCTCCAGGAAGGAATTTGGAAATATTTCCTGAAACGAAACGCTTTCCAATGGCATCCACGATAAAGTTTAATTCATATTTATTATGTGTGTGTATAATCCCCTTGTTATGCTTTAACTCCAGTTCCCTGATAATAAAGGATAGATTCTCCGGGAGTACAACGGTTCTTTCGATGATTTCCATGATAATTTAGTTTTCGCATAAAAAGAACAAATCTATAAAAAAATACAAAATAATGGATAGTAAGTTAACTAATCTTATTGTAACAAATGATTTTGGAACTAAACTTCAGAATTCATATAACATTTATTATTAAGTAAATGCAGGTTATAATTTAATTTTTCCCTTGAATATTTCACTTATTATAAACAGAAATTAGTATCAATAAATAGAAAAAATATTATAGCATTCTATTGTTTACTGAATTCAACTTAAATTGGTAAATAGAATATAAACCAATAGGGTATTTTTCTTCTACAAATAACTTTTACTAGTGTTATTCTAAAAATATTAGCTTATAAACTTTGATACAGCTTAACTTAGACTTGCTTGCCTAAATGATGGTTCATCAATTGAAATTTATTATTGGTTAAACAACAAAAAATCGGTGCAATAGAAAGTATCCTCGAACTGGAAGCCATGATCTGCTGATAAAAAAAGGTTATATGTTGATATAATTCACGTCCCTTGAACAATTTTAAAATTGCAGGTAAGCACTGAACTTAAAATAAGAAAAAAACTATTTCCCAGATCAACCCATTCGCCCAATAAAAGCATGCTAAAATAGTACAAAAATATATTGTTATAATACAATTATTATCAACTTATAATCCTCTATAAATAAAATATAATTAAATCATATAAATATAGTAATTAATTTATTAAGGATAATTAATTCATAAAATATTGATTTGTTCCAAATATAAATATTTATGAATATAGTATCAAACAATTAGAAAATCATTGTAGCATGATAAGAGTCAAGTGTTGAAATTTGCTTTAGAATAAATAGTTGTTCAGATAAATTATTCAAAAAAAAACAAAGCACGCAATAAAATTAAGTTTAGAAAGCTCAAAATTGTCAAAAATCTATTGTATGCATAAGTTATATATACAATACTTTCATTTTAATGATAACAAGAAACTCTCTTATTTTTAACTAAATATATAATTTCAGGAGGATTAATTATGAAAAAAGTAACTACAATTCTTTTTGCCCTGATGCTGTTAGGCTTTCAGGCATTTCCCCAAACCTTCGGCCTGTTTGCAGACATTAGCGTATTCAAAACCGGCGGTGACCTTAAGTCCGATTCCAGAACTCCGAATGGCGGCTATATAGCTGATGGCCTTCTGGCAGATGTTGTGACCGATGCAGAAAATGTATATGCCGGTAGTGAGGCACTCCATGTTCAAATGTTTGGAAATGGAGGATCCAGGCTATATTTTACATACAATATTGACGATACAGAAGCTAAGGAGAACTCTGCTGATTTCAGTGAATGGGATGATATTAATGCTTTTCTGGTATTCCATGTTAAGCTTAACAAAGCTGGCGATTTTCGCATCGGACTCTGGTCTTTACGAGATGGAAACAAGCCTGATGAAAGTGACGAATCTGCGGTAAAACACGGACTTGATACAACCAAAGTTGGAAAATGGCAGAAAATTATCCTTCCCATTAACGATCCTTTTGATGGGGGACATTTGCATGATTATAATCAATGGGCTTCCTTTACATTCAGGGACAGGGATAATCTTGCCGACTTCTACGTGGATGAAGTTTATGTAGATTACAGGCCAAAAACTACCTTCGGTATTTATGCAGATAGTAGCGCTTTTAAATTGTCAGGAGATTTAAAAACAGACACTAGAAGTTCAAATGGAGGATTTATAGCCGATGGGTTATTGGCAGATCCCGTGACCGATCCGTTTGGTATTTATGCAGGCGGAGAAGCATTGCAGGTTCAGATGTTTGGAAATGGTGGTTCACGGTTGTACTTTGCTGCAAATATAGATGATCCGGAAGGAAAAGAAGCTACTGCAGATTTCTCAGATTGGAATGATATGAATGCCGTCATTGTGTATCATGTCAATTTAAATAAAGAATGTGACTTTCGGGTTTGTTTATGGACCCTAAGAAATGGGGAGAAACCGGATGAAAGTGACGAATCTATGGTTTTACAGGGTCTTGATTCCACTAAATTGGGTATATGGCAGAAAATTGTGCTTCCCCTAGATGAGGGTCTGGAGGGAAATGACCATGATTTTTCGCAATTTGCTTCTTTTCCTTTGCGTGACAGAAGTAATAATGCAAACTTCCTAATCGATGAAATCTATGTGATTTATCCTACAGTTGGCACAGGTACTCCTAAAATGAAAGTTGCAGGTTTAAACATGCTGAGCCAAAACTATCCTAATCCTTTTGCC
>JABMPH010000509.1 GCA_013203805.1 Bacteroidota bacterium | reverse complement strand
GCAGTGGCAAGTAATTTAGCATCTTTGGTCTCTGTGGCAAAGGGGTTACTGATAAAAAATATTTGCATAGCATCAGCAGCCATTCCGGTTTCAACATTAAACAAAGCTTTATGTGCCGGATGTTTGGTTTGAAATACTTCCTGACCCTGATCATCAACGAGGGTGATACTGGCTTCATAGTAATGATTGCCAACTACTGTTGGATTAATTTTAGGATAGCCCATGTAGTCTTTTAGCGATGACTCCTTCAACATCAAGATATTATAGATTTTTTTATCCTTAAATGATTTTATGGCCATGTTTTCAGAAAATGCTGGTTCAGGATAATTTTGAAGCTTAATCTGTTCCATTAAATATTGAGGAACTGTACTTATATTTTCTATATCCAGCTTAACATTTAAACTATTATCCCCGGTTTTTTTACCAATACTCCAATAATTTATAATTGATGTCAGGTCAATTTCCGGATTCCATGCATCTTTTATTTTTATTTTGATAGGTATTTTTTCTTCGGCGTTTAATTCTCCTTTTCCTTCATATGCGTTTTCAACAAGTTCAAAAACAATATTTAAACCAATTGTAACATATGCGCGAATGGGAATAGCCATTTCGGGGGTTTTAATCTCAATAATTTCCGTGACCGGTTTGTCCGGTGGAGTATCAACTGCATAGAAATATTGGAATTCCAAATCTCCTTTTGAGTCAGATATAAGATTTAAACTAATACCTTCCTCTCCATTTTCGCTTCTTATTTTACCTAATGGTTTATCACCTTTAATTATAACACTAACTTCCGTATTTGGCATTGGTTCTAAATGGTCATCTTCCAGGCTAACAGTAATTAATGCCGGAAAACGGGAATCAGGAGGCACTATTCCCTGGTTGGAAACTATTCCTTTGTACGGTGGACTAACCCGGACTTCTCCCTTATCAGAAGCAAAACTGATATAGGCTAATTCCTCAACATTTAATTCATCACAAAATACATTTACTGCTGTTGAAACTATCTTTTTATCGGTTTTTTGCAATGAGTCTCCCATTGGTGCTGTGTAGATAACTTTAACCTGTCCATTTATATCGGTAACAGCTGATTCTGTGTTTAATGTTCCCGGCACAATGCCATATTGCTCATTAATACTAAATTGTACAGTTTTGCCCGATATAGGTGTGGATGGGATATCTGTTCCTGGAGTATATTCGAATAGTATAGCTGTAATTTCTGTGGTTGATTTCCCATCAGTTTTAACTTCCCTGGGGTAGGTTGAAGCAGTTATGGCATTTCGGGTCATTCTCTTTTTATTATATTTCATGCCATAAATTTGAGGGACAATGGTTTTGTTATTTAGAACGTCATTCACCGTTTTAACAAAGGCATAAGTTGCCAACCTTTGAATCCCAGATTTATACTTTTCTTCAAATGCAATATAATCTGCAGTCACTTCCATACCATACAAGGTTAAATAATAGTAATTTAAATGGGGCATTTTTAATACAAAGTTTAAGGAGCTGCCGCATTTTTCCGAAAAGGCAAATAAATACTTTTGTTCACCAAATGTAAATAAGCCCCTACTATCTATATTATTCCCATGCACACTCTCTATTATTCCAGAAAAAACCGTAGTCTCAGGATAAGAAACAAAAACATCAGAACCTATAAAAACGTTCCTGACCTGTATTCCTTCTGTACTTCCGGTGATGGGAAACCCAACAGAATAATCTTGCACTTCGTGACAATGACGTTCAAACCTACTATAATATTCATCTGAAAATTTTTTGTTTATTTCAATTACGCTTTTTCCAGAATTGTCAAAGACCAATTCACCGATGTACGAATGCTTTGGTGTCCAATATTCCTTAGCCGGATAAATGAGTCTATATGAAAGCCCTCCAAGATTGTTGCTAATATTCCTATCAAAAGTCAGTTGGAACAGTTCAATTGCTTCTTTCTGTTTTTCTTCAATATTGGGGTTATTAAGCCACAAATGATGTTCATATTTATTTTCAATTTCAGGCCTGAGATATTCGAAATGGTAAAGACTTATAAATTGGTAAACCGACTCCATCCATATTTTAGCTTTAACAAAATCATAATTATCAATTAGCTTTTTAGAGTGTTGCCGCACGCTTTCAAGTATTTTAATTACATCATCCAATTCATCCTGTTGATATAGCAAATCGATTACCGGAAATACATCCTCAAAATACCAGTCGAGCATACCAATGGGGCATTTTGGATTATAAATATTGGATACATAGGTATATAGTACCAGAGGCAATATCCCATCAGTACTATCCGCTTCGAGGAAAGTTTTCTTTGCTGGATTTCCTTCGTACTGTATGGTCGTCCATTCGCTTGATGACCCTTTATACCTAATAATTATATAATTTGTTAAGATTGCATAGTTTCTATATGCATTTTTATGTTGTTCCAGATATGATGAATTTTTTGTCAAATCATTGCCTAACCCTAACTCGTTATTAAAAAACTCACTATATTTTGGGTGTTTACGATTTTTTTTTGTTTTGTTATAATCCTGAAATTGCGTAAAAAGTCTGTCAGATTCTGTAATGAAAAAAGGCCAACCATCCTTGTCTTCGCCATAATGCTTAATAAACTTTTGTTTAATAATTTCATATGTTGGTTCCTCATTAACAAACCAATCGGGAACCGGGTCTCCAACTTTTAGGTTTGTGTTGTAGGTTTGAGCATTGATATCTACCACCAATAAGAACCAAAAAAAGAATACAATATTTTTATTAAGAAGTAGTTTCATTAAGAATGGTTTTAAGTTTTAATATAATTACCTTGTTATTATTAGTTTACAGGCAAAGTTTCAACAAACTTGTTCCTTTTTTCAATCTCAAAATCAGTATCTCTTCATTTCAATAGCATTCTCCGATCGAACCTTCATTGTGGCAGGAATAACATAAATACTTACATTCCCGCTTTTTAGCGAAGTTGTGTTCCTTTTTTTATCCGATACATATTCATTTGCCCTCGCCGGGATCACATTTTTGTTATTTTCCATTGCCTGTACCAGTAAATCTGAATTTTCAGGATCACCTTGAGCGCTACCGTTGTTTTCTAGATTAAATGCCGATACAACCATATTTACTTCCTTATCTTTTGGAGATAGTTCAACCTCCTCTATCAATACTTGATTCCCATCACCCATAAGCACAACTAGTTGACCGGGATTCCATTTAAAGGAATTATACAAGCTCTTAAAAATTGTCCCCTCCATTTCGGTTAAAGTGCCCGTTTTATCATGCATTATTTCAAAACCAATTTTTTCGGCCAGGGCCATTCCTGAATATAAATCCACAGCCAACTCATTGTATGCAGAACCCTTTTTAACTTTATCAAATATTACCCCTTTAACTTCTGAAAATAATGCAGAATATAATCCTTCAGCATCACCATTGTTTATTTTGTATAATGCGTCAGTTACCGAAAGGATTGCTCCAAAACCCATAATATCCAAGGCAGTGGCAAGTAATTTAGCATCTTTGGTCTCTGTGGCAAAGGGGTTACTGATAAAAAATATTTGCATAGCATCAGCTGGCAACCCGATTTCAACATTAAACAAAGCTTTCCTTGCCGGATGCTTTGAAGGAAAAACCTCTTCACCTTCATTGTCAACCAGTGTAATTTGCGCTTCATAGTAATGAGTGCCAACAGTGGTTGGGGTTATTCTTGGATAACCGTTATAATCCTCCAATGAATAATCTGGTAACCAGAGCATATTATATACTTTTTTATCCTTAAAGGATCTGACATTCATATCATGGACAAAGGGTTCTTCAGGATAGTTTTCAAGTTTTACCTGTTCAAGAAAATATTTTGGAACAGTGCTTATGTTTTCAATTTCTAACTTAACATCCAACCTTGTGTTTCCTGCTTTATTACCACTACCCCAATATTGTATTATTGGCGCCAGATCGAGTTTTGGATACCATATATCTTTAACCCTAATGCGCAATGGTATTTTCTCACCTGCATTTACTATTCCTTTGCATTCATAAGCATTTTCAACTAATTCAAAAACTAGGTTTAACCCAATGGACACATATGCCCTAAGTGGCATGGACATCTCTGCTGTTTTTATTTCGATAACCTCGGTTACCGGTTTATCAGGAGGGTTTTCCGCATTATAGAAATATTGGAATTCCAGATCACCAAATTGGTCAGAGATAAGACTTAAACCAATACCTTCCTGTCCATCATCACTTCTTAATATGCCCAGTGGCTTGTTACCTGCAATTTTAACATCAACTTTTGTATTTGGCATTGATTGTAACCGGTCATCTTCCAAGTTTACTGTAATTAGTGCAGGAAACCGTGAGTCAGGTGGTACTATTCCTTCATTGGAGACTATTCCCCTAATTGGCGGGTCTACCTTTACCTGACCCTTATCGGATGCAAAACTGATATAGGCCAATTCTTCAACATTGTATTCCTCACATCCTACATTAACTGTTGCTGTATTAATGAGTTCATCGGTTTGTTGCAAAGCCTCACCTGTTGGTGCCGTGTAGGTGATTTTTGCTTCCCCGTAAATATCTGTAACTACTGTTGATGTATTAATCGTACCTGGTGTAGTACCATATTGTTCATTAATTGTGAATGTTATCTTTTTTCCTTCAATAGGTGTTGCTGGAAGATCGGTGTTTGGTGTATATTCGAACAGGGTAGCTGTTATTTCTGTAGTTGATTTTCCATCAGTTTTAACCTCTCTGGGTGAGGTGGTGACACCGATGGCAATTCTGGTGCGTCTTTTCCTGTCATATTTCATCCCATATATTTGTGGAACAATTGTAACATTATTGAGAACTTCATCTACAGTGTTATTAAACACATATGTTATCCATTGGTGGATACGGTATGTTACTTTCTCTTCAAATGGAAGATCCATTCCACCACGCTCCATAGGTTCACCACCGTCGAGTAGGAAGTGTCTAAAATGTGGAATTTTGTAAGTGTAGTTCAATCCCTGATAACTCCTTTCAGTCACAGCAAATAGATATTTTTGTTCCCCAGCTATACAATATCCTCTATTATCTACATTATTGTTCACAGCACTATCCGTAATGCCGAAAAATATAATAGACTTTCCATTATCAACAATAACTTCTGAACCATAAAAATCATCTTTAAATGGAATATTGCCTTTGTTTTGATAAAGTCGTGGTTGATTAAACCTATGTTTAGAAATAGGGGATGGAAATCCAACGTTTGCCCCACTCTTGAGATTATACTCATCTAAGAATTCTTGATTATAATTAATTATGAAAGAACCATCAGACTCAAGAACTAATTCACCTGCCGTCGTATTTTTTGGGCTCCAATATTTATTTCCATAAAACTTAAGAGTAAAAGACCTTCCTCCCAGATAATTAGCAAGGTTATTGGTGAGTGCAGTATTAAACTCTTCAATGGCTTCATTTTGTTTTTTTTCTATATATTTATAATTACTCCATTGATCATGTCTATAAAACTTAATTGGCAATTCCGGTTTCAACCAATCAAATTGGTATAAATTGATAAATTTCTGAATAGATTTTGCCCAGATATCAGCCTTAGCAAAATCATGGTTGTCAATTAGCTTGTTAATATGCTTCTGAATTGATTTTAGGGTTTTAACTAATTCCGATAGTTCATCTTGCTGGTAGAGTAAATCAATTACCGGAAACACATCTTCAAAATACCAATCAAGTAACCCCTTGGGGCATTTCGAAACATAGATGTATAGTACCATTGGCAATACACCATCTTTTGTTGTTTCTGCATTATTGTAAGTCTTCTCATGAGGTGTTCCACTATTTTTTATATATGCCCAACTAGTAGTAGATGAAAATCCCATCATGGAATATATGTAATCTCTAAGTATAACGTAGTTTCTGAGTGAGTTAATATGTATTTCTTTAAATGATCTTGATTTAGTCGTATCATATCCCAATTTCAACTCATTATTAAAAAACTTATCTACTGCAGGTGAAGATGGGTTTTTTTGTCTACTATTAAATTCCTGAAATTCATTATATAGAGATTCAAGTTCAAGGATAAAATAGGGCCAGTCTTCCTTATCTTCACCATAATGTTCAATAAACTTTTGTTTAACCATCTCATATGTTGGTTCTTCATTTATTAACCAGTCGGGAACTGGGTCTCCAACCTTTAGGTTTGTGTTGTAGGTTTGAGCCTGAGTAGCTGTTGCTATAAACACACAAAATAATAAAGCGATTGTTAATTTATTCTTGAAAATCAGTTTCATGATCATTAGTTTTTGGGTTGGAAGATTAACATATATTTTCTACTTCAATATAATTGCTGTTATTTGGATATGTTTTTGATACACCTGACCGATAAAAAAGCCCCTTCGCTTACACTGCCTCTAATCACCTGAAGCTTACCTAAATGAAGCTCATAGTCAGCTACAGTATTTCTGCCCACACTTGTGTTAGTCCACCAATACCCTGCTTTATTTATATCTGAAAAAGGACTCAGGATGTTTTCGGGTATCATTATTCCTCCTAATTCATTATAAAAATTAATGCCGGTATCGGCCTGGAGAATAATCCCTGCGTTATCAGTAACGCCGAGATAATCGATCATTTGTTGCCATTCCTCAACCGCTGGCACATGCCAACCTTCGGGGCATAAACACCCTCCCATTATGACATAATAATTATAGAGTTTGCCGTACGTCAGTTCATTATCTTCATTATTTTGATACCAAACAAACCTACCTTCCTCTTCAATATTACCATTTATGCTGTTACCTTGCTTTTGTGAAATTGGTTTTCCGGTTTTATACCTGGAAACCCTCAGGTTCGATGTCATCCAAAGTTGATTTCCAATTTGTATAACCGGATATGAATTACCATCAATATCTTTTACAATAGTGTCAAAAAATATGCTTTCGACAGGAATATTTTTTTCTGGAACAATGGAGGTTGGATTTGATATTATTTTGCAGCTATCTCCAACAAGCAGAAATGAGAAGATTGATATATATAACCCATATCTGATTATTAATAAAAATGGAATTTTCATGTTATTCCTTTTTCAAATATAAAAATCCAAATAAGGAATAAATATAACTAAATTAACTAATGCACTAATAAATAAAAAAATGAAATAAGTTTAATTTGAAATACCTCCGAATTAATTCTATTAATACAGTTTTATTATTATTAAAATCAACAACTACCTGCCTATCACAATAATTTTAGTAACAAAAATATCATTCCCTGATTTAAAATGAACAAAATAAATCCCGGGTTTAAAATCAGAATTGATTTCTATTTTACGTCCTTTATAACAATTTCCACTATAATTATCCTGAAAAACCATTTCTCCGGTAGCACTAAATATGTTTATTTCCAGGTTGTCGATTGTCTCTAAAATACTTATTTCAAAATTGCCATCATTTGGATTTGGCTGGACAACTATTGTGCCCTGAAGATTTGATTGTTTTTCTCCAATCCCAATGACACACTCATCAAAATTGAAAAAGATAGTAACTTCACCAGTGTTTTTACATCCGGTAGAACCATTTGTAACCCTAACAGTATGGGTTTGAAAAACTATCCAACTGCCATTGGTTGAAGCAACATTATAACGATTTTCAAAATTGTTTTCTATCCAAAAGTATTCAGTATTTGGTGGGTCGTTATCATAACCAGCATCAAGTACCACCGTATCACGAACACAAACAATAATCGTATCAATACCAGTATTTTCAGGTATTAAATTGATTACAGGTAGAGGGTTTACAATAATATTTATACTTGATTCAAATTCGTTGTTAAATTGATCCTTAAGAAGTAGTTTATATATTGTTGTTTCTTGAGGAGTTACAAAAATTGACATTTCGTTTGATGAGAAACCTGCTGGTTCAGAAGTCCAATCATATGTATATTCCAAACCACCACCAGATGCATTGGCGTATATTGTAGTTGATTCACCTAGACATATTTCAGAAGAGTCGGACCAAAGGAAAGCTGATAACCCACCGCCGCTTGCGTTAATAAGTACATTGTCAGGTTCGCTTGTGCAACCATTATCATCAGTAACCCAAAGTGTAAAAACAGTTGGTTGTGGGAGAGGTAAAGTTGTTGGGTTTTGAATATTACTAATTTCCAACCAACTAGATGGCTCCCAATGAAAACTGTAATTGCCAATTCCTCCTGTTGCATTTCCACTTAATACTGTTGATGTACCTATATTTATCACCTGATCAATACCTGCATTTGATACAGGCAATTGGTTCACTATAACAAAAATACTATCGACCATGATAGTAAATCCATCTGTAACCGATACAATATACCATCTATCAGTAACCGGAAAATCGGAAGGGTTCTGAACTGTAGAGCTAAAACCTGTTGGGTTGGATGTCCACTCATAACTATAATTCCCTGATCCACCATCTGGATTCACAAATAAGTCCACTCGTTCTCCATTACATATCTCATTATTGCTTGTGCTCATAGATATCCCAAGAGGGCCACCAACAACATTAACCCACATGGTATCTACCCCAACGCATGCACTTTGTTGATCACTTACCGATAAAATGAACTCTGTACTTGAGGTAAGACTTATGGTTGTGGGATTAGAAGTTGTAGGGTTAGTTAATAAAGAAGATGGCTCCCATGTGTAGAAGTAGTTCCCTGAACCATTACTTGCTGATCCATCCAAAGTGGCAGTTGCTGCATATGGAATGTCAATATCTTCACCGGCATTTGCATCAGGTGAATCCAAGTCTATGGTAAAATCATAAACCAGATTCTCAGCATAATTGTTGCAAGCATCCGAAATAAAGCTAAACATCTTAATCTCAAGGGTGTAATCTCCACCCTGATATATTGCAGGTGTAAAATAAATTATATAATCTCGTTCATTACTACCTCCAATATCACAGTTTTCACCATATATGCTATCGATAACATAAGGACCACCTGGCCCGTCAAGTATAAAATCGGCTGGTTGTATCGAGCTGCATTTAACATTCTCGTTAAATTCGATGGTTAATTCATTGATTCCACATGCTGTAATTAAATCTCCCCCAATGTATTCTAATGAAGGTTTTTGGTCATCAAAAATAACAGCCGATGATGTGCTAAAATCAAGTGTATAGCCTCCAGTAGTTTGTGTCCAATCGCTTACTACCAGTACATAAGTTTCTCCTTCGTATACCGGTAAATCGGCATTCCATTTATTTGTTTGACCTCCATTATTACAATTTGAAGTCCCGCCATTCCAGGTGCTAATACCAGTTACACCTTGGTAACCAACATCTCCTGCGGCATTGCAACTAGATAATATACTTCCAACGTTATTCCAAATATCACCGCAATCATGTTCGGTGAGATCAAAAACAGACCAGTCATAATCATCTGATTGCAATTGAGGAGTAATTTCAAACCTGAGATCGCCCGACTCAATTACCGTCCAAATATACCAACGGCTATTGTGTTCTCCATCCATGCAATGATTAGGGCAAAGATATCCTGTTGGGATTTCATTGTAATTACCGTTTCCTGTGGCAGTATATTCTTCTACATATATATAGTCACACACCGGAATTGCTCCCATGCAATCTTGAGTGGTAGGTACCTGAGCAAATAGTCTACCAGCAATAAATGTAGTTGATAGGAATATTACTAATGTAGTAAATAGTTGCCGGATTAATTTGTTTTTTTTCATCCATGTTTATTTTTATCCGCACAACAAAGTTAATAGATATTTTGTTAATTGAGAATATTTTGAATTATTGATATTTATTAACTAATAAAAATCTTTTTTTTGGAAAAGCTTTTTACCTTTTATTGAATAAATAATTCTTTTGTTTAGTTTTGAAAAATAAACTTGCTTTATGATAAGAAGAATATTGTTTGTTGTCCTATTGTCATCATTTTTATCTGGCTTTGCACAGGAGTATAAAATTAGTGGTACAATAGCAGGGTTGGAGAATGAAAACCTATATTTATTGAGACTTATGGGTGAAAAACGTAGTGTTGTTGATACAGCCCAAACAGATTTTACAGGTTCCTTTACATATGTGATGCCTGATAATAGAGAGGCGGGAATGTATGTAATAGTAAAAGGCCCTGGTCAGGCAGTTGAATTGATTTATAACAAGGAAAACATACAATTCACAACTTCAGGTTTTGACAATGACAATGGTATCCAGATTATTAGCTCAATTGAAAATCTAATCTATTATGATTACTTGGGTATTAAAGGGATGAATATGTATAAAATTGATGTGTTAGCAACCTTAATTCATAATTACCCTCCCAATGATGAATTTTTTCTTGATGCTATTAAACAATACAACTCACTTAAGGATCAACTAAATACCCGAACAGATGTGTTGATCGAAAATAATCCATTGACCCTTGCAGCCCGATATCTAAAAGCGGATCGTCCGCTTATTGTTGATCCCACTTTACCCGAATATGAAAAAGGCATCTACTTGAAAAGACATTATTTTGATAATGTGGATTTTAGCGATACTATGCTCATAAAAAGTACATTTTTGACGTCGAAAGCTGTTGGGTATCTTAGCCTATTTCAAAATGATGCCAATTCGCAGGAGGAACTTGAAGACTATATGCTTATGGGAATTGATACTATTTTTAAACATGCTCAGGTTAATCAGCAGGTTTATGAATTTTTGGTTGATTTTCTAATTAGCGGATTTCAATCAATTGGATTTGAAAAGGGACTCGAACATATTGCAAATGCAAGTACACTTGATCAGTTTTGTGAAAATACCGATCGTAAACTAAAACTTGAAAGCAAACTTGAACTGATAAAAAAATTAGCCATAGGCCAACCTGCTCCAGATTTTACTACCACTGATATTGATGGTAATGAAGTTATTTTAAAAGACATTAAAGCCGAGAAAACCTTACTGTTGTTCTGGGCAAGCTGGTGCCCCCATTGCGATGAAATAATGCCCATTATTAATATGTACTACGGCGACAAAAATGAACTTGAAGTTATAGCTATTTCCATTGATGAATCGAAAGATGACCTAATGAAAAGCCTTAAAGATAACGGCTATGGTTGGATAAATGTTGCAGAGTTAAAGGGGTGGAATGGTGATATTATTAATGAATACGGAATTGTTGCTACACCATCAGTTTTTATTTTGGATGAAAACAAAAAAATCATCGGAAAGCCATTGGGGAAAGAAGAAATTGCAGGTTTTTTGAAGTGACAGCTCGTTCTTGGTTGTTGTCATATCGAAGCGTAGTGACGTGATATCCCCAAAGCCCTAGGTAAAAAAGGAGCACATAGTATGATGACAATATTCAGTTGAAATCTTTAGGAATCGCAGTTGGTAATTTATAGAACTGTATGGATAAGTTATGTGTATATTCCTTTGATATACTTAGTGCAATCCTTAGTGTGACTTTGTGGTTAATCATCAATATCATTTTTTACCACAAAGTTTCACAAAGTACTCTCAAAGAACCACAAAGAAAACCTAATGAATAGATTCGGCTGGCCATTTCCAGAACTATCAGAAATACAGGCGCATACAAATCACTGTTATTGGTAGGAAGAATGACTGAGAGATCCCCTTAACCTAGAGAATAGTTTGAGTATTGGGACAGACTCAGAGGATTTCTCACTACGTTCGAAATTACAGTAAAGTTCGAAATGACAATGGTGTTTTAAGTGCATAAAAAAAGCCGGAGTTACGCGGCTCAATTTTCTTCGTTGTTAAGGAACTACAATGGATTACTCATCACAGCTTCAACCTCAGCAATAGTCTTAGGAATTGGTTTGCCAAGAACACGATATCCATCATCAGTTACAAGAATATCGTCTTCAATACGGATACCACCAAAATCTTTGTAGGTTTCCACCTTATCGTAGTTTACAAAATCCATAAACTTGCCCTCATTACGGAATTGGTCAATTAAATCTGGGATAAAGTATATGCCAGGCTCAACAGTTAATACAAATCCTGTTTTTAGTTCTTTACCCAGTCTTAAATATGCAGTTCCAAAAGTAGTTGCTCTGGTAGTATTTTCATCATAACCAACATAATTCTCGCCAAGACCTTCCATATCATGAACATCCATGCCCATCATATGGCCAAGTCCATGAGGCATAAACAATGTATGTGCTTCAGCTTTAAGTGCTGCATCGGTATCACCTTTCATAAGGCCTGCTTTTTTAAGACCTTCTATAATTGTCCTGGCAGCTAGGAAATGGACTTCTCTATATTTCAAACCCGGCTTGATTGCTTCAATGGCTGCCATATTTGCATCAAGTACAATTTGATAAATTTCAGCTTGACGATCATTAAATTTTCCACCAACAGGTACAGTACGTGTAATATCGCTTGTGTAGTTTTCCTGAGTCTCGGCACCGGCATCAGTAACCATCATACGTCCAACTTTAAGAACTTTATCATGGTGGTGGTTGTGCAAGGTTTGACCATCCTGACTTAGAATAATCGGAAACGAAACTGGTCCGCCCAGTGCTAATGATATTCCTTCAATAGTTCCTGCAATCTCCTGCTCAACTCTTCCCGGCATTGCCATACGCATTGATGTGGTATGCATCTCATAAGCAATATCAACCGCTTTTTCTATTTCAGCAACTTCTTTGTCACTTTTTATTTCTTTCAAGGCAACAACGCCTTTAATTAACTCAACTGAGGCACCTGGCTTAATATCAGCATTATACAAGCCTAGCAAAGCCGATAACTCAATGACGGTTTCACCTCGATAAGGTGGTAAATAATGAATTTGTCTGCCTTCTTTTTTTGCTTTAGCAATAAATTTTGCCAGTTCATTGTATGGAGCTGCATTTTCAACACCACCCTTTGCAGCAAGATCGGCAACTTTTGGCTGAACTCCCATCCAGATAACATCATCTATATCAAAGTCATTGCCAAAAATGTAGTCTTTGTTATTATCAAAATCTATAATTCCTGCGAATCCCGGGTTTTGTAATCCAAAAAAATACAGGAAATGACTGTCTTGTCTAAATGAATAAACATTTGCAGGATAGTTGAATGCAGCATCAACGTTACCTAAAAATAGAGCGATTCCTGATTTTACTTCTTTTCGTAATTTGTTTCTTCTTTTGGTATAAACTTCTTTGTTGAACATATCTGATTGTATTTATTATTTCAAAATTATAAACTATGTATTACTGATTATTAGCTTCAAAAAATCAGAATGTAAAATTAATGATTTTTTTAGACGTCCAATTATTTTTTGGGAACTTAACATATGATAAGAGATAAAATGTAATTGTAAATTATTTTTGAACCAATAAACCAATCTAATATTAACCGATCATGAAAAAAATTACACTATTAATTTTAGCATTATTCGTAGTTATCAGTTCTTGTAAAAAGGACGATGACAAGGTTGATCCCATACCTGAAATAGATTACCAAGGCAAGCTCCAAACCATGATTGATGGGAGTTGGTCTGACTTTGTAGAGGGTCAAGAAAACTTCCCGGGAGGATATGCTCTTCAGATACTTTCTCCACTGGGCGATTTTTTTGTTAGTGCCGGCGATCTTGCAGATATCACAAATCAAACTCATTTTAGGGCAGGTAGCACAACAAAAACATTTACCGCTGCCGCCATTATGTTGTTGCATCAGCAAGGTAAATTGAATATAAATCACTTTGTAACCGATTTAATTCCAGGTACAAACGAGCCTTATTTACCAGTTAGTGAAGAGTTCAATATTCCTTTTAAGGATGAAATTACAATACAGTTATTGCTCCAGCACCGAGCTGGAATGTTTGACATTATCAATCAAAATATCCCCGACACTGTAAATCAACCATATGCAGGGTATCGATACAGAGATTATATTGAAGAAACCGTCGGTCTTAATTATACATTCACCATAACTGAAACTGCCGGAGTAGTTGCTATAAATCAATTATACAACTCAAAGCCTGGAACGGAATTTCACTATTCCGATACAGGAATGGGGCTACTGGGCTTAATTATTGAACGCATATCGGGAAAAAGGTTCGGCCAGTTTATTGCTGAAAACTTCCTTACCCCCTTAGGTTTGGGAAACACAACTTTTCCTTACGAAGGAGCAGATAACAATTTACCAAGCCCTTTTGCAAGCTCGTATGTGTATTCTCAGGGGGAAACTTATGATGTAACCCAATATAATGTATCAATAAATGTTGCAGAAGGTAATTTGATTACCACACCGCTGGATTTGGCAAGTTGGATAAATAAACTATACACCGGTAAAGCAGGGGTTAACTATGAAAATGTAAGATTTTATATGATGGATTGTCTGCCAACATTTGAGTCACATCAGAACTATGGTTTAGGAACTGCATTTACTTCCGGTTTGGGTTATGGACACAATGGAGGTATAATGGGTTATTTTACTGCTGCCAGGTACGATCCCGAAACAGACATCACTTTTGTGATATACACTAATGTTTGGGATTTTGATATTCTAATGAATGATGGGTATTATCAACTATTAAATATGTATGCAGCAGTTTATGAAGCAAAAGATATCTTGAAAGAATAATTGATCACTTAATGATGAAATAAGTATAACTAGTAAATAAGATAAAATGAAAAGAAGAGAATTTCTTTTTGGCAGTGCAGCAGCAGCTGGAGCATTAACTTTACCCTTTGCATGGGGATGTAAAAAAGATGATGAATCCCCAACTCCCGAACAACAAACTCACTTTAATTATATAGAAGTTTCGGGTACGCACTACGATATTGGAAAACAAATAGGGGCAAGGTTTTCAAAACAAATAATGGCTTCTCAATTGGCAATCCCTGATATAGTTAACGGTGCCAGATATTATGTTCAAGTTGCTCCAGATGTACTTTACAATCCTTTTCTTGAAGCAGCACAAAATCATTTTCCAGATTATGTTAATGAGTTGCAAGGGATTGCTGATGGTTCAGGAATTTCTTTTCAAGATATCATGATAGGCAATATGCCCATTGAAATACTATTTTTGGCTCATGAATTAGGTTACGATGTAAATTGCTCATTACCCTCTGGTTATGGATGTAGTTCTACAGCATATTCAAAAAATGGGAAATCGTATCTTACTCATAACGAAGATTTATTTACCAGTTTCCTGAGTTATATGTATTTACTGAAGATAAAAGTTACGGGTAAGCCCGAAATACTAGCACTCAGTTATCCGGGAATGCTAGCCGGCATTCCTCCTGGAATGAATGAGGCAGGTATAGTGCAGTGTGGTAATGATATTCAAGGATTGCATATCGAGCAGTCTGTTCCAATGGCATTTCTTTTCCGTTCTGTCTTGGATGCAACATCTTTGAATGATGCCGTCGACCGTGCGAAATTTCCTCACCGTGCCCGAACAATGACACATAATATTGGTTCATTTAGCGAAAATAAAATAGTCTCAGTTGAAGCCGCACCCACAAAAAACCAATCACACAATGTAGATGGTTTTTATGTTCACACAAATCACTTTATCTTACCCGATATGCTTGATATCGAACTTAAACCAGATGGTTTACCGTCATCGGAGTCAAGGTTTAATAAATTAACAGAACTGTCAGATGCTTACGCCGATAACCCCGATGATGTAAATGGGAATTTGATAACAGGTTTTATGTCGAGCCATGATGTTGAAATGCCTCCATGTGTGCATGATCATGATCATGCAAGCACCTTATCACATTCAGTTTTTGATTTTCAGGAGAAAAACTGGAAATTGTATTATTCCAATCCGTGTTTGAATAATTCAAAAATTATCACTTAACTATTAAAAAATACAGCCATGAAAATTATAAGTAATCTTATTATTATCAGTTTAGCAGTGCTATTGATAATGCCAGCATGTAAAAAGAAAACCGAGGATCCTCCGGCATCAACTACTCAGGAACTTATTGATTTAACCGTTGATTCGATTCGTTTGGCAGTTGAAACCAGTATAGGAAAACCAATACCCACATTAAACATTTTTATACAAACACCTACCGAGACATGGTTCTCAAGTTCTGCTAATGATGATTTTCAGCCTATTACGGCAGATACTTATTTCAGGTTTGCCAGCAATACCAAGAATTTTACTTCCACAGCTATTTTGAATATGCAGGAAGATGGTTGGCTGAATTTGAATGACAAAATTACGGATCTCATCCCAGGAAGTGACATCCCTTATGTACCCATAACCGCGAGCTGGGATATCCCATACAAAAGCCAGATCACCATTAAAATGTTACTCAATCACAGTGCGGGAGTGTATGATGTGGACAACGATTCTGTTCCGGGATATGCACCCTATTCCTACACAGCTGTAACGCAATATATGGAACCCAACCACCAATTTACCGCAGAGGAAATGATTAACCAGGTTACGATCAATCATCTTTCCTATTTTGAACCCGGAACAGGTCAGCACTACAGCAATACAGGATATGCCATTGCCGGAGAAATTGTGGGCAGAATTTATTCATTCCATGCAGGAGCCGCCAAACATCTGACAGATTATCTGTCCGATTACATTGTTGGCACTTCAACTCGGGTTCCATTGGACATTCGATTCCCCTACCTTGCTTCTGATCAGGATTTACCCTCACCCTATTCTTGCGGGCATGAACTAATATCGGCTACCGAAACAAATGAGATTTGCAGTTTTAACATGAGCGCCCAGGTAGCAGAAGGAAATGGATATACAACCATGAGTAATCTGAACACTTACATTCGGACACTCATGAAAGGCGAAAATGTGCTTTCCGTAGCCTCGGTAGAAATGATGAAACACGATGTGTCCACCGCAAGTCCCACCTATGGTCTGGGCTGTTTCTATACTGAAAATTTGGGATATGGCCACAATGGTGCACGTGTTGGAAATATTAGTCTGATGATGTACGATCCGGAACTTGATATTTCGTTAATTACTTATATCAGCGCGATCGACGAAGTTGACTTTATAAAAACCTACTATGCCATTACCGATGTGGCTTATGCTGTTAGGGAAGCGATGGGTTATCCGGGGAAACCATAATAATTGAACATTTAATCTGCTTAAAAACGGTTCAAAGTGATTACGATTTTTGATAAATTAAAGCTAAATTGAATTCAAATGAAAAAAATTAACACATTCTTATTAATCAGTCTTGTCCTGATTAGTGTCCTCATGACTTCTTGTAAAAAGAATGACGATCCCAGCCAGGCTAAAATTACAGAAAGCAAAATCCAGGAGGTACTGGATTCAATCATTGCAAACACCCATGTCCCGGGATTGGTTGCCGGCATCTGGGCACCTAATGAAGGAATCGATTTTGTATATGCTGCCGGAGTATCAAATATTGAAACAAATGCTCCCATGGATGCTGATATGATCTTTAGAATTGCAAGTAATACAAAAACCTTTACAATTACAGTATTGCTTCAATTGGTAGATGAAGGGCTCATTTCTCTTGATGATCCACTGTCAGATTATCTTGCTGATTTTCCAAGGGCAAATGAGGTCACCATTAAAATGCTGACCAATATGCGAAGCGGGATTTTTGGTTTTGACGAAATAGATGGGTTTTGGGAAGGATTGTTTTCCAACCCTACGAAATTCTGGACAACCGACGAATTAATATCTCTTGCCAGGGACAAACCATATTATTTTAATCCAGGAACTGGCTATCATTATTCCAATACCAATACAATTATTGTTGGGAAAATAATAGAAATGTTAACTGGTAAAACGCTTGAAATGAATATTAATACCAGAATTTTGAACTCGCTTAACTTATACAATACCACATACCTTGTTGGAGGTACCAGCATTCCGGGCTTTCATTCGAGTGCTTACTATGGTGGAGATTATGATCCCAGCTTTCCCGAATTATCAGAATATTTGGATACTTCATGGGCTGGGGCCGCAGGCTGTATGACATCAAATATTGCTGATTTGAAAAAGTATGTAGAAGCTCTGACAGGAGGTGAGTTCCTCCAACCGGCAACCCAGCAAGAGCGACTAGTCTGTCCCGAAATAGATGGAGGTTTTGGCTATGGTGAAGGAATTTTAGGGTACAAAGGATTCTATGGTCATAATGGTGAATGTCCCGGATATAGATCTCTGATGATTAATTCTCCTGAGAGAAAATGCACCATTATAGTATGGTATAATGGTGAGTTAGACAGTGCTAACCCAATCGTATTAGCGAAGTTAATTCCAGAACTTATTTATCCTGATTTCTAAAAAACAGATTTCAGTATGTGCCTGTTCAATTAATTTTTAAACTTAAGCCATGAAAAAATTAGTACTCATTCTATTTCTTGTAATTTCAGTACAACTTTTCGGGCAGTTAGAAAAACATCAACCACTTGATAGCAGATCACAATTTGATTTCAGCTCTTTGTCATGGATTGATGCATACGATTCGATGCATGCAACACTTGAGGTGAGATATCCTTATACTCAATGGAAAGCCATTGACTGGGATTCAAAAAACTCAAAAACAAGGCCGCTAATTATTGAATCTCAAAATGCCAATGATACCGTTTTGTTCGTGAAGGAGCTGTTGGAATATTTATATAATGTTCCAGACGGACATATTTCGATTTCAGGTAATCTCGATAAATTCAGAAGTCGTTATATTAATGGCAGCTACGGTTTTAACATGATTCAGTTGGATGATGGATCAGTTGTGGTTTCATACATTCCACAAGAAAGTCCGGCTTATGAAGCAGGTATTCGTACCGGTGACAAAATTCTGAAATGGAATGGCATTCACATCGATTCTGTTGGATATATTGAGCTTCTTAATTATCCCAGGAACTATTCCACAACCGAAGGCAGGATATTTAGCAGGTATCTGATGCTTAGCAGGGATTCAGTAGGGGCAATCGCAACAATTTCCTATCAAAATAACAATTCAAAGGAGGAAAGTACAATTACACTTGTTGCTTTTGAAGACGAACTGGAACTATATTTAACGGGATTATTAAACACTGGCAAGCCACTGGATTTCGACTCATTAGTACAATATAAAATTATTGAAAACAATATTGGTTACCTTTTTATCGGGGCTGAGTCGGCAGAAGCCGAAACTCCTGAAGAAATGATGCAGGATCCGGATTTCATCAAAGTAAAGGACGCTGTTACATATTTTAATGAAAATAATGTAGATAAACTTATTGTAGATCTCAGGTTTAATATGGGAGGGAACGATCTTCAGGCAGCAGTTACAATGGGGTTATTTTATAACCAGCCATCATTTTATGAATATATAACAGCTTCCTACGATTATGATTATCATGTTATTTATGAATTGTGGACTGAGCCTTTGACACCGTTGTTCGATGGTGAAATTGCCATTATTGTCGATCCGAACTGCATCAGTACCGGGGAAGGGTTTGCCATGATGTTCCAAAGGTTGGAGAATGCAACTATAGTATCGCACTGGGGGACAAATGGTTCATTTGGAATGGTTGATTATGATCCTGTTTTAATGCCGGCAGGTCTCCAAATTATGTTTCCGCAGGCAATGTCACTCAATGAAAACCATATTATTCAACTTGATTCCGACTCCAACCTTGTAGGAGGACTTATGCCTGATATCAAAGTGCCTAACAATGTTGACAATATTAAAAAACAATGGGAACAGGGGATTGATGTCCAGATGGAATATGCAATTAGCAATCTTTTGGGTGTAAATTACACATACTGCAAATTAGCGGCAACAATTTACCCTAATCCATGTAAAAACGCTGTTAATATAAGCTTATTATCAAAACTCGAAAGCAGCGGTATTTTTAATCTATTTGATATAAATGGAAATCCTGTTCTTCAGAATTATCTGGAATCAGGGAGTACTAAATATATTATTGAATTAGGAAATTTAAGCTCTGGTATTTATTTCTATGAATTAAAAACTGATAATAAAAATATGTACAGAGGCAAAGTTGTAGTAAGTAAATAGTTAACTCTCGTAATTATCTATTTGATTGATATAGCCATTTTATTTATTGGAAAAAATTAACCTACAGTTTTATGACTAAAGTTATGACCAATCGATTTTTTCATATATTTGACCTTGCCAAATATCTGCGTAAGCGTAAGATGAAGAAAATCTATAAAGATCAACTACGAGCTTATATAAATCACATAGTGCCAATTACTGAGTTTGATTGGTCGCTTTTTGATCAACGTCTATACTATAAAGAGTATAACAAAAATGACTTGTTGTCGGAAACCGGTGAAGTTGAAAACTATATTTATTTTATTGTTGAAGGAGTAGCACGTATTTGCCATTATAAAAAAGGTGTTGAATATACACTTCGTTTTAACTTTCCAATATCAATATTTAATTCCTACTCTTCTTTTGTTAGCCGAACTCCATCATTAATTTGTGTTGAAGCATTAACCGAGTTAAAACTTTTTAGAATGTCGTATATGGATATGCAGACACTTTATAATGAATCACCCACTGCGGAAAGGGTTGGCCGGAGAATGGTTGAGTTGTTATATGTTCAACGCGAAATGAAAGAACTTCAAATGCATACCAGAACAGCTGAAGATTATTACAATGAATTGGTGAAAACAAGTCCCGATTTAATTGAAAAAATACCTCAAAAACATCTGGCATCATATCTTGGAATTACCCCCGAAAGTTTAAGCCGTATCAAAAAAAAGATTGTTGGCTGCTAATGTGGATTATGCCCTGGTAATATGATATATAATTTCACTCTATTTTGCTTTCCTTGTTCATACGGATAACTATTTTCAAACCATACCCTGCCTCCGGCATTCTCAACATTTCTTTTTAGTATGGTTAATCCCATTCCAGCTCCTGCCTGTTGATACTCGTAACCGCTTGAATGATACATCTTGTCCTGATGCCGGTAAAATGGTTCAAACACTCTTTTAATATCTGTCTCAGGAATCCCAAATCCTTCGTTTTCAACAATTAGGATAACTTCACCTTTTTCATCATAGGTAGAAAATGTAACTTTTCCGTTTGGTGGTGTATTACGTCTGAGGTTTATGGCAATTTCGGTAAGAATATCCGTTAGATTGCCTTCAGGTAACTGTATAAATAACTTATCATTCAAATGAAGATTTTCAATATTAAAGTCTCTGTCTTGTAGATATTTGTTAAACATAGGCAGACTTTTCATAATTGAATCTCCGACATTTTGATTTACAATTGCATTGACTATACTATTGGATTTAGATGAATATATTTGGTTTAACATTTTAATAACCACATCGTTCAATCCCTGACCACTGTTAATAATCAGATCAAGCATTTCACTTTTAGAATAGTCATCTTCCTCCTCTTTTAACAAAGATGATATACCGATAATTCCATTTAAAGGAGTTTTTAATTCGTGGGATCCTATCATTAAAAAGGTGTCAATTAATTTTGATCTCTGTCCAATATCGCGAAGGCGATTTATTTCTGTGTTATCAGTTATTGTAATCTGAATATGCTTAGGTCCAAGACGGGAATGAACCTTAACTTCCATCTTATCAATTTTACACGGCAAAGCCAATACACCTTCATTAACTAACTTTTTTAAAACCATTTTACCGCTCCCACCTGATAGTTTATCGAATAATTCTAATAAAGATTTATCTACCCATGACCCGATTTCGTTTCTCAGAATATTGTTCTGATATGTTATAAGAGCATCCATAGGGCTGTCATCCCATTCTGCAATAAGGATGGGTAATGTTGCCATATTTGGATCAAACAAAGATTTACTATTCGTTAACTTGATCATGAATAGAATATAAGTATGTGGTGATTATTTCATTAGTCGTGCAATAGTCAAATTCCTGACAAGGTAGTAAATATATTAATATCAAATCGATGAGCTGTAAAAGTAACTTTAGATAGAATGTAAGGGTCTAGCATTTAAACAATCTTTTTAAGTAAATATCAACGATTTAAGAAATTAGTTACTAAATTTGATGATTAAATAAAATAGCGATATATATATATTGAAAAATAACATTAAGAAGTAAAACCCCTTAACACTTGCAAATGAAAGTTAATAGTTTCCATAATCCAATTTATAATCTTTTATTCCTTAGCATATTACTATGTCCATTACTCATGAATTCACAGAACTCACATGAATCTTCTCTTCAATATATAATCGATTCAACTAAGAAAATATATGGGTCAAGTGATTTACTCGTCAACGGGCCACTTTATTTTCAGCCAAAAAGTGAAGCAAACGGTTCTCCCTTTTTATTTGACGCAGAGTTTATAGATGGCAGCGTTTATACTGGTGAAACGGAGTTTAAGAATTCAATTCTCAATTATGATGTAAGTACTCAAAAATTATTGTTGCTAATTACTACTTCAAATGATGCAAGACGAATTATCTCATTAAGTGATGTGCTAATTGATTCATTTATGTTCTCAAAACAACTATTTGTTAATCCTGATAAAATTGGCTTACAAAGTAATTACTCGTATTTGCACTCCATTAATAATGGATATTATAGTATGTATATTGGGTATAGCAAAGATTTTATTAATAGGTATAATAATATAAACCCTTTTGGAAAATATGGTAGCACCAAGCGATCAATATTTGTTTTGTATGAAGGATCGTTGATTCAAATAAATTCAAAAAAAACGTTTTTAAACCTTTTCCCTAGTATGCGTAAAGATGTATCCACATTTCTACGTAAGAACAAAATCAAATTTGCAAAAGCATCAGCAACTCAATTATCACTCCTTATGGAGTTTATTAATGAAAGGCATAACAAAAGGCAATGAAAAATAATAAATTCATCATATACTTCATTCTTATATTAGGTCAGCTAATTTCTATTAATTTGCTAGGTCAGGATAAAAATAATTTCGTGCCGGTAAAGCTTAATAACTATACTTGGTTAGATTTTAAAAATGAGACTGAAAAAAACTTTTATGCTAAATATTATATTCAAACAGATACAATTCCCGAGTTTAGAGTCAAAGTTGAGTCAGATTCATTAACCATTGAAGATGTGCTCAAACAGAGTCTTGACGATATTGGTTATAATGTTGCGTCCGATAATAATAATTCCTTTTTCATTACAAAAGGGGTATCCTTAAAAACACAACTCCCCATTGGCTTTTTTACCGAACAATTAAAAATCTCTGATCTAAATCAGCAGAGTCGTGATCAGAAGGCTCGCGATGGAAACTTAGTTACAAGTTCAGTTTATGTAGCAAAAACCATAATAGTTGGAAGTAGAAAGCTAAATCCGCAAAAGCGAAAGAGTATACTGTCAGGTTATGTTTTCGGTAGCGGTAATAGTGGACCGATTATAGGTGGTACTATTTATGTTGATGAACTTGAAACAGGTACAGCCACTGATGAAAATGGTTACTATCAGTTAAATTTGGTACCTGGCAAATACACTCTTGTATTTAATAGTCTTGAAAGTATTGAGCGGAATGTTAAAATTGATATACAGTCGTCAGGTGAACTAAATCTAACCCTCGATCAAAACTTGTATGTCTTACAAGAAGTTGAGATTAGATCAGCACAGGAGCATAATGTTCGCAGTACTCAAATGGGTTTTGATAAACTGTCTGCCAAAACAATAAATGAAATTCCTGTGATATTGGGCGAAAAGGATGTAATAAAGATTGCACTTCTCCTGCCCGGAGTAACCAGCGTTGGCGAAGGAGCATCAGGTTTTAATGTTCGTGGTAGCCCAGCCGACCAAAACTTGTTTTATGTTGAGAATGCTCCTGTTTATAATACTTCTCATCTATTTGGTTTCTTTTCGGCTTTTAACCCTGATATTATCGATAATTTTACTCTTTACAAAGGAAGTATACCTGCGAAATTTGGTGGCCGCCTAAGTTCTATTTTCGATATAAGTACTAAGACGGGTAGTATGGAAAAATTCTCTGCCCGGGGTGGAATAAGTCCGATTACGGCACGACTTATGGCCGAAGGACCAATAGTAAAAAATAAGATTAGCTACATTGCCGGAATACGATCCACATATTCTGATTGGGTACTTAAAATGGTAAAGGATCCTGAGATACGCGACTCAAAAGCATATTTCGGGGATGCTGTACTGGGTTTCGACGTCAATCTTAACGAGAGTAATAAGATTAAACTTTTTGGGTATTATAGCGAAGACAGAATAAAGCTGGCCAATAGTACCGCGTATCAATTTAAAAATCAGGGAGCCTCGGTAAGTTGGCTTCATGGATTTAAGAATAAACACGACCTTAATATATCCTTTGTATATTCTGATTATGAGTTTGAAGAGGAGAATTCGGAATTATCATTTGCAGCTTACAAACAAAACTATAGGCTAAGGCATAATCAGTTTAATGTTGATTTGAATTTGCAACCCTTCGAAAAGCATACTATTAATACAGGTGTTTCCGGGATACTTTATATGCTTGACAGGGGCTCACATTTACCGCTGAATGATCAATCGGGCGTTGTGCCCATCAATTTTGGTAGTGAAAAGGCTCTTGAATCAGCTATTTTCATTAGTGATGAATGGAAAATATCTCCATTAATAACTTTATTGGGTGGCCTGAGGTATAACTTATATACTTATCTGGGGCCTCAATCAGTATACAATTATTTGCCAAATGCACCAATGTCGCCCACAACAATTACTGATACTCTGCATTTTAGCGATAATCAGCCCATTAAAACATATGGAGGTCTGGATTATAGGTTTTCTGTAAATTTCTTATTAAACCCAAATATGTCGATAAAGGCGGCATATAATCGTCTTCATCAATATATCTTCATGTTAACAAATACAATTGCTTTATCACCTTCTGATAAATGGAAATTGGCCGATTATCATATTAAACCCATGGTTGGCGATCAGTTTTCGTTGGGATACTATGTAAATTTTGGTAAAAATTTCGAGGGCTCTGTCGAAGGATATTATAAGAAAGCATATAATTTGGTAGAATATAAGGATGGAGCCGATTTGGTGACAAGTAAAGTTGTTGAGTGGGATGTACTTCAGGGGGATCTTGATGCATATGGACTTGAGTTTATGGTTAAAAAGCCCTTTGGAAGATTAAATGGTTGGGTTAATTATAGCTATGCGCATTCATCAGTTATTGTTAACAACAATGTAACCGGGGAGAACATTAATTTCGGACAACGCTATCCCTCAAATTTCGATCATCCACATACATTTAATTTGGTAGCTAACTTTAAAGCATCACGTCGATTAATATTTTCGGGCAATATTATTTACTCTAGAGGCAGGCCTATAACTTATCCGGCAGCTATTTATTATCTGGATGGTGAAAAAGTTCTTCATTATAGTAAACGTAACGAATATCGAATACCTGATTATTTTAGAATAGACCTGGCTGTTAAACTTGAAGGAAACTTAGTTTCGAAGAAATTAGCTCATGGTGTATTTATCTTCTCAGTTTATAATCTAACCGGCAGAAAAAATGCATATTCTGTATACTTCAAATCGGAGAATGGTGTAGTTAATGGTTATAAAATGTCAATTTTTGGCACGCAAATTTTTTCCATTACTTACGATTTTAAACTTGGTAATTATGACGATTAGAGCCGTAATATCGATCTTGTTCTTATTGTCAATTACATCTTGTGTAGAGAAGTACTGGCCACAGGTTGACAGATATAATCATGTGTTAGTTGTTGATGGATTTCTTTCAAATTCAAATGATCCTGCTACGGTAAATTTATCATACTCCAGTTCAATTAACGAAGGCGTATTTATTCCCATATCGGACGGTATCGTATATGTAGTTGATAATAACCAATTAACTCTCACTTTTACTGAAACTGAACCAGGTGTATATCTCTCAGAAGACCAATCATTTCAAGGGCAGATTGGAAATTCATATCAACTTTTTGTTGAGTTACCAAATGGTAATAAATATGAATCTGAAATCTGTTGGTTAAATGCTCCTTCACCAATTGATTCGGTTTATGGTGTCCAGGAAACTCGTGAGGTACCTAACCGATATCTGCCACAACAAATAGTTCAATTTTACTTGGACAATCACAGTGATAATTCAGACACTTGCTACTATATGTGGAGATTAAATCAAACATATAAATATCAGTCTTCTTTTGATATCGATTATACATGGGAAGGCGAGTTTAAACCTTTCCCGGTACCCGACTCCATGAGGACTTGCTGGCATGATTCTCAAGTGCAGGAAATATTTACTTTTACTACAAAAAACCTTGCCAGCCCACTTATAGATAGGTTTCCTTTAAACTTTTGTTCAACCGACACAAAAGAGTTGAGTATTCGTTATAGTTTGTTAGTAAGTCAATTATCAATATCAAAAGAGGCGTTTGATTTTTGGGATGCCATGCGTCAGCAAAATGTTGATATGGAGAACTTACATTCAAGACAACCTTTTCAGTTAAGGGGCAATATTAAAAATATTGAAAACGCAGAAGAAACAGTACTTGGGTACTTTACAGTAGCTGGTGTAACAAAAAAACGGATTTATGTCAATCGTCCTGCTTTGCCATTTTACTATATGATTTGTGAACCTGATTATGGTTCGATGGGATGGATTCAGTTTGAACCACCAGAGTATTGGCCAATATATCTTACAATGTCAAATAGCGGAGCACTTGGTATGGCAACTTTATATGAATGCTTTGATTGCCAACTTGAGGGGGGCTCATTAAGGCCACCAGATTTTTGGGAAAATTAATAACTTAACTATGTCATCAAAATATAAATATCTACTGTTAGCTTTTGTCTTTCTTTCGATTTTACCGGTAAATTTAAAATCGCAAATAACGAAATTCAAAAATGTAGAACAAGTTCAACTAGTTACCGATAGAGAATTCTATGTGTCGGGTGAGCCAATTTGGTATACTGTATCTTATTCATTGGCAGATGATAACCCTACTGATTTAAGCAAAGTACTCTATATTGAATTATTTGACAATGACTTAAAAGTTGTTGCTTCTCAAAAAGTTAGTATTTATAATGGATTGGCCGAAGGAAAAATATTAATACCTGAACAATCTGCTACCGGTTATTACTTACTACGAGCATATACACGATATCAAGAGAATTTTCCTGTTTATCAAATGGCAACTGAAATATTATCAGTGGTAAACCCAACTCATCCTTTATCTGCAAGTGCAATGCCTGGTGAAGATGAGCAAATTTCAATTAATGTAATGCCAAATGGAAATACGGCTTTTAGATTGAAAGGGCCAATTATTAAAGAAGTAGATAGTGTAGAATTGATTGTTAATGGTTTATTTACAAATTATCATGTTGACTATTTCAAAAATGGTATTGGCAGTTTTGACTATGAAATACAATCAAATGACGAACTGCAATTACTCATAAAGCTTAATTCAGGCGATACCATTAGCAGCAAAATTATTTCTCCTAAAATACAGATTGGAAAGCTAACAAAAGAACGAATAGCGGATGAAATTGTTTTTACCATCTCGGGTAACAATCTCATTGAGCAGGAATTACACTTTTCAGTGTTAAATGTTTCGGGAAATGAGTTATTTAGAAGCAGAGTAAATATGATAGGAGATACTGCAAGGGTAAATATTCCAATATCAATGTTGGATTCAGATTTGTTTTTACTTGCCATAACTGATAGTGAAGAAAATATCATTCATAGTTCGATACACAGCATAGTATTAAATCAAGTAAGCAAACATGCAAATTCTGCTGTAAATACAATAGAATCTGGAGGTGATTTTAGTATTGATCTATCAGATATTGAAAGTAGTGATTACCCAATCGGTGTTTCAGTTGCACTAAGTGGCACAATATCTCAATCTCCAAATTTACTACCTGATTATCTTTTAAACAATCCACAATATTTTGAAAGTTATTTTGATTCATATTATCTGGATGAAAATATTATTCATCAGCTAGAAATAGTATTAGCTCTTAACGGAAACAACATTTTCAATAGAATGAAGAACTCTATAGTCAACAAAGAGTTTGTGGTTCCTGAATTAGTTGGATTAACCTTGCAGGGTCAAGTAATAAACTCAACAAGTGGTGAATCAATTTCGAATGAATTAGTTTTTTGCTCTTTTCTGGGTAATAAGCCACAATTTCATACTGCCCGTACCTTAAATAATGGCAGATTTGTCGTTCCACTAAATGATATAACAGGGCTTTACGATATCTATCTTGGAACAGATTTAATTAACGGAACAAGCGATGTCGAAATACTTATTGACAATGGATTCTGTAAGGAGTTGCCTATTTGGGTCTCAACTCCTTTTCTACCTGACACCTCCCAAAAAGAGCTAATAACTCAGATGTATATAAATCACCAAATCAATATATTATATGGTGTTGAAAGACTTCAAATCCAAGAAAATATTAAAAAAAGCAGGTTGATTTTTGGAGATAATTTACATAGTATACTGCTTACAGACTATGTTCAGTTATCATCTGTACCGGAAGTAATAAATGAAATTGTACCATCTGTAAGAGCAAGAAAAAAAGATGGGCACTACAGCCTAATAGTATTGGATGATCAATTATTTATTAAATACGACAACCCGTTATTATTTGTTGATCAGGTGCCTTATTATAATATTGATGAATTAATGGAACTTCAACCTACCGAAATTGAACTTATTGAGGTTGCTCCTCATAAGTATATGTACGGCAATGAGCAGTTTAATGGTATTATATCCATAACAACAAATACTGGGAATTTTGCAGGATTACCACTTTCAGATAATGGTGTATTTGTAGAGTACCGGGGTTTGGAGAATAACGTTGAATTTATACCATTTTCATCGGAAGTTAATAATTCAGGTAAACCTGATTTTGCGAATACAATCTACTGGAAAACATTTGTAGCCAAGAGCACAAAAGCAAAAATTCCACTTGTAGCCCCATCCAGTATTGGTGATTATGATCTTAAAATTATAAGCCTGAATAACAATAAAATACTTGTCAATAAAAAACTAATTGTAAAGTAATATTAGTTTGTTGTTAGGATGATGAAGAATATCACATCAATATTTTTAGTAGTCATAAGCCTATCATCTTGTGTAGACAGGTATTGGCCAAATATTGATAGTTATGAAAATCTTCTTGTTGTTGATGGAACCTTAACGGATGGAGACGATCCTGTAATTGTTAAATTATCATTTTCAAACTCAATTAACAGCGATGAACTGTTACCAGTTATGGATGCCGAAGTATATATAACAGAAGATAATGCTACAACTATATTACTGAGTGAGACAAGGGCCGGGGTTTATCAGATAATGGATAGCACATACTGTGGAAAAGTTGGGAGTTCGTATCGTCTATATATTCAGTTAGTCTCAGGAAAGAAATATGAATCAAATAGTTGTTTAATGATGCCCCCATCACCTATTGATTCAGTATATGCAATATTAGAAACAAAGCAATATGTCGAGAATAAGAAAGATAAATATGGTTATCAGTTTTATTTGGACAATCATAGCGATTCAGATTCTACAAGGTATTATTTGTGGCGCTTATCACAAACTTATGAGTATAAAACAACTTTTAATATTCATTTTACATGGGAAGGTGAATTAATTCCCTATCCAGATCCAGATTCTTTGCGAAGATGTTGGCGTACACAACAAATCACTAATTTTTTTACATATTCTACCTTATATCTTAAACCTCCAATAATTAATGGGTTTCCTTTAAACTTCACCTCCACAAAAAATAAAATGTTAAGTATAAGATATAGTTTGCTAGTTAACCAATTATCAATTACTAAAGAGGCCTTTGGATTTTGGGATGCTCTACAACAGCAAAATATTGATCAGGGCAACCTTTATTCTCAGCAGCCTAACCAGATAGTTGGTAATGTCCACAATATCTTAAATTTTGAGGAGTTTGTTTTAGGATATTTTACCGTTGCCAGTGTTACAAAAAAGCGAATATTTGTTAACCGACCATCTATCGTGCCTTTTTATTATGAGGAATGTGAACCCGACCTTGAAATAATGGGTGTTATACGCTTTGAACCTCCTGAGTCTTGGCCAATCTATCTAACGCTGATTCCAGATAAAGATCTGGCTGGAGCTACCATGGAATTCTGCTTTGATTGTCGTATAGGGGGAGGATCTATAACTCCTCCTGATTTTTGGGAAAAACGGCTAACAGAGAAATAATTTATGCATAAAATGAGATAAGAATAGCTAATCATGTTAATTTAGCCTAATAGTGTTAAAATCAATGAAATTCAAAATTGTAATTGTAGTAGTAAGTGTATTATTAATGACTAATTCATGCGTTGAGAAGTATTGGCCCAAGGTAGATGAATATAATAATGTTTTAGTTGTGGATGCGTTATTGACCAATATTAAAGAGCAGACAAAAGTTAGCTTATCATATTCAAGTTCAGTTAATCAAGGTCGATTAAACCCATTATCTAATGGAAATGTTTATATTACTGATGGCAATCAAGTTGAATTTTCATTTATTGAATCAGAGCCCGGAGTTTATATTCCGGAAGATAAGTCGTTTCAAGGTGTTGAAGGTAATTCATACCAACTCTTTGTAGAATTGCCAGGGGGTAGTAATTACATGTCTGAAATATGTACTTTGCTTGAGCCTGTACCCATCGATTCTTTATTTTGGATTAAAGAAACACGTGAAATTCCAAATAGGTATTTACCTCAGAACGGAATTCAGTTTTACCTTAATAATCATGCTAATGAAGCGGACACAAACTATTATTTGTGGAGATTAAGTAATACATATGAGTACCAATCATCCTTTGATATTGATTATACTTGGGAAGGAGATTTTTATCCATATCCGGTGCCAGATACGTTTAGAACTTGTTGGCGTACTTCTCAAATTCAGGAAATATTTACCTACACAACCAAATATCTCCAAAAACCAATAATTAATAAATTTCCATTAGTATATGTTTCAACAGATGGGAAGGAGTTAAGTATTCGTTATAGTTTGTTGGTAAGCCAGCTTACATTATCAGAAGCTGCATATTATTTTTGGGATATATTACGTCAGCAAAATATTAATCTCAGTAACTTATATGCTCAACAGCCTTTTCAAATAAAGGGAAATGTTAAAAATATAAATGATACTGAAGAGGTTGTTTTGGGATACTTTACCGTGGCGGGTGCAACAAAAAAACGCATCTTTTTGGATCGTCCAGCACTACCTTTCAATTACCCCATATGTGAACCTGATTATACTTCAATGAGATGGATTAAATATGAACCTCCTAGCACTTGGCCAATATATCTTACTCAGGATCCTAAAACTGGTGCAATAGGAATGGGTTCGCTGGAGTCGTGTTTCGACTGTCGCCTGGAAGGTGGTGATTTAGAACCACCCGACTTTTGGGAGGATTAATACTATATATAGAAATGTTAAATCACCTTACCTATTTTCCTTAATTTCGCAGATAAACACTTTTCATTATTAAATTGCATGAATCGAAAGTTACAATCCGAAGAGTACAGAAAGATTAAGCATGGCATATCCGATGTTTTTCGACGAAATAATTAGCATAATATGAAAGCCACAAACATAATAGCAATATTATACATACTTATCATATCTAATTCATGCGTGGATAAGTTTTGGCCTAAGGTTGATAAATATGAAAACGTATTGGTAGTTGATGGACTTCTTTCTGATGGTAGTGATCCTTCTGTTGTAAAGTTATCATATTCAAGTTCAATAAATAATGCCGACCTAATACCTGTTACTGGTGGTACGGTATACCTAGCAACTGAACTACAGGGCGATATCTTTTATTCAGAAACCGAACCCGGTGTTTATACTATTCTGGATAGCTCATTTAGGGGTATTGTAGGTAATTCGTATTATTTGAACATTGAACTACCAAACGGAAGTAATTACAGATCTGAGGTTAGTAAGCTACTAGAATCTTCTCCTATTGATTCCCTTTATGGTATAGAGGAATCTCAAGAAACTACTATTGGTAACCAACTTGATTATGGGATACAGTTTTACTTAGATAATCATAATGATCAATATGATACATGTTATTATTTCTGGAAATTGAGCAGTTGCTTTAAATATCAAGCATCATTTAGAATACATTATACATTTGAAGGTGAATTTATTCCCTATCCAAATCCAGACTCCTTGCAGACTTGTTATTTTACATCGAGAATAAATGATATTTTTATACTTTCAACCCAATATTTTGATAAACCCATTGTGGAACAATTTCCATTGAACTTTGTATCAACTAATAACAGAAGTTTGAGTATTCGCTATAGCTTATCTGTGAACCAGTTATCAATATCAAAAAATACTTATGATTTTTTTAGTGCCATTGAACAACAAAATATCGATCAGGGCAATTTATATTCAAAACAACCAATCCAGATTAAAGGTAATGTAGTTAATATAAGCAATGCCGATGAGCCTGTGCTGGGATATTTTATAGTTGCGGGATCAACAAAAAAACGAATTTATGTTGACAGACCAAAAATTCCATTTTATTATGAAGAATGTACGCCAGATTATGATTTGAGGTTTATTAGATTCGAGCCACCAAGCTCATGGCCAATTTATATTGTTGATATAATGTTTACCGGATGGGCAATGGGTACTACAAACTCATGTTTCGATTGCCGTTTGGATGGAGGCTCGCTAACACCTCCAGATTTTTGGGTTGAGCAACAATAGCATTACTCAGGATTCTTAACTTGAAGCTTGAACCCAATGCCATGTACATTACTAATTTGGACGCTGGGATCAGGTTTTAAATACTTGCGAAGTTTTGCGATAAAAACATCCATACTTCTTCCTATAAAGTAATCATTTTCTCCCCAAATAGCTTCCATTGCAATTTCACGAGGCAATAGGTTGTTTTTATTAATGCATAGAAGTTTAAGCAAACCCGATTCTTTTCTGGTTAGCACTCGTTCAGTTCCTTCAAATTTTAGTAATAGATTTGAACTATCAAAAACAAATTTGCCCAATATATATGTCTCATTAACAGGCTCGGTGGCCAATTGATAATTTGTGGTACATCGTTTTAGAATAGCTTTAATTCGTAAGCTTAATTCTTCTGTGCTAAATGGTTTTGTAATATAATCATCGCATCCATGCTCAAATCCTTTTATCCGATCCTCTTTCAGGCTTTTTGCTGTTAAAAAGATAATTGGAGTTAATTGGTTCATTTCCCGAATTTCCTTAGCTGCAGTAAAACCATCCTTTTTTGGCATCATTATATCCAATATAACCAGGTTATAGGCATGCTCAGAAAAAAGCTGAACTCCAACTTCGCCATCCTCAGCATGATCAACATTGTAGCCAATCATTTCAAGATAATCCTTTAATATCATGCTTAGATTAGGATCGTCTTCAACAAATAGAATGCTAATTACACTTTTTTCCTCTTTCATATTTCTAGTTCTTTGTTTGGTTTGTGGGAAAGAATAATTTAAAATTAGACCCATCACCTAATTCGCTAACAAGTTCAATTCTGCCTCCAAATTGATCAACAATTGTTTTAACATAATATAATCCCAATCCAAATCCGCGAACTTCATGTATGTTGCCAGTGGGAACACGGAAAAGATTTTTAAAGACATTGTTTTGGTATTCCTTACTTATACCGATACCATTATCCTTAAAAGAAATAACAATATTGCCACCAACATTATAAGTATATACAAAAATAGTTGGATTGTTTGGACTGTATTTTATAGCATTATCAATTAAGTTGTAGTATATATTTAGAATGTGAGCTTTATCTCCCATAAAAAATGGGTTTGTAGCATCCAATTGTAGTTCAAGTTTAATATTCTCCTCCTTAATTCTAAGTTCAAAACTGTTTACTACGTCTTTGATTATTTCATTGGTATTTAATCTTCGTATTTTATACTGGTGCTTTCCACTTTCAAGAATTGCAACCTGTAACACCTGCTCAACCTGACTTTGCAAACGATTATTTTCATCTAGTATAATAGATGAATATTTCATCAACTTATTACGATTTGCCATAACCTCCTCCTTTTGAATCATTTCGGCAGCAAGTGATGATGTAGCAATTGGAGTTTTAAACTCGTGAGTCATATTATTGATGAAGTCTGTTTTAATTTCCGATATTTTTTTCTGATGAAGGATCGTAAAAATAACGAATATGAAGCTGATAATAAGAATTAATAAAAACAAAATGGATAAAAACACCCATAACTCCATTCGATGTAGTAGTATATGTGTTTTATTTGTAAAAAGTATACTTAAATAATAATCGCCAGGTTTATAGATACTTGCCAACGAAAATTGATAATGCGTATCTAATAATTCTCGTTCAACGTCTTTATAATCTCCTAATACAAAACGATTATTGTACTTACTGTAAATTCCATATCGATATACTGTATTAATTTCCATGCACTTAAGTTCGTTTTTCACTATCGAGTCAAGAATCAGATTATCAATATAATCATCAATGCTAAGTTTTTGTTTGCGGCAGGATAATGCTATAAGTTTCTTCTGAAAAACAGTATCGGTTTTGTTTTGTAGAAATTGATTAATCACACTCTTAAGTGCCATACGTACGCTATTGTCGAACTGCTCTTCTTTAAATTTAAAAGCTGTTCCAACCCAATAAATCTGCGTAGGCAAAATACCAGCTAATGCGGTAGAGGTAATAAATATTATTATAAGAATTGTCTTTTTATTCATTTATTTGTTACTTTGCACATCAAAAGTAGCTTGAAAAAGCGAATTATTAAAAAATTAACATATTGTTAACAGATATTAACATGGTATTAACACGGCGATGCCGCAGTTACGCTTAGTTTTGTCAATGAAAATTTATCTAAAAAAAAAGAATTATGAAATTTAAAGTATTAGCATTAACATTTGGCTTGATATTTTTTACAAGCATCGCAGCAACAAGTTTTGCGCAAGTAGTTTCTACAACAACTAATATCACTGTTGTTGATGATGATGACGATAAGGACAAAAACAAGAAAAAGTCAACTACTACTAAGACAAAAGAATGCAAAGATGCTGGCGACAAATCATGTAAAACAGCTAAGAAAAGTTGTTGCAGCAGTAAAATGCTAAAAGATGATTCTTGTAAAGATAAAAAATCAGACAAAGAAACAAAGTCCGAAGGAGACAAAAGATAGCTTTTTCATTAATTAATTTGGTTTGAGCCTTCTGATGAAAGTCAGAGGGCTTTTTTATGTTTGCAAATCTGGTAATATTGTATTATTGGAAAAACAAAGTACTTTTGCACGGTTATTTATATTGTTTCTACATTGTAATTTGGTGCATAAATAGTTGTTTTCAATATTGATTTAAAATTAGAATTATGGAGAGGATTGGCATCTTTTATGGTTCAACATATGGCATGACTGAAAAGTCAGCAAAAAAAATTAAAAATGCATTTGGCACTTCAAATGTCGACATTTATGATTTAAAAAATGCCTCTATTGAGGACATGAAGAAATATAAAAACCTAATTTTTGGAACATCGGCCTGGGGAATAGGTGAGATGCAGGATGATTGGGAAATGACAATTGATAGTTTATCTGGATTAGATTTTAGCAACCGAAAAGTTGCTTTATACGGACTGGGTGATCAAAATGAGTATCCCGAGAGTTTTGTTGATGGGCTTGGAACACTCTACTGCCGACTACCTGATAAATCATGTGTTGTAGGATTGTGGCCTGTGAAAGGCTACGATTATTATTTTTCACTTGCTGATAAAGATGGAACTTTTATTGGCCTTGTACTCGATGATCATAACCAGGAAGATTTAAGTGATGAAAGAATTTTAAGATGGGTTAAGCAGTTGAAGAGTGAGTTTATCTAAACAAATTTAGCTGATAGAAACCAGCACCCTAATTTTTGTATAAAAGTTAATAAACATGCAGTTATCCTATATTGTTTGGAATATTAGACCTGAGATATTTATATTACCCGATACATGGTTTCTTGTTGGTGGTTTTTCTGTAAGATGGTATGGATTATTATTTGCTCTTGGATTTATTTTTGGTTATTTAATACTCCAAAAAATATTTAAAAAAGAAGGAGTACCAATAAAGGTACTTGACGATCTTGCAACTTATATGATAATTTTTACAATTGTTGGTGCTCGTTTAGGTCATTGTCTTTTTTATGAGCCTGGGTATTATTTATCACATCCTCTCGACATACTTAAAATTTGGGAAGGTGGCTTAGCCAGTCATGGTGCAGCGGTTGGTATACTTATTGGAATATATTTCTTTGCGAAGCAATACCATAAGCATTTTTTGTGGGTTATGGACAGAATTGCAATTGTAGTTGCTTTGGCAGGATTTTTAATACGTATGGGAAACCTAATGAATTCTGAGATATTTGGTGATGCTACAACACTGCCATGGGGGTTCATATTTGTTCAAAATTTTGGAGAAGGGTATACAATAGCAAATCATCCCACACAAATATATGAAGCATTTGCCTATCTGGGGCTATTTGTTTTTCTTTACAGGTATTATTGGAAACATAATGGAGCACCTGCAGAGGGTGCCCTCTTTGGGTATCTTTTAGTTATACTGTGGTCGATAAGATTTTTAATTGAGTTTATTAAACTACCACAGGTGGATTTCGAGAATACTATGTTGCTTAATATGGGACAAATCCTTAGCATACCTTTAATTATAATGGGTTTTGTTTTAATAGGGCGTTCTAGAAAAATTATTACTAAAAAGAATTAGTCTTAGATCCTTAAATTATCCCATAAGTTTTACAATTAAATAACGTTAATAGCTATAATGGTTTGTCATAATCAATATAATAGTACGTATACAAAACTATCAGAATTTTGTTATTATGAACGTAGTGAAGCCCGCATACCGTACAGGCAGGAATCTCAAAATATTACTAAAGCTAATATGAGAAATCTTACTGGTTCGAAGTATTACAAAATGGATTTTCATCAATCGTATTTGTTTATTCTAGTGCTTATTACAATTATTCTCTCAGGTTGCACCAATACACCCGTAATAAATGATAAGCCCGATATTATTGAAGAAGTTAGTATCCCAACCATTGCATATGGTATAGTTGTTGACACATTATTAGTTATTGAAGCCAAGGTAAAGAAGAATGAATTTTTATCTGATATTCTTTTGAGATATGGCATTAATTATAATCAGATAGATCATATCGCACGTAAGACTAAAAATGTTTTTGATGTAAGAAAGATAATAGCTGGGAATAAGTACTCTGTTATTTGTACAGATGATTCGTTAAACAATGCTTTATATTTTGCGTATGAGTTATCTGCTTCAAGTTATGTTATTTATAGCTTTAGAGACTCTGTTGTTGCACTCCGTGGCGAAAAAGATATAGTAATTTCTGATGGTAATACAACTGGTGTTATTGAGTCATCTTTATGGAATGCAATTGTTGAAAATAACGCCGATCCTAATTTAGCCAATGAACTTTCTGAAATTTATGCATGGACAATTGATTTTTTCGGACTTCAGAAAGGTAACGCGTATAAGGCAATATTTGAGGAACAATTTGTTGATGACAATTATATTGGACTGGGGCGGGTTAAAGCCTCAATGTTCTATCATGGAGGAGATACTCTTTTTGCATTTTATTTTGAACAAGATGGGAAAGGTGACTATTTTGATGAAAAAGGAAATAGTTTACAACGCACTTTTTTAAAAGCACCACTCCGCTTTACACGAATTAGTTCTAAGTTTTCAAATAGTAGAATGCATCCCGTACTTAAAATCCGAAGACCTCATCATGGTGTTGATTATGCCGCACCATCAGGTACTCCTGTATATACGGTTGGAGATGGAACCGTTGTAAAAAAAGGTTATCAAAAGCGTGGTGGTGGAAATTACATTACAATTAAGCACAATGGAACATATTCAACTACTTATATGCATTTAAATGGATATGCAAAAGGAATAAAAATTGGTAATCATGTTAGGCAAGGTGATTTGATTGGATATGTGGGAGCAACCGGGCTGGCAACCGGACCACATCTGGATTTTCGCTTTTACCGAAATGGCAAACCTGTTGATCCCTTGAAAGTTGAATCTCCCCCCTCATTACCAATTGATACAGCTAATTTGGTTGCCTTTGATTCTATTGTTGATGCTTATATATCACAATTGCATCTAGTTCAGTAGTATCAATAAATCTATAAATCGAGCTTGCAACGCGTTCGAGAAACACAATACATGTTGAGCTTTAAACTCTCTTTTGGGGGCTATTTTAAAACAACGGACGCGTTGCAAACTCGCCCAAGTTGCGCGCATTTTGATGTTTAGGTGGTATTAAACATATAACAAAAAAACCCGCCACAATTATGCAACGGGTTTTAAGATTTTAGTTATAAACTAAGCTTATTGACTACTTCAAGAAGAATAGTTTTGTTGTTAAGTTGTCACCACCTATTGCAGATGCGGCTGCATTATAGTTAGCTCCATTTAATGTTTGCTCAAATACAGGATAAGTAAACCTCAATGGGATATCTGACATTGCTGCTCCCGGAGGAGGAACAAATGTTGGATACTGTAAACGTCTCCACTCAGTCCAACCTAAATAGCCATTATTATAAAATGCTATCCAAGCTTGAGTTGCAATTTTTTCTTCCCAAGTACCTACGGCAGTTGCATAAGCAACCTCAGGCTTAGCTATATAATCATCAGCACCATCAACTCCCCACCATGCGAATGAAGCTTTAATACCATTCTCATAATGTGTAGGGGCATCTCCTTCAGGAATGATAGTTCTAGCAGCAGCTTCAGCAAGGTAAAATTCCACTTCAACATAACTTAATATTATGCAAGGGAAAGTAGGATCTGTTGCAATGGCATCAGCTACGTGTGAATAACCAGCGTAAGGGTTTGATGCTCCATAGATACCACCTAAATATACATTGGTATCAGGTGCAAAAGTAAAATAAGCTGCTCTTCTTGGATCTTCCAAAGGATTCATGATACTATCAATCATAGTGCCTGTTCCAATAAAATCTTGTCTTCCACTAAGAGTTAAATCAACATACAATGGATTTGTGTTTGGAGGTGCATCTAAGAAATCAACTTCTGCGTTATAAGCATTAGATGTAAATACTCCACCAGCTATTGCACTTTCAATAGTTGTTTTAGCCAAAGTTGCATTAGATTTAGCTAAAGTGATACCCATTTTAAGTTTTAGGGAATTAGCAAACATAACCCACATATCAACATTTCCGCCATAAATTACATCTGCTCCACCATAACTACCATAATCAGCGTTAGGAGATAATCCTGCAATATCAGCATTAAGTCTAACTATTAAATCGTTGTAGATTGTGAAAGCATCATCATATGCCGGATTGATATTCTCAATGTCAAGAGCTTGTGTGTAAGGAATATCACCCCAAAGAGTAACCATTCTTTCATACACAAAACATTCAAGTATGTCAGCAATTAACAATTGGTTTGCAGCTGCCATTTCTTCATCAGTTGTAGCATACGCTGAACTTTCAATAGTCAGTCTGGCTTCTTGCAAATCCATAAGCACATCACGATACCATACCATCCATGCATTATCAGCAATGGTTCTGTTAATAATATCATAATTTGCTTCGTCAGTATAGGTTGTCTCTGTCCAATATTGAGCAAAAAGTTTAAAAACATTTAAGTTTACATTAGTACTTGCTATTTGGCTAGCAAGGTTTTTTTGTGCATTGGAGAACAATGTTACTCCTGGAACCGCTGTCGGGTTCTTGGTATCCTTATTTAAATCCTCCAGTTTAGTGCAGGAAGCAATAACTAAGAATGCCATCAATATTATTAGTATTTTTTTCATATCTGTTTTTTTTAAAATTGTAGGTTAACACTAAATCCAAAATTACGTGTGGTTGGCATTACACCACTCTGCCATCCTTGCATGTTTCCAGCACCTAGTCCGGCTTCTGGGTCAGCATAAGGAAGGTTTTTCATAAGAATTGCTACGTTAGATGCAGTAGCACTAAATGTTACCCCTTTGATGAATGATTTAGCCAATACACTTTGTGGCATGCTATAAGAAAGAGTAATGTTTCTTAGTTTAATGTAAGAAGCATCATATACATAAGCTGCATTTGGGTATCTTGCCCAACCGTTAGCTTTGTAGTCATTACCTTCAATTCTAATATCATTAGGTGTACCATCTGGTTTAACACCAGGAAGAATTAATCCACCACCGTCGTCGATAGAGTTTCTAACAGGATTGCCAAGATCATTAGCATAAACAGTGTTGTCATATAATCCGGTACCTGATCCATACCATTGGTCGAGTGAAAATACATCACCACCTTTTTGCCAATCGAATAAGAAACTAAATGACCAGTTTTTGTATGTTAGGGAGTTTAATAAACCACCATTCCAGTCAGCATTCTGATCACCTATAACGTTATCAGATGTTCCGGAAACTTGATAATAACCTTTACGTGATCCATCATCATTTACGATTGGTTGATCATATGATGCAGTTACATTACCAGCAGCATCTTTAACTTCGTATACATAGTCGGTACCCATGATTGTTCCATAAGGTTTGCCTACAGTAGCATTAATTGATACACCACCTTGGAAATCCTCAAGTTGTAGGTTGTCAACACCTTCAAATAAAGATACAACTTCATTTTCGTTTTTACTCCAGTTTAGAGCAACATCCCATCTGAAATCTTTGGTTACAACAGGTGAACCATTAATAATAATCTCAATACCTTTGTTTTGAACTTCTCCAGCGTTTACATACTTTTTACTATAACCTGTGGCCGAAGATACAGCAACATCCATAATTTGATCAACAGTATTTGTTTTATATAGAGCAAGATCAATACCTAAACGGTTTTGAAGAAAGTTCATAGCTAATCCACCCTCAATACTCTTAGTTCTTTCTGGCACTAATTTATCGTTATTCTTTGTATTTGGAATTGAGAATAAAGTTGTACCAAATGGTGTTGGTTTTGCATAAGTATCAATAAGGCTTGCAAATGGAGCATCACTACCTACTTCAGCATAGTTAAGTCTTACTTTTCCAAATTGCATCCAATCAGCATCAATTAATTGTGAGAAGATGAACGAAAGAGCTACTGATGGGTAATAATATACAGCGTTATCAACTGGAAGGGTTGAAGAATGGTCTCTTCTGATTGTACCATCTAAATATAACATATTTTTCCATCCAAATGACACACTTGCGAAAATACCATCTACACCAACTTTTTCATCTGTTTCAACAGATGCAAGAGGATTTGCTATTGAATTTTTAATTGAATATAACTCAGGAACTTCAAGTCCGCCATTTGTTGATGCGAAAATTGAACCAATATTTGTTCTTCTGATGTTTGTTCCAATAAGACCTGTAAAGCTTAGATCTTCAGTTATTTTCTGATTGAAGTTACCAATAAGGTCAAAGTTAGTTTCCATGAAACTTCTGTTAAACCTTGAATAACCTGATTGTACTTCACCGCGGCTGATACCGAAACGAGTTGCAATACTTCCAACAGCACGTCTTTCTTCTTGAATTTCAGTGTATGTGTCGATAGAGGCACGTCCCATAATGCTAAACCAATCGGTAACTTCGTAATTTAACATTACGTTACCGAATAATCTGTTACGCTCATCTGTTTCAAAGTTTTTGTATCTCTGCCAGTATGGGTTATCCCAGTAAATTGGGAAAGCATCGTCAGTACCGCTTCTATTCCATGTAACGTTACGACCTGTTGCATCATAAATGTCTCTTTGCTCATTAATGTCAACATTAACTTGCCACCATTGTCTATACATCGACATGATGTTTTGGCTATAACCGGTTGAGTTACGGCCTTTTCCTTGAGTGTTAATATAACTTGCAGCAGCACTTACAGTTAACTTGTCAGTGAAATCATATGAACCATTAAAGGTTACATTGTTTTTCTTAAGTTTACTATTTGGCATTACACCTTTTTGGTCAAAATTGGTATAGGATACTCTATAGGAACTTTTATCAGTTGCACCATCAAATGCAATACTGTTTTGAAGTGTTAAGGCTGTTTCGAAAAAATCAGAAGGATCATTACTTCCGGCTACCCAAGGAGTAGCTTTACCATAAGTTGGTGAATCTTCGTCAAACGCACCCCATTGGAAAACCATTAGGTTTGGATCAAATTTTTGACCTACAGAAGCATCTTCTGTAAATGGAACTACTAGTCCATTAACTCCAAATACTGTTTCTTCTGATAACCCTGGATAGTCACCACCACTATAATAAGGGCCATAACCACCACCATATTGGTCTTGATATGTTGGAAGTGTGTTTTTGTCAACTACACCTGCCTGAACACTTGAGTTGATAGTTATTCCTATTCTGTTTTGTCCACCTTCAACATGACTGGTACCTTTTTTAGTGGTAATCATAATAACACCATTGGCTGCGCGTGAACCATAAAGTGCAGTTGCAGCAGCACCTTTAAGAATATTCATCGATTCGATGTCTTCTGGGTTGATGTCGCTAATAGTATTACCAAAGTCATAACCAGTTCCACCACCTCCTTGAGCAGTTGTGTTGGTTGTTGAATTATTTACAGGTACACCATCTATAACAAACATAGCCTGGTTACTCTGAGTAAGAGATGTTGATCCCCTAATAATAACGTTGGTAGATCCACCAAAGTTGTTATTAACTTTTAAAGCAACACCGGCAGCCCTACCTTGTAGGTTGTTGATGAAGTTGTCAGTTTTAACTTCGTTAATGTCGGCACCGCTTACTTCTTGAGTTGCATACCCAAGTGACTTTTTCTCACGGGAAACCCCAAGTGCAGTTACAACAACTTCTCCCATCATAACGGCATCGGCTTCCATCGTTACAAAAATTGTGCTTTGATCACCAATTGCAACAACAACTGATTTCATTCCCACATATTTGTACACTAGCGATACAGCATCTGGTGGTACATCCAGTGAGTAATTACCGTCGATATCGGTAACTGTACCTATTGTAGTACCTTGCACCTGAACAGTAACCCCAGGTATACCTGATCCATCACTGGATCCAGTAACCTTACCGCTAATGGTTCTTGTTTGTGCGTTGGCCAAATTAGCGCCAACAAAAAACAAGAACGCCAGCAAAATTGTAATTTTTCTCATAATAATAATTTTTGGTTAATGAATTAGTTAAACATATATTTACTTAAAATTTTACGATTTCATGTTAGCTTTTCTCACTAATTTTAAGAAATAAGAGTACAAACTTAATAAAATATTAATGTAAAATTAACAATTATTAACAAACATATTTAAAATATGAATATTAAATCAAGAAAATGAGAAGTTTCTTTGTGTTTAGGAGGGTTAAAACAATATTTTGCTTAAAAATAGCAATATTGGTTGTCCCATTAAATCTATATTCCTATTTAAGTATTACGGCACAATGTTTAATCTAGGAGAGATTGAATTTGATGTTAATTATTAATACCACAAAGCCAACAAGTACACCTATTACCATATAGCTAATAGTTAATTGACTAATGAATAAGAGTTCATTTATAATAATGAGTAATGTAACTATTAAAAAAAGATAAACACCTTTTTTCTTAAGCTTACTTAATAATATTATACAGGTTATGATCATTAGATTTAAAAGTGTACTTACAAAAAAGTATTCATTGAGGTTGCTATAATGGGCTAAATCTAAATCGATTGACTGAAGAAAATGCGGATTGTATAATAAATATAAAGTTGCTGTTGCGAAAAAAAATAAGTTAATAATGCTGAAAACAAGTGCAACAGTTAGTGGTACAATTAAATATTGAGGCAGTTTTTGTTTTTGATCCAAAACGTCAATGGCTGTTTCTTCCATCCTAATATTTGTGTTAATTTAGATAGTTTCCGGTAATTTTACCTATATCATATTTTATTCCAAAACTAAAATTTAAAGGAATATAACTAGCTTTTAACAAGTGATTTACTTCACAATAGAAGGAAAATCGTTTTTGACTTTTGTACTCTATCCCTACCCCCGGACTGAATCGGGGAATTGGTAAAGTATAGCTATCATATTTGGTATTATCATCATCATAATACTTTGTAACATGAGCAAAGTCGGCTATATGCATATTTGCATAAATATTTGTTCTCCTTGTCATAAAAACAATATATTCATAAATAAATTCAAAGTCGTAAACCACAGCATTAGCTTTTACTCTCTTGTATACACCATATCCTACTTTTGTTTCTTTCTTTAGTTTATATTGTGAATATCCAATTGAGAATTTTAGGGAATGTCGTCTGCTTTTTGTAAAATACATCTGAGTTCCGGCAAATATACCATATGAATTTCCATATGTGGGTTCAGAAAAATAATAAGTATCAAAGTGACTATATTGACCAAAAGCTACCCAATTGGTAATCCCTTTTGACTCTGCTTTTTCGGTGGTCATCATGAAGCTAATAATACCTTGGTTATATTCGAGGATAATGTCAATTAGATCGTTTTCATTTAGTTTTAATTCATCAATTTTATCAAATAATTCAGGTTTGTCAATCATTATCATCTTTAATGAACCCAAATACCTGTTATCAGATCGAGAATATTTCCTATTATCATTTTTCTTCATAACCTGATTTACACTAGTCTTATTCATGCTTTGTTTCTCAATTAAATAATTATTCTCAAGTCGGTAAATGGTATCCCCTTTTGTAACATAATAATAAATTGCACCATTTTCTTCACTTGCGTACAAGCTGATAAGATTTGATTCAATTACTTTTTGAACAAATACTTTTCCATCCTTACCATCGGGATATACAAGTGTTGTGTAGCGTATTCCATTGTTAAGAATAATTTCGTTTATGCAGTCTATTGTGCAGGAGTTTCCATTATTGTTTTTGTCGATATATGTTACTGTTGATGAGAAGTCATCGTAGTAAGATATTGATCCTACTATTGTATCGTTGGTTTCAAGTATAAGCTTACCTTTTTCATTTTGGATTTGTGAAAAGGCAAAAAACGTAATAAAAGTTAAAAAGAAAGTTAATAGATTTTTCATTATTGTGATGTTAATTTGGGTTATTTTTTAATGTTGTTTGTTATGTCATATATTGTAAGTTTTTTGCATAAAAAGTAATAAAAATAAGAGAAATCATAAGTTCAAAGAAAGGGAAGGGCAATTCTGTTATAAATACTTGAGTAAGGATGATTAAAACCAACTGAGCAATTGTGTATATATGGAAACCTATTTTTTTTAGATTCCACATTAAATATGCACCATATACTGATAATGCAAAAATAAATGCCTGAAAAAGGAAATAGGATGAATTCACATTTATTAATAATTCTAATGCGGTTAAATCCATACTCTCTGCAAGAAAATCAAAATTACCATTCTCATAATAAGATCTGATTATATCGATCGAAAAAAACATTATTGTGTTTGATATAAGTGATAATCCACTTCCAATAAATGTTAATATACATAGTATTTTTAGTAGTTCAGGTCGAGTGGGTTGATCGTTTTCTTGAGTGGAAGATGGTAGCGTAATCATAGTTGTTGAATTGTTGTTAATATCAGGTTGTCCAGTTGTTATTAGTTTGCAGAGTTGTCAGATAAAATAACCAAACAACTCTGCACCTTATTATTACTCTAAAGATCCGATTTCCTTTTCTACTTCTGTTAGGATCTCGCATGAACTAACAAGGTCCTTCATTGTATTATGGTCCTTATATAATGGTCGGTCAATCTCCAAAAAATCAACGTGCTTACGAATAATTTCCTTGGCTTTGGTAACACCATCACCAAATTTATATTCTCTAAAATCAAGAGCTTGGGCCGCCGCCATAAACTCAATTCCAAGGATGCCATAAGCATTATCAAGAATTTGAAAGTTTTTAATCGCGGTGTTCATTCCCATCGAAACAAAATCCTCCTGATCGGCAGCAGCCGGAATGGATTGAATACATGCCGGTGCCGAAAGGATTCGCTGCTCAACAATTTGCATATCAGCGGTATATTGACTCAACATCATTCCTGAGAACATGCCAGCACCTTTTGTAAGAAATGGAGGAAGTCCAACACTCAGTGCTGGGTTGTTTAATCTATTCATTCTTCTTTCTGACATAACACTAACCATCGTTATGGCAATTCCTGCCATATCCATTGGTAATGAAACAGGTGTTCCCTGGAAATTTGCTCCCGAAAGTTGAATGTTTTCTTCAGGAAAGAATATTGGATTATCGCCAACACCATTTAACTCTATTTCTACTTGGGAACGAGCATAAGCTAGGGCATCATGAGCAGTGCCAATAACCTGTGGTGAAGAACGCATAGAATATGCATCTTGTACTTTGTGATCTACTTTTCCTGTCTTTAAATCGCCATTTGCAACCAATTTCCCAATGGCACAAGCACTTCTTACCGCACCTTTAAATCCACGCACTTCATGAAGTCGGGCAGTATAAGGTCCCATATTTGCCTTTAAAGCTTCAAGAGACATAGCAGCAGCAATTTCGGCTTGCTTTAGCCAATTATTGGCATCAAAGAGAAAAAGTGCGCTCATTGCAGTAAGTACATTTGAGCCATTAATGGTTCCCAGACCGTCACGTGCTTTTAGTCCTGGTATAGGAATCCCCGCCTTATCCATGGCTTCTTTGCCCTCCAACATGTTACCATTATAGTAAGCTTTACCTTCACCCATTAACAATAATGCAATTTGCGACATTGGAGCTAAGTCGCCAGATGCACCCACAGATCCTTTGCGGCAAACATAGGGAGTAACACCTTTGTTTAGCATTTCAACAAGGGTCATTGTTATTTCAGGACGTATTCCAGAGTTGCCGTGGGCATGTACATTTATTCTGCCTAACATAGCACCACGAACGTAATCTTCGGGCATAGCATCACCAATGCCTGCTGCATGGTTATATATGAGGTATTTCTGGAAATCTTCCACTTGATCATCATCTAGCACAACCTCTGAAAATTCACCAATTCCAGTATTTACACCATACATAATTTCGTGTGCATCTATCTTTTTCTCTAGCATAGCACGGCATGCTACAATACGAGATAATGCATCAGCATGAAGTTCAACCTTTGCACGGTTACGGGCAACATCAACCACTTTCTCGATGGTTAACCCTGAGCCTGTTATTATTATTGTCATAGAGTTATTTTTTAAAAAAAAGCGAAATTATAAAAAAAGATGACCAAATTGTTATTTATTTAACAGGAAATTGGGTTTTTGTATTTACCATATGTCGGGTTATTTTTAAATTGCTTTGTTTAAAAATGCTACTTTTGCTGGCTAAAAATAAGCAGTTATGAAGAATGAAATTCAACATGTATTTTTTGATTTAGACCGTACTTTATGGGATTTCGAAAAAAGTGCCGAAGAAGCTTTTGAAGAAATTTTTAATACACATAACCTACTTGAAAGG
>JABMPH010000508.1 GCA_013203805.1 Bacteroidota bacterium | reverse complement strand
GTTTTAAACAACCTGTGGCAATTATTCCATGGGGAATTGATTTCCCAGAGACAATCACTAATACAGATACTAACAAAAAACATATTTTATACCTAGGTAGGATCCACCCTAATAAAGGATTAGATCTTCTTATAAAAATTTGGGCCAAATTAGAAAAAGAATTCTCAGATTGGGAGTTGCATATTGTTGGCCCTGAGATAGGTTTCTTTGATGATGAAACGTCATATTTAAATCATTTAAAAAATTTATGTAAAACTTTTTCTTTAAAAAGGGTTAAGTTCAAAAACGCAGTATTTGGAAATGAAAAAAATGAACATTATCAAAGGGCATCATTTACTGTATTGTTGAGCCATTCAGAAAATTTTGCTATGACAGTGGCTGAATCTCTTGCTTGCGGTACGCCATCCATTGTTTCCAAGAGCGCCCCTTGGAGTGGATTAGATATTACAAATTCCGGTTATTGGGTTGATATGGATGAAGAGACAGTTCTTATAGCTTTTAAAAAAGCAATGTCGCTTGATGAAAATGAAGTTGCTCTTATGGGCAATAATGCAAGAGAATGGATGAAAAAAGAATTTTCTTGGGATAATATTAGTGAACAATTCAATCAAGCTTATGAATGGGCCGCAAATAATAGTTTAACAAAACCAGAATTTATAAAACTGGATTAACAGTTTATTGATTTTAGTTACATTTATTAAATAATCCATTAAACAACTTTTTATATGACCGCAAATAATCTGACAGTTATAATACTTACTTACAATGAAGAAATACATATAGATAGAGTTATTAGAAATGTAAAACCATGGGCACAAAAAGTTGTTATTTTAGATTCGGGTTCTAACGATAAAACTTTAGAAATTATTAGGTCAAATGGCATTTCTGTGTACTTCAGAGCATTTGATAATTATTCAAATCAGCGTAACTATGCTATCAAAAATCTAGATATCACTACAGATTGGATCTTGTTTTTAGATGCCGACGAATATCTAAGTGAAGAATTGAAAATAGAAATAGATTTAAGTATAAAAGATTCAGATTGTGAAGGGTTCTATTTAAGGCGAAGGTTTTATTTTATGGGTAAATGGATTAAGTTTGGAGGGTACTATCCAACATATATCTTACGATTATTTAAAAAAGATTGCGGTTATTTTCAACGTGAAATTAATGAACATTTTGTAATTGAAGGGAAAACATCTTTTTTAAAGAATGATTTCGTTGATGACAATATTAAACCTTTTGAATTTTGGGCAAAAAAGCATATCGATTATGCAAAATTAGAAGGCCTAGACCTGTATGAGTCTAATCGAATTAGCGATCAAAAGAAGCATAATATTTCTTTCAATAGTAAAGATTTCAAACATTGGATGAGATATCGTATATTTAATAAACTGCCTTCCATCTTAAGGCCGCTAATATATTTTACCTACATATATATATTTCGCCTAGGTTTTCTAAATGGATTTCCAGGTTTTATTTATCACATAAATCATGATTTTATTTATCGTTTTCAAATAGAGACATTTTATTGGATTAATAAAAAGAACAAAGGATAATTATTTGAAAGTTCATCAAGATCTTATGAAGCTATTAAAATTATGTTAACAAGATAGAATTGGTTGTCTACAAAACACTATTTTCTCTAATTGTTAATAAATAAAACAGAAGTGGACCCCAAAAATCATCCTCCTGCTCTTCAGGACCAGGCGGAGAGGGTTGCTTGGGTAGGTTCTATTATCACAAATGAACCCTATCAATTACTTGATAGACAAATACCTGAACACGTATAATATAATCAGACAACAGAAAAGTTGGTAGTATAACGAACAAAACAATAAGATTGACAATATGTGTAAAAATCAAAATAGGGCTACAGGAATGTATTTCACATCACTAAATTTACTAAAATTTAAATCATAAATATGATAACTTTTAGAAGAATTATTGAATTATTGAGTCGAGGAATTATTATAAGAAGAAAAATCAAAGTAAACGATCATAATATCCCAATATATATAACACCAGATGCTCAACTAAAATATTTAAAATTAGGAAAAAATGCTTTTGATTCAGATTTAATTAATATTGCAAAAAAATTTCTTCAAAAAGGAAGCAATGTATGGGATATTGGAGGTAATGTTGGTATATTTACTTTTGCGGCCTCTGAAATAGCTACAGACGGGAAAATATTATGTGTTGAAGCGGATATATGGTTAGCTTCAATAATCATGAAATCAAAGAGATTAAAGCAAAATATAGCGATAGATATTTCAATTCTTCCAGCTGCTATTTCAAATAATAATTCAATAGCTCAATTTTTAATTTCGCAAAAAGGTCGGGCCTATAATTCTTTAGCAGATTCAAAAGGACGATTACAGATGGGTGGCATTAGGGAAATAAATTACGTACCAACTCTTACCTTAGATAGCCTTTTAGAGGTTTTTGATAAACCCGACTTTGTTAAAATAGATATTGAAGGTGCGGAACTATTAGCATTGCAAGGAGCATCAAATTTAATAGCCAATATTCGCCCAATGTTTTATATAGAAATTGGAGAAGACGTATCGAAAGAAGTTTTTGAATTATTTAATAAAAATAATTATAAAGCATTTGATTATAATGGTTTAACTAAGTCTGCAGGTTCTTTCGATAATGTGTTTTTTGTACCATCAGAAAAGAAACACGTATTTTAATTATCCCATTCTTTCTAAGCGAATCAAAATAAAAAAGAGCATCTGCTCCATCAATACAAAACTGCCTTCCACTAAAACATGATTAAAATGAATGAAATTCAAACTTGCACAAACTGCGTCATGGACACCACCGACTCAAAAATCTTTTTTGATGAAAAAGGAGTTTGTGACCACTGCAATACCTATTATAATGATATTTTACCCAAGTGGCATACCGATGAGCGTGGAGAAAAAGAACTATGGAAAATAATTAATAAAATAAAACAGGAAGGTAAAGGTAAAGATTTTGATTGTATCATGGGAATGAGTGGTGGCATAGACAGCTCATACTTATTGTACGAGATGGTGGAAAAATTTGGTCTTCGTCCGCTTGTTTTTCATGTGGATGCCGGTTGGAATTCACAGATTGCCGTTAACAATATTGAACGTTTAATTGATGGTTTAGGGCTTGATTTATACACCGAAGTAATTAACTGGGAAGAGATAAAAGATTTACAGTTGGCTTTTTTTAAATCGGGAGTACCACACATAGATGTACCACAGGACCATGCTTTTTTTGCAACCATGTATAAGTTCGCATCAAAACATAAAATAAAAACCATACTAACAGGTGGCAATTATTCTACTGAATGTGTGCGTAATCCGCTGGAATGGATGTATTACCAATCAGATTCTATTCAATTAAGAGATATCTATAAAAAACATGGGACTGGTAAATTAAAAAATTATCCCGTATCAAATATTTTATGGCATAAAATATATTTACCTTATGTTAAGGGAATAAAACTAATACGACCATTAGATTTTGTTCCATATCATAAAGATGAAGCAATGCAATTACTGGTTGATAAATTTGGATATCAAAAATACCCTCAAAAGCATTTTGAATCTCGCTTTACGATGTTTTATGAGTCATACTGGTTACCTAAGCGATTTGGCTATGACACCAGAAAAGTTCAATATTCAAGTTTAATTTTAACAGGTCAAATGACGAGGGATGAAGCCCTTGAGAAACTTAAATACCCAGCCTATAATGAAGAAACTATACATCAGGATTTTGAATTTGTAGCTAACAAGCTGGGAATAAGCGTTGAAGAACTTCAGTCATATATGGAAGCACCAAAGAAAACATATAAAGATTATAAATCGCAGGAAAATATTTATATGATTGGAGCAAAAGTGATGAAGGCATTAGGTTTTGAAAAAGGAGGGAAAAGATGATTACTATTGTCGATTATGGTTGTGGTAATATTAATGCCTTTGTTAATGTTTTCAAAAGACTAAATATTCCAACAAAAGTGGCTACGAAAAAGGAAGACTTTAATGATTCGACTAAAATAATATTACCGGGGGTTGGCGCCTTCGATCATGTAATGTCAAGTTTTAATAAAT
>JABMPH010000046.1 GCA_013203805.1 Bacteroidota bacterium | reverse complement strand
GAGTTTATATAATTGGGCAGCTATTGAGTTGCCTTTTCTTGTTTTACAAAAAACAATGCATTTCTATTTTGAAATGTAACTTTCATTTAATTCTTCATTAATAGTATTTATTTTGTTTAACAATTAATTTTACTACATTAGTAGCCCTTTTCTATTAATATTTAGGCTTTTAACTATACTATTAATTTTTATACTTATGAAAATATTAGTCAAGTTAATCCATAAAACACACACTACATATTTACCTACAAAATTTCCAGTTCATTATTATGGATTGCCTGATGGAAAAGTCTATTTGTTTTATGCTAGGTTTTATAAAGAGGGATTTGATAAATCAGGAGTTGAATATATACTTGCTACGCACAGAGAATTTTCATTTGATTATGATAATGAAAAATTAGAATTAATAGGATTAAATAATTCAATATATCCCGAGTTGGTTGATAAAGCTGAACCAAAAATAAAAATTCTAAATGTTTATAGAAATATCAATTCTTATTCTGAGGCACTTGCTCGGTTAAATAAAAAAGCTCAACGGCTTAAAATAGAAATGATTAATCAAAAAATAGATCAGCTAGTTCCATGCTAAAGGCTCAGAATACCCTTGTGACAGCATGAAAATATTTATTATAAAAGGTTACTATATTTATCTTGGCAATTAGATAAATATAACCTCAATCAGTTGTCAACTTATGAATGTATCGTCTGGTATTAACCAATTAAATTTGTGACTTATGGATTATAAAAAATCAATTCTCCTTCTTGTAATTAGCCTGCTTTTATCACCTGTTATTGTTTACCTTATTTTAGGATTAGCAAAATTGGCGGGTTCCACTTATGAAATGACGCATGGGGAAACTTTTATTATATGGCTTCTTATGGCAATAGTGATCAATCTGTCTTATACTAAGAAGGCATAAAACGCATTTAAAAAAAATATCACTTATTCCCTCATATGCAAGCAATGATGCACTGTTCCTCTTATGTGCAGAGGTATCTCTTTGTTTGATCTGTTGATGGGAATTGTCAAGGGAAATTATCATCTCTTATTGTATTTTTGCAGCAACGATGGATAAAATACTATTACGTTCCATACAATTAATAAGAAATGAGAAAATCACAAAATTTAGGTATTTTATTGGGCTTTTTTTTGATGATAATTCTACTTCCTAATTACAGTCTTGTTGCTCAAATTACCAATGCAAAGCATGATTCTTTATATGATCCTGAAATAATCTCGCCAGCTTATTTAAAAAAGAAGGGACCGATTATTTACTTAGATGAAGGACATTATAATAGACATACTTATGGAGGTTTAGGTAGTTTTATTGCATTTAAAAATGTGTTGAGTAAAGATGGATATTCCGTTGTTTCTTTCAAAGACCAATTTACCACTAATAGTCTTCTGGAAGTAAGGTTAATGGTTATTGCTTTAGCTCAGAATAAAAAAAATCTTGGGGAAGCTAATTGGACTAATCCAACGTATCCAGCATTTAAACCATACGAAGTAATTGCTATTAGGAAATGGGTAGAAAATGGTGGCTCTTTATTTCTTATTGTTGATCACCATCCTTTTGCTGGTGCTGCAAGAGACTTGGCAAAAGAATTTGGATTTGAGCTTTTTAATGGACATGCATTGGACACTATTAGATATCCAAGTTTTTTCCAAAGGGCTAATAAGACTCTACACAGTAATGTCATTACTAATGGACGGAATAGTACAGAAAGAGTAGATTCGATAATAACATTTAGTGGAGCTGCGATGAAATTATCAGATGATGCCTCACCAATACTCACCTTTGACAATGATTGGTATCAATGGCTTCCTTAAACGGCATGGGATTTCAAAAATATAAAACCAACATCTATTGAAGGGTTTTCACAAGGCTCCTTTAGAAAAATTGGGAAAGGAAAGATTGTTGTTTTTACTGATGGGAATATGTTTTCAGCACAGGATACAAATTGGGGCGGGAAAATGGGATTTATTGATCCTAATGCAAAGTATAATTATAAGTTATTACTAAATATAGTTCATTACCTTGATGGATTGTTAGATTAACAGCACCCAATTGAATAGCCCGCCCGCTAGCAAACACTAGCAGGGAGAGGCTCTCACACTCTAAAATTATTGTTTTTATGAATAATAAAAATGGAATAGCCAGTCTAACCTCATCCCAACAATATGAACTCATCTCCAACGAAGGCAAATACATTGGTGTACGTTCCTACTATAATTATACGATTAACCTTTATCTTTTGGAAGATACATTCTACGAACTATGGTATTTCCGACCAACAAATGTTATAGAAAGGATTGATATTTTAGAGGATGAAAAGACACTTAATTTGTATATTGACTTTGAAAGAAAATTAAACAACAACAAAATATAATTATCAGGTTCTTTGTTTTCATTGCCAATACTATTAATTATTTCCTGTGATTCTGGCAATAACAAAACTTTGATAGGTTTTTTCTCTTTATTTAATTTTATGAAGAGTCACTGTATTATCACTCTTCTTGATTGTAAAATACTTCTTCCAGTTACGATCAATAGTAGGTTCCTCGTCTATTTCAATTCCAACCCATTTAGGTAGCTTGCCTTTTGTATTATACTCTTTAATTAGCCATTTGATAGAGTTTTTAGAAGGACGTTGTACATTTATACCCATATTTGTTGATATAAGTGTATCACCCTTTGCATCTGATAGATATAAATTAGCTTCGGTTGGTGAGTCTAGGTTCTGATAAGCTTTGATTATGCCTTTCCTCCTTAGTTTATAAGAATGGGCATGAGGTAGAAATATAGGTTTAAGCTTTTTCATTTTGATAGACTTAAATATCCTAGATATTCATTCAATTTGTCTCCTTCGAATTCAATTACTGTTAATAAGTAAGGTAAAGAAAAAGGAAAACATAAACAAGAATGTTTCCTTAATATTTTTAATTAAAAACTATGGTTTAAGACCGTGCTTCTTTCCACAAACCACTATAAATTGTTGCAACTTGACAATTTCCCAAAAATATACCTTATGAATCTCAAAGAATCAATACAGAAAATCCTGTCAGACAAAAAGGTAAAAAGAGAGGGATTGCATGTTAAGCACATTGCATTGCACATCCTAAATATCAATAATACTCTTTTCTCTGAGGGGAATGCCATTAGCTTCGATGTATTTAAAAGAAAGGTTAATAGGATTCTTGCAAACGATGTTAAGAAGAAAAGAAAAAATGTATTCATGAGGGTTAAAAACCCAAAGACTAATAAATTCAAAAAGGGATATTATAAATTAAAACCATCTTATGGCCAAGCAAGTGTAGAATGAAAAATATAAAAAATGAGTAGTTGCATTAAATTATTTTCATAACTTGGGGATAATTAACTGATCAATAAAAAAAAACTAACAATGAGAATTCTTATAATTGGATTCATTGTGTTTGTGATCTGGTCACTCTTTTCTATTTGGATCTATGTTGAAAAGATAAAGCCAGTAATGAATGAACCTATTACTATACAGTCAATCCCTGAAATCCAGCCTATTGTAGTAGATTCTGTAATGCAATCAGATGTAGTAATGCCCAATGACTTGATGATCTACTTTGAATTTGATGATGCCAGTTTCAACACTGTTCCGAAAACAGATAACAGCGTTATTGAATTTAAATCATGGCTTGACAAGAATCCGGAATCAATTCTTTCAATTACAGGCCATACCGATAACATTGGAACTTCGGAATATAATCAGGCTCTTGGATATAAAAGGGCGCAGACTATTCAGAAATATCTCGAAAGCACGGGTATCAATGTAGATAAATTGATAGCAGACTCTAAAGGAGAGGATCAGCCAGTAGCAGATCAATCTACCGATGAGGGAAGGGCAAAGAACAGAAGAGCAGTAATAACAATTAAAAAATAAAACCATGAACCAACTATTTATATTATTAGCACTATCAGCCACTGGATCGGTAATTGTTATAATTTTACTTTTGCTAGTAGCGGTTGTTATCGGTTTTTTTACGGCGTGGCTTTATGGTAAATCAATTTATAAACCTATCGTTAAAAGACTTGAAGATGAGAAAGCCGAATTGGACAAACAAATCATTGGATTAAATGATGATGTCACCAACCTAAATAGTACGATTAACAGGCTTAATAATAAAATCGGGAAGCTTGAGAAGAAGTTAGCTGAAAAGGATTCATAAATTTGGAAACTTTATACTAAACTTGCTAATAGCGGCAGCCTACCAACCGTCTAGTAGATTATTTAAGTAGTCTTGAAAAACCAGTCTCGTTGACCACTCCTCTCCAGTTTTTGAAACAAGTCGTACCGATATTGACAGACCACCTCACTCCGGAATTTATACATTTATAAGTATCTAAAATATAATGTACTCCATCACACCCCATGAAAATATATTTTGTTATTTGTCCTGTGGTGAGTGCCTCCGGTTTTTAGTGGTCAATGGGTTTGGGTTTTGCACTCATGGTCTAATAGGAACAGGAACTACTGGGGATGGCCCCCATATTTCAATATTGACATTGAGTGTAAGCGTGCGAAATTCATCCATCACTTTTTGCACGTCCTTATCGCTTTGCCAAGCTGCCCACGCTGCCATATCAGCGAACTCATTGGTGGTCACAATTTGTGAAGCACCGGTGACTGGACGGTACGCCCGAAACTCAACTACACCCGGCACCGATAGGATGCGGTTTATAGCTGTTTTTGCCCATTTTGCATAGGCTTCAACTTTATCTGGGTGTATATCCCATTTCATGACTTGAAGTACCATTGTATTTCTCCTTCTAGCTTTGGTATTTATGGTCACGACCAGTAAAGTGCGACCTTAAATATTATTATACTGCCAATATCGACATTACCTACAATTTACAATATAATGCTCAGATTAACAATGAGTTTAGTTATATTTTCATGGCTGATTTACCAATAGAACTATAGCCATCATTGCTAGTCTAAAAGTATGTGGAAAAAGACTGACACAGCCACTTTAATTCAAAATGAATACATAATACCTTTCAGGGGAGAAAGTGGTTAAAATCTCAATTAGGGAGGCAACCTATTGCCAAAAAATAACATCTTATTAATAAAATTAAAGAAAAAATGAAAAAACTAATTTTTGCATTTGGAATGATTTTTACACTGACTATGTTGATAATGTGTGAAGATAATGAAACCGATAACATACCTACGGATAAAAAAATAACATTTGTGAAAACCGAACTGGGAGGATGTCATGGTCAGCTGTCTGATGATTTAAAGAGTACATTTTCAGAACAAGTGGACACTGTAATTTTTACCATTGAAAATGACACACTTGATGCCTATATTGGGCTGAATTATATTTGTTGTGCACCATTTACAACTGATAAAAACATATCAAACGACTCTATTACTTTTATTTTAAATGATACCTGTTTGGATATAAATCAACCTTGTTACTGCAAATGCATGTGTTATTATACATGGAATTTTTTGTTTGTTGATTTCGAGGAAAAAGAATATAATTTTAAAATCATTTTAAATGATCCTCGTGAAGAACAACCAATAATACTTAAAGAAGGAATAGTTGATTTATCAAAAAACATGACCTAAAAGATTGGAAATCATCTTATGATGAAAAAGACTGAGAGAGGCACTTTTATTTCAAATGGACACATAACGCCTTTCATGGGAGAAAGTGGCTCTCACTGGAGTATACACATGTCTGGCGGGCTAATATTATTGTTAAATTGGATTGCGATTGATGTGGTGAATCGGTAACTTTAATCATCAAATAATGAGAGTTGTTTCTTAACCAAAATTCAGTGAATTGATAATGTTATTAATCCGACTGATGAAATTATAAATAAAACCGCGAAGGTTACGTTTAGACACCAAATACAGGAATAACGAAACTTTTTTTCCACTATATTAGTATAAATACTGAGAACAAAAACCTCGTTAGCACAAGGTTACCAACAGCTTAAGCCATTAGCAAATAGTAAGAAATTATGAAATGTACCAAATTACTTTTACTTATCTTTTTCACCTTTTTCCTGTCATCCTTTTCACAAGAAGAAGAGGTATTTGGAGGTTCCGATAAAGTAACAGCTGCTTTAGAAGGCAAAGTCTATAAGCTACCTGAAAATACCAATCATCTTCCTAATTTCGATAATCTTCGGCCGGTAAGTACCATCTATGCCACAGAGCTTAACATTCCCAACCATGATTTCTCTTCCGGTTTTCCCGGAGTAAGCGAACTACTTGAATGGTTCGGGATAGAATACACAGGTGACATTTTTGTAAAAAAGGCAGGGAACTATAATTTCAGGTTACTTAGTGATGATGGTGCTAAATTGTTTATCAACGATTCTTTGGTGATTAATAACGATGGTATACATGCTGCTACTTCCGGTTATGGTTCCATCTTTTTGGATGAAGCCAAACACCGCATAAAAGTGCAATATTTTCAAGGGCCACGCTATCATATAGCCTTACAGTTGTTTTATACTTTTGAAGAAGAAAAAGAGCAGTTATTCCCCGGTAAAGAAATAACGCTGACAATTCCCAGTGTTTATACAAAAAAAGGAATGTGGGTTCTTTTATTTTTAATCGTTTTAGGAGGTGGAATTATTTTCGTTCAAATTAAACGAAAAAAGAAGTAAAAGATGTAAATCTTCAGCCTAATTTGAATAGATTGACATCATAAAAACACAAGTTAAAATTTCTGTAAGTTCATTTTTAGTAAATTTACTTCCGTCTTTCGAGCAATCTTAATTAATCTAAATGGACCATAAAACCAATATTTCAAATCAATTTGAGCTCATTTCTAATGAAGGTAAATACATCGGTGTACGTTCCTACTATAATTATACGATTAATCTTTATCTTTTGGATGATGTATTTTACGAACTTTGGTATTTCAGACCCACAAATGTTGTTGAAAGAATAGATGTTTTAGAGGATGAAAAGACACTTAATTTGTATATTGACTTCGACTTAAAAACCAGAGAAAAAACAACTAAATGAAAATCGCATTAATCCCTTTAATATTATTAGTCTCTTTTCAATGTATATCTGCATATAACATAAACACAAAAACATTAGATGAGTATTGTGCAGGTTATTATTGTGAATCATTATCTGCCAAAATATCGACCACAACGGGCATTAGCGATTTATATAGGAATAGAACCAGTTGCATCCCATCTATTGCTTTTTCAGATACGTTAAACTGTGTTGACTCATTGACGGTTGTACTTGACAGTAATGCGGAGTACGTTTTGCGACCAGATGAAATTTATGGGGGAAGTGCTGATGATTTTAAAATAGATACAATCTATCTGGATAATTACAACCTAAATTGCAGTAACATAGGAATTACAAAAATTACTCTTACGGCGATTGATGAATTAGGAAAGGTTGCAACTTGTGAAACTAACATGACGGTTTATGGAAATGCAGCACCCAATGTTGTTGACGATTCGGCTATTACTGTGATGAACAACCCTATTGAGATTGACATTATAGCAAACGATTTCGACTCAATAAATTCAATTAATTTTTCCTCATTGTCAATAATTGAGCAACCTGCAAACGGAATAATCGAAATAAATCCGATAAATGGGAATTTAACCTACACACCATCTTTAGGTTTTATTGGGAAAGATATTTTTACCTACTCCATTTGCGATGACGGAATACCATGTGTGCCAATGTGCGGTTCAGCAGCGGTTTATATTGAGGTTGTTAAATCCTCCAACTATTATGCCTCAGCCGAAGGATTGTCGGGGGACAACTTAAAATCTGCCCTGCATAATATTATAAAAGACCATGTTGAGTTTTCATATACAAGTTCCAATACTGACACTTGGGACATACTAAAAGAAACAGATAAGGACACTGCTAATCCTGATAATGTTATACTTTTCTACTCTGGCTGGTCTGTTAATGCAGCACAGGAATATAATGATGGGTTAGGATATTCTCGTGAACATGTATGGGCTAAATCTCACGGTGATTTTGGAACAGACAAAGGAGCAGGAACAGATGTACATCATTTAAGACCTGCTGATATCTCAGTTAATAGTGCCAGGAACAATAAAGACTTTGATACTGGTGGTGAAATTTATGTAGATGGGGATGGTACTACTGAATGTAAATCTGATGCAGATTCATGGGAGCCTAGAGATGCGGTCAAGGGAGATATTGCTCGGATGCTTTTCTACATGGCAGTTAGATATGAAGGAACTAATGGAGATCCAGATTTAGAACTCGAAGATGCTGTAAATACTTTTGATTTAAATGAGTCTGGGAAAGGTTATCATGGTAAGCTATCTACTCTTTTAGAATGGCATAAGGCTGACCCTGTAGATTCATTTGAGATTCACAGAAATGATATTATCTACAGTTATCAGGAGAATCGAAATCCATTTATAGACCATCCTGAATTTGTAAGTAAACTTTGGACTATAACTGGCACATCATACCTACAGGAAAAACAAATAAAAATCTACCCTAATCCTGCATGTGAATTTGTGAATATTGAATTACCCATTAATGAATTTGCACAAGGTAAAATATACTCAACTAGTGGTGAAACTGTTTTAAACTTTAAAATATCAGCCAGTAATAAAATATCAATTGCATGCATTAGTTCAGGAATTTACTTTCTACAAGTTGTCACTCTGGACCAAGTGTATAAATCTAAACTAATCATTGAAAAATAACAATCAAAGAGTGGAAGCATAACACTTAACTTAGCCTCCAACTTTTTGCTGTATATCCACCAAAATCCCTGTAAGGTTTATTCAAATAAAAGAAGATGTTATTTTTTTATCCAACTTACAATTTTTTCATCGTCAGGTTTTACTTTTGGTTCAACCTTACTAATTAATTTCCCGTTTTCATCAATTAAGTATTTCTGAAAATTCCATTTTACCTCTGAATCGAATACACCATTTTTACTTTTTTGAGTCAACCATTGATAAAGTGGATGTATATCATCACCCTTAACAGATATTTTGGACATCATGGGGAAAGTAACACCATAATTTTTTTCACAGAATTCAACAATTTCAGCATTGCTCCCAGGCTCTTGGCTACCAAAATTGTTGGCTGGAAAACCTATAATAGTAAATTCATCATCACCATAAGTTTCATATAAAGCTTGTAGTTGTTTATATTGTGGGGTATTCCCACATTTAGATGCAGTATTCACAACTAATACTTTTTTCCCTTTGAGACTAGATAATTCAAAGGTATTTCCTTCAATATCTGTAATTGTAAAATCATGGAAAGAATTCTGACCAACAACAATTAAAATTGAAAATAACAAAAGACCAAACAGAGCAGTTTTTTTCATCTTGTAATTTTTAGTTTTTAAATAAAACAAGCCAGGTAAATAAATGTTTGAATTATCTTTTGGTATTACTTAATTGACTTTTAAATTCTATAAAGTTCATTATTATTAAATTTCTTGAATGTAGGTTGGTATTATTGGTGGGAAATAGGTTGAGGAAAGTATAATCAGTCACGCAGATAATCCGTAGATTTCTACACTCAAACAATACGGAATATGCAAACTATGCAGAAAAGTACTAAGATCAAATGCATTAAGGGATTATGAATTATCATACTATCACCATATTTTAATATTGACATGAATTTCTATAGTTATGAAACTGCTGCAAGAGGTATTGGTATGGGGGTTGTTTAGGAAAAAAGACATTTGTGAACCTTTAAGTGGTACTGGAGTAGCTTACTTAACAACAAATGATAATTGTTTTTTAGTTAATAAAAAGTGCGAATTATGTTAATTAACGTCAATCGCAATACACATAGGGCTTTCAAAGGGGTGTCAACATGTTATCAAAAGTTTTAATTAACAATTGTGAATAGCGCTGGTTAAAAACTTCAAAATTTTATTCGTGTGAATAGAATCAATTTTCCGTATTATTGTAAATAACGAATCCGGCCATTGCGGAGCCGGATTCACCAAAGTAATATTAACTCGGAGAAGGATTTTGATAGTATTCCTCCTGTTGTCAAAGATAGGAATTATTCTATTCAAAATCCAACTCCACTAATTGTTCTTTTTATGTTTAAGTTAAAAGAGAAACTCCACATCATCATGATAGTAATGATAGTGGTGACGGCAATGTTAAAAGTTGTCGTAGAGGTGTTAGGACTTATACTAGAATTTAAGAAGCTCTAACAGGATTTTGAAAGGAAGGTATTTTTATCTTCCTTTCTTTTTTTATCTTGATTTGATCATTGGAGATCCTCCTTATCTCCTTTTTGTAAAACTCGTATTTAGCGATAGATCTTTTTGCTGGAAGTGGTGGATTTCGGAGAGTTGTCAAAAATCAACAAATAAACGTGGTAAAGAGCAAGTGAATCAGGATAACATATTTTGTAATAAAATGGTAATTCCCGATAACTAAATCATGTAGTAGAATAGTTTATATAAACAGATTCTAAACAACATGCGCTTTGTAGTGGCTCTTGTTAGCATAATATTATTTTGGTAGTTTTGGTAATTACCAAAAAACAACACAACAATGGATGAATTCACCAAATCAATAAGAGCTGTATTATACGATCGTATCAAAAGCCCATTGGCTGGAACATTATTCTTATCATGGATTGTATGGAACTGGCGGATTCTATTTCTCGTTTTCTTTGTCAGTGAATCTAAAATTAAGGGAACTCGTATAGATTTTATTTTGAATAATTATTCAGATTGCATTCATCTTGTTTGGGGACCATTGGGTTCTACAGTCTTTCTTCTGACGATATTTCCAATATTCTCTTTTGGCGCGTTTTGGCTCAATCTATACTTTAAGAAAAAGAATAAAGCCGTGAAATATAATATGGAAGGTGAAACTCCATTAACTCTTGATGAATCCACTGCACTTCGTAAATTAGTTGATGATGAAAAAAATCGTTTAAGTAAATTATTAGTGGAAAATGAGAACACTATCATTGATTTAAAAGCAAAAAATGAGGAATTATCATCACAAGATAAACAACAGAAAACTGCTCTAAATAATTCGAGAATTCTAAAGGACAAATATGATCAAGAAATAGAAAAGTTCAAGACACTTAATAATGATTTCATTCTAGCAAAAAGAGATAAAGATATTTTATATGCGCAAGTGGGGAGTCTTGAATCCGAAGCAAAGCAATCCAGACAAGAATTAAAAAGCATTACAATAGAAAAAAATGAACTGACAAATGCTTTGGAAAAACAAAAAGACTTATTAATTCAGAAAGAAACTCAATACAAAGAAATGAGTATAAATGAATATAAGCGACTAGAAAATATGTTTACAAGTTTACCTGTCATCCATGAAGGTTTTAAGAAATTAGTTAGTGTGCCTATTAAAAAACCATTTCTGCAGAAGAGACTACATGATGAAGCCAGAAAGTATTTTGAAGCGCAAGGATATATTAATAGAATAAGTCTGGCAAAGTATATTGTGACAGAGAAAGGAGGCTTAATTTTTAAACGCTGGGGTGATGCTGGATTCTAAAAGAGAACAACATACCATGACAAAACGCCAATCAAAAATAACAGCCCGCATCATCCAGGCAATCCTTCTGGTAGTTCTAATCGTACTAATAGTTCGACTATTTATGAAACTCATTGAACTGGGTTACCTCTAATTTCCCACACTCAAAAAAATCCCCTACTACCGTAACACTCTCCCCTCCAAATTTGCCTCTTTATAAAATTTATGTAAATTTGTGCTACCAAAAATGGACTATTCAGCTTGGACGCGGAATAATCAAAACAAGTTAGAGAAGAATAAACAGGTTACTTTTTAAGTAACTCTGTTGAAGATATTATACAGGTTTATTCTTGTATGATCATTTAAATTTTCCCGAAAATTTAGGTGAGTGTTATACTCCTTATAATTCATTATCTTTAGGTGTTAAACCCGGTCGTCCAGCCGGGTTTTCCTAAGGAGAAGAAAGGAATTAGTTAATTAATAATTATAGGCGATGTGCTTTCCGTATTTTCATAAGTAAGACCCATGATTTTCCCCGCGGACATGGCACATCGCTTTCCCATTTCCCAAAATCAAAATAAAATCCCTACCTTGTAGGTAAGACAGTTAGTTGAATTTTTTCAATTATGCCATAATCTCTCTCTTGCTTATGGTACAATCAGGCTGTTTGATTGGACGTCTAATTTTTAAACAAGCGGTGTGCTGCCCGTGTAATATTTAATTAAACACATTCAATCCCTCCTATACGGGATTCTGCCACACCGCTTTTTTTTGGTCCCCAAAATTTCCCTACCTTCGTAACGCTAACAATTACAAACAAGGTTCCCGAAAGGTTCCTAAAGAAAATCGGATATTTAAAATACTAATCATGGTTCAGGCTTAATCCATACCTAATCATCTCGTTTTAATGCGTTTAGTTTCATAAACCATAAACAAGTAGTTCATCCAGAACTTGATCTTCATAAAATCATAAAAAAACCTGCCAAAAGTGACAGGTTAATTTATTCTGTTATACGGAATAACAAGAAACATTATTCAGAATAACATTAGGTTATAGCTTTGCTTAATTGATATTAATAAATCCAATTTACCATTACTAAAACCACTACAACCAAGTTAAATCCTACTACATCCCTTTATTTATGCTATGTTGGGTTTATGGGCGTAAGGTTTCTATAAAACTTTTGAAATAATATATATTCTATATAATACTGCTATTTTCAGAGTATGGATTAATATTCATTTTATACTAAATGAAAAGAAACTTTCTGCAATTCCTACGCCCATACGCCCAATCCCTTTGCTGACAAGGATTATAGGTGGGTTTTAGTTGGGTGTTCTGGTTTTATCCATGCTCCTTCTGCTAATGTAGGTTTATGACTTTCCTCTTTCACTTTTTCCCTCTTTCTAATCCATCCACCTTTAAACTCCTGCAATACTGGCTTTCCCACTGGCTGTATCAATGATATATCATTCTTCTCTACTTCTCTTATTGTAGTGGCTATAGGATAGGCATTCATCAAATTAGTTGGGTAAGGATTAAGCATGTTTAATATTTCAGATAATTCAGTAGAAGGTCTAAGCCACCGATTCTCAAATTCATTAAACAGGATTACTGGCATACGTTTTACTCCTAATTCAGCTACTAATGAATTGGCAGTAGTTGTAATAATTGCAAATGAATAAACATCTTCCCCAGTAGCCTCATCAATAGTTTTATTCCAGATACCAGCAAAGGCAAATGGTCGTTGTTTACCTCTAAGATAAACTAAGTGTGGATTGTTAGATTCAAATCCAATTATAAAAGCATCTGCAATTACTAAACACCTTTGCTTTCTAATTAGATTATTAAACTCAGGCTGTAAAAAGATTGCTTTTGAGCCAGTATAATATGGGTCATTAGATAGGTTTCTCTTGCCTTCTGCTCTCACAAATGGTAAGCTTTCTGGCATTTTAGGACTAACTCCTTTTAGTCCAAATTCAGCTTGTTCAATTACCTTTGTTTGGTAGTTAATTATTACATGGGAAGTATTGCCTGCGGATATATTATATGATGGATTATAGGTGCTGGAATCTGCTAATTTAGCCATACCAAATCTTGTTGAGATTCGGTTAAAATTTCTGGCTAGTATATAACGGTCAAACATGGTGATGATATTATAGTCACATTTAGGATAATAATATAATCTTTCTGTTTTAGATTGAATCAGATATTATGGAATAATAAAGCTATTAAAAGAAGACTTTAAGTTAAAAAAGATAGAAGTAACCAAAATCCCAATCTATAAAGAACCACTAAAATTACTGATTTTATGTAATTGTAAGAAAATAGGAGCTAGGTGCAGTTCAAACTGAAATTAAATGTTTTTAAACTTCTATTTTCTGGGAATGAAGCTTTAAGTTTTTTTAGGTTATTTTCCACTTATCACTTATTCGTGCAAGATCTTCTAATATAAATTTTCTTTTGAGGTCAAATAGAGTTCCACCCATCTGCACTGCAGATATATTATATGGTTTCTCTAACTCCTTAACTACTTCTTCTTTCAAGTGACATCTAATTATTGAATAATTGGATGTTGTAACAAAATCCCTTCTATCAAATTCATCTGCTTCAATATATGATTTAATTTCATTAATTAATTTAACTCTTTTTTCATACCTCAATTTCTTTTTTTCAATACCCCATTTTACCCAAGGGGCAATTAAGGAAAGTACTGCACCACTTATTAATCCACCCACTGCACCTATTATTGCTATCTTAATTTCCATTGTGTAAATATCTGTGTCTTTAATTTTGAAAATGATTTAATTTATCTCTTTAACTTAGTTTATACTCTTGCTCTTTTCTATAGTCCTTTTAAGTGGAGTGAGAGGTGCACTGGCGGCTATTTGGTCGTCAGCCACTTACTCGATTACCTACAGTTATTTATTCACTTTCTATAATGAAATCAATAAATTCAGTTCCGAATTCTGTTATACTCATCTTTTTAAAAGGTCTAACTCCTATTCGTCCAATTCCCCAATCAAGGACTAATCCTTTAGAAAAAAGACGTTGCTTATAAAAAACAAAATTTTGGTCATCAATTCCGTAAAATTCAGAAATTCTATATTTCTCTAAAGTCTTATGTTTATCTTCAATTTCCTTAATTTGTGCTGTAACTTCATTGAAATCATCTTCATATTTTGACTTTACAATGATTATAGTTTCTCCTTTCTTGTTTTCGTTAATCTTATTCAATCGTTTTTTAAGTTGGTCTAATTGTTCTCTTTCAATATCAAAGGTTTTGTCGAAATATTTGTGGTGAAACAAAATGACCAACTCTGTCTCGGATAATGAAGTAATTAAATCTAAATAAAGGTCAATAAGTTCGGGGTGCTCCGTTGGATTTTTTATTTCCTTAATCAGAATATTTTTAAATCTAACGAGTTTTTTGTTAGATTTTGTTTTTACTACTCTCATTAATACAGCCTCAAACAAGTCGCTAAAATCCTCCGTTTTAATATTGACAAGATTAACGTCCTGATTTTCGGTAAAATGTCCAGCTAAAATCTCCACAAAATTATTCAGCCGTTTTTGTTTTAAATTTGTTCTATACCCAAAAAACAATTCGTTTAATGCGGTTCCTGCAAATGGAACTATACCGAAAACTGATTTTACAGTACTAATGATTATTTCTTTATTGTCAATCTTACTCATAATTGCAGGTAACGGTTATGTACCCGAAAACATTGGGTTATTTCTCTATTGTATTGTTCGGATACAGTGCCAATTTGCTTGTGTATCCCAGCTTTTAAAGAATTTGCTATAAAAGGGATGTAGTCCATATTATTTTTGATTTTTAAAAGGTTGTGCCGTTATTTACTAAGAGCTTTTAATATTCTTTCTTCGTTAATAACAACATCACGAAATAGAACGTGTGGAAATTTTTGATATTTTGAAATTTTGAAAGCATCCATAATTTTAGCTAATGATGAAGCTGTAATTAAAGATAGATTCATTTCAGTATCCATTTCACAATCAGTAATAAAATCATCACTAAATTCTGGTGCAATCAGTAATATTTTTAATATTCTCAGATCATTTTTAAGTGCTAACTTTTGATATGATTTTAATTGTCTGGATACAGAACTAAATTTATTATAACCTCTTTCCTTACTCGTTTTACATTCAACTATTATTACTTCGTTGTTATTAACATTTAAAAGAATATCAATCATATCCTTTTGTGTGTTGATTTGACTTTTCAAATTCTCATCAACATTAAATCCTAATTTTGAAAAAATAATTTTAGTTAAATCTTCAAATTTCAAACCTAATTCACTCTCTTTTATTAGAATTCCATTTTCTTTTAAAACATTCAAATTTCGGTAAGCTACATTTTCAAAGTTTTCCAGATATAGATTTTCAGCATCTTTATAGTGTTCTAGTATATTTAAAATATTATCCCCACGTTGTCTAATGCCATTTTCTTTTATGAATGTATTCAGATCATCTTTTACTATTAAATCTAAAATATCTCTAGGTTTAATATTATAATCCAGAAGGTAGTCTGCACTTAATACATACTCATCTTGTAATTCAAATTGATCTTTTAACTGCTTGTTTAGTTTAGGTAAAGATTGGTTAAGTTCAGTTAGCATTTTCTCAAAACCATCTAATGAAATTCCAATCTTTTCATCTATTTCAATTTTATCAAAATACTCAATTAGACTAATAGTCTTATCTTCTATTGTACTTCCTTTTAGGGTTGAAATATTCAGTCCTTTTTCACAAAGTTCGTTTAGTGTTTTCTTCTTTTCAGTTAGTGTAATTCCTTCCTTATAAATCTCTGTTGAAAGTAAACTGGAAAATGAAACACCTTCTTTTATGATTTCTTCTATTTTCTGAGAGTAAGTTAATGTTCGTTCTATATTATGTCTTTTCGAGATTTGATTAATAATTGGTTCTCTTAACAGTTTTAAAGTTCTTCTACTGAATTTATCAGCAACTTCTTTTTTCCTAAATTTTCTAAGAAGTCTTACCATTTCATCAGCAACATATATTGTACCTTCCTTTTTGGAATAAAATACAACTCCAATGTTTTTAAGACTGTTAATTACATCTTGTATATTGTCAATTAATTTAACTGGAAGTATTGAATAATTGATAAGCTTTATTTCTTCCTGAGAAAGTTCAAGTTGCTTTGAAAGTGTTATTATTATTGATAATTCATCAGAAGATATTTTAGCTTCTCTGTTATTTTCGAGATCATTATAATAAGCTGTAGATAAACAAGCTTTGTAAATTTTATAATCTCTTTTTCTATCATCACTTAATTCGGACTTTTCACTGGTAAGTTGTGTATTTAATCCCTTTATTTTGCTTTTTAGGTTCTTAATCTCCTTTTCATATAACCTAGAAAACCAATCCTGTTTCATAATGCAATTACCATCACGAATAATAATATCAATTAGTATATCTAGTTGTGAAGTTGCTTCTTGAAACTCACATTTTATTTGTTCTGAGAATTCTACAGATGTAAGTTCAAATATTTTTGAAATATTCTGACTATCCACTGATTTTAATCCCTTATCAGCAGAACTTAATATTGCATCTATTTCTTTTGAATGTTTTTGATTTTTAGAAATTATGTTGTCAATTACTTTAATAAATGAGTTCTTTTCAATAGAACCAAGTTTATCTACTATCTTTTCTAATTTCATAATTGATGTTTTAGGTACAGGTTGAATTTTTTTTTGATTTTTGGAATTTTAAATATAATAATTTAGGATTAAACTTTCCTGCTTTTATGCTTTCTCCTAATTTGCCCCACCACAAATACAAAAACAGGTAACACTACTAATACCTGTACCCATACAGAAACATCTGGTACAAGCTTATTAAGTAGTGATATTATCAAATAAGATAATACTGCACCAAGTATTGATATTATTGTTGAGAATGTCCAGAATGATTTATTTTGTTTCATTAGTATTTGGGTTTTAGTATTCCATAGCTCTCCAAAAGTTGGTGTAAGGTTCATAATTAAATCCAGAATTATATCGTTTATCCACCTCCATTCTTATTTCATTCAATGTTCGAGGTGCAGCTTTTCTTCCATAAATCTGTGAATTTCCATTTGCTTTTGAAACTAATAGCTTTAGAGATTTTTTTGAAAAATCCTTTAAATATGGATTGATAACCATATCATATAATTCATCGGCATTATCAAAATCATAGCTATAACCAAACATTTTTATTATGAACCTATGCCGTTCTTCCTTTTGTACACTAGCAATACTATCATTATTAATCTGTAAAATACTCTTAGCGCAAATTCGGTAGTTCGTATATGTTTCAAGTGGTTCTTTTCTATGCTCCAATATCATTTCCATATGCGTGCCTATATCTCCTGTAATGAACCAAGCTAATGCCTCAAAGTCTGAATCTTTTTTTATAAAATTTTCTATTAAAACCTTAGCACTATCATTTAGAAATTCATAAAGCTTTGGGAATTGGTTAAAAAGAGAAAATAGCTCTCTTAGGTATTTCGTATTTATATCACTGTAATAATCCGATTCATTTGATATTACCTTTTGATATTCCCTGTAGTTATTATCAACTATTATATTTAAAACTTTAAGATTATATATTCTATTTTCAGTGCATTTTACATCATCACTTCTAAAAGTTAATTTCCAGAGAGAACGGAATAATTGATTCTCTACTGTTAGATTTATTTTACTTAAATACCTCGAATTAATATGCCTTTTTAAATCTTCATCTGTAATGATAATATCTTTAATACGTGAAAGATTTTCCAAAAAATCACTCACAATATCTTTTGATAATATTGGTGGTTTTGTTAAAATTCCTTCTAACGCATTTCTAATGTGCGCTCTAGTTGTTTCTTTATTTGGGGTGTACAAATTATATTCTCGAGATAGTATGGGATGGGCG
>JABMPH010000507.1 GCA_013203805.1 Bacteroidota bacterium | reverse complement strand
TGTTGCAATTCCTGTGTCAACGATAGTAAAACAAATTCCATTATCTACTTTTGTAATATCTATCGAAACACTTCCATTCTCTGTAAACTTTATGGCATTTCCGGCGAGATTGATAAGCACCTGACTCAAACGTACAGGATCTCCCAATACTACATCTTTCACATCCAACTTGAGCGAGGTTAGCAATGTAAGCCCTTTTTCTTCAGCACGGTGTTGAAGTATATGTTTAACCTGACTTACAGTATCTGAAATGGAAAAATCTATTTTCTCCAAATCCATCTTACCAGCTTCTATTTTAGAAAGATCAAGGATGTCATTAATTATATGCAGTAGGTTGTCTGACGACTTTTTAATGCCATCAAGGTAGGCAAACTGATCCTCTCTGGGTTGCTTGCCGATGAGTAAGTTAGTCATACCCATTACTGCATTCATGGGTGTTCTAATCTCGTGACTCATATTGGCAAGGAATTGTTGCTTGAAGGCCTCAGACTCTTCGGCTTTCAGTTTGGCTGCTGATAACTTCTTATTTGATCGTCGTATAAAACGCATTCTTGACCATATACCAAGGGTCATAAATAAGACAAGTAATCCTCCTCCCATGGAAACATATTTCTCTGTGTTGCTCTTTCTCAGTCTGGTTTCATTTTCAAGGCGAATCTCCAATTGTTTTTGCTCATTTCTTAGGCTGTCTGAAAGTGTCTTAGTTTCATTATCATATTTGTATTCATTCCGAATCAATGAACGTTCATTCTCCTCATCCCCTGTTTCAAATTGCTCAAGTTGAATATATGTACCCGCAATATTGAGAAAGGCGCGTGGCAAATTTTGCATATGGCCGATTTTCTCAAGTATAAGAGCCCCCTTTTCTATAAATGCCAGGCTTTTATCCAATTCACCTATCTGTTGATAGCACCTTCCAATATAAGAACTTATAGAACCCATTGCTGCTGAATCACTTATTTTTTCCGCAAGAAGTAGTGACTCTGTCAATATATCTATAGCTTTTACAAAGTCGGAATTAAAAATGCTAATTGTAGCTAAGTTGTTTTGGTTGGCAAGAATAGCCTGAGTATTTCCTGTTTTTATAGAAATCAATAAACTTTTCTCAAATAATTCTTTCGCTTTTACTAAGTCCCGTTTATTTTTAAATAGTGTTCCTCGCTGTGTACAGATCCCTATTTCATTTCGATCATCGTACTCAATTTTTTGAATGGAATCAGCTTTTGATAAATAAAATTCTGAGGAATCTGCATGTCCCCTTATTTGAAAACTAAGACCTTTTTTAATTAATCCAGATTTAATAGCGTAAAGATTGTTCATTTTTAATCCCAATCTAATCACATCCTCAGAATATTTAAGGACTGTATCAGGTTGATATGGAATATAATTTCTATTAAATAATTCCAATAGGGCTATTACACGTATACTGTCAGGGTTTTCCTGATTTTGATATATTAATCGTAAAGTGTCTACTTCAAAGGTGGCGAGATCTATTTCTTTCTTATCTCTCGTATTATTCCCAACTTTACACGATAGTATCGAAAATAAAATCAACACTAAAAAACCGAAAGCGGGGACAATTATTAACTGTTTTGTTATAAGCATATAAAGGCATTAATGGTATATTCACGGTAATTATTAGATATGGAATGCAGTAAGAATAAATTTGTTGGCTAACCATCAAATTTTGTAAAATTAAAGTATTTATTTTAATATAGAATGATTATAAATAAGGATATATATCAGATTGATAATTTATTGCTATTCAAAAACGAAATACTGGTGGGTTTTACCATCAGTATGACCATCCGGACGTGTATATTCTTACAGCAAAAATATACCAGTTACTGCTGGTAGTTGCAACTATAAATATTTAGACAACTTTTTCCTGTTCTGGTTTTTGGTAACGATGCTGACAATTTTAAAGGAATTTATCAGAATAATGAAATCTTTAACAAGATATTAGAAATAATAAAGTAGAGATTTTAAACTATCCTTTGTACTCGATAACAGGTAATATCTTTTCAAGAAGCTTTGAAACCGATTCATCAATTGTGAGTTGATCTGTGTTTATTTCAATGAAGGAATGATCCGGAATATCAAATGGAGAATCAATACCTGTAAAATTTTTAATCTCACCTTTTCGGGCTTTCTGATAAAGACCTTTAACATCCCTCGATTCACAAACTTCGATAGGAGCATTTACAAACACCTCAAAATAATTCTCTTTACCGATAATATCCATTGCCATTTGTCGGATTTCATTTGTTGGAGAAATAAAACTATTGATACATACAATCCCGCAATCCAGAAATAATTTTGAAACTTCAGATATTCTACGAATATTTTCATACCGGTCATCTTCCGTAAAACCAAGGTTGTTGTTTATTCCGGCACGTATATTATCTCCATCAAGAATTTGAGTGAGGTAACCCCTATTGTTTAGCTCAACAGCAATATAAGTGGCCAAAGTTGTTTTGCCTGCACCTGATAATCCGGTCATCCAAATTACAACTGCATGCTGATTAAGTAGTTTTTCCTTATCTTTTCGCGTGAGTATCTTATCGAATACAGGAAATATATTTTGATTCATATTAACATGTTACATTACATATGTGCAATGATAAAAAATGTTTTGATTCCACTGGTTTTTTATTGACTACATTATTCATAAAATTTCTCAATAAGCCGCAAAGACGCAGAGAAAGTGGTTGATCATGAAACTTTTAAGAAATCTGATAAATATTTTATCCCCTTGATTCTAGCATTAATAGAACATTAACCAACACTTTGCGCCTCTGCCGCCTTTGCGAGAAAAATTATTTAGGACAGATAATACTCCAATATTCCATCACTCCATCACTCCAAGTTTAACAATAAACCAAGGATTTAACAAATTTTCTTTATTATAAACAACTTCATCATCTGGACTGTTTGCCTGCACAATTCTGCCACCGGCACTTAATACAACAGCATGTCCGGCTGCGGTATCCCATTCCATGGTTGGGGCAAACCTGGGATAAATGTCAGCAACCCCTTCGGCTACCAAACATATTTTAAGAGAGCTGCCTTTTGAAACTAATTTGATGTTTTTGTGTTCTTTTTTTAGCTTATCAATATAGTTGGTGGTTTCTTGCGTTAGATGTGAGCGGCTTGCAACAATACCGAAAAATTGTTTTGATTTTACTATTGGTAATTTTTGTGCATTGTTCATTAGCTCTGGAAAATTATCAATGTATTGTGAAGCATTATTTATTTTGAATGATCCTGATTCATTATTACCAAAGTAGAGTTCATCTAATACAGGAGCATAAACAACGCCCATTATCGGTAAGTGGTTTTTAATAAGAGCAATGTTGACTGTAAACTCATCGTTTTTCTTTACAAATTCCTTTGTTCCATCCAAAGGATCAACAATCCAAAGTGTGCTCCAATTTTTTCGCTCTTCATAAGGAATTGTTCTGCCTTCTTCACTTAGTACAGGAATTCCTGTTTCTTTAAGAAAAGTCATTATTACGTCGTGAGCATTTTTATCTGCAAGAGTAAGAGGTGATTCGTCCTTTTTATATTCTACTTCAAAATCAGTGTTATATATCTTTAATATTTCCATTCCAGCTTTTATTGAGGCAGAAATGGCAATTGAGAGTAGTTTATTCATATGCATTGGTATTATTTGGCAAATATATAAGCAAATTTTACGATACTAATAGTGCTTTCTAATAATTGCTATTTCAATTAACATAACTTTTGTTATAGTCTGGCTATATTTGCAAATCAAATGTAGAGTATCTAAAATGTCAAAAAAGATAGATCAATATAGAGAATCAGCTCTAAGCGTACAAAAGGGTATAGATCCGCCGTCACAAATTAATCCTGGTTTGTCTTCAGGAATCAGTAGTTTTAAAAAAAAGGAAAGGCTAACTACAGATGAAATGTATAAGGGAATTCTAGCTGGTGACCGATCAATACTTAGTCGTGGTATAACTTTAATTGAAAGTTCTTTATCAAACGATTTTGCAGAAGCACGAAGTCTTATACAACTTTGTTTACCACATTCGGGTAACTCATTACGAATTGGGGTTACAGGAGTACCCGGTGTAGGTAAAAGTACTTTTATAGAAACTTTCGGTTTAAACTTGATTAAAGAAGGCAAAAAAGTTGCAGTATTGGCTATCGATCCAAGCAGCACACGTACCAAAGGAAGTATCCTTGGTGATAAAACACGTATGGAATCATTAAGTGTAAATCCAAATGCCTTTATTAGGCCATCGGCCAGCAAGGGTACTTTGGGGGGTGTTGCACGAGCTACTTGCGAAGCATTGATACTATGCGAAGCAGCAGGGTTTGATGTTATTCTGGTTGAAACTGTTGGTGTTGGTCAATCAGAAACTGCAGTCTCAAAGATCGTTGATTTTTTCCTTCTGTTAATGCTGGCCGGGGGAGGTGATGAACTTCAGGGAATCAAACGTGGTATTATGGAAATGGCCGATCTGATAGTTATTAATAAAGCCGATGGCGATAATATTCGAAAAGCTGAATTGGCAGCATCAGGATACAAAAGTGCGCTTCATTTATTTCCTGCTTTACCAAATGGATGGATTCCGGATGTAACAACAGCATCAGCAATTGGAAATACGGGAGTTATCAATGTTTGGGATAAGATTAGTGAATTTGTTATTCACACCAAAGCAAACGGATTTTTTGAAAATAACAGGCGAAGCCAGGCCATTGAAATTATGAATGATACAATTAATGACAGCCTTCAAAATAATTTTTACAACAACGGTGTAATTGTAAATATGCTTGATGAATACAAAAAGCAAATATTTGAAGATGAGGTTAGCCCGTATGAAGTTGCGAACTTATTGCTTAATAATTACTATAATGAGCTTATTAAGAATGAATAATATTATTTCCTTAAAACAATCCCTTTTTCTTTAAGCAACTTTTTAAGCTCAGGTAAAGCTGCTTCAGCTGCTTTTATTCCAAGTTTATACATTTTCTCATTGTCTTTACTACTCATTAAAGGAATCCCTTTAAGATTGGGAGATATGACAATATCAGCCAATTTAATATTCTCTTTGCTTAAATTATGTGCTGCAACTGTATATGCCCTTTCAAAAACAGATTTATAGTTTTTTAAATTGGCAACAGTGTCAAACTCCATTATCCGAACGGCAATAATTAGTTTTGGGTTATATTCCTTTGCAATATTAACGGGAACCCCATCTAGAACTCCCCCATCAACAAAAGTAGTTCCATACATTTTTACAGGCTCAAAAATGCCCGGAATTGCACAGGAAGCATTTACAGATGGTCCAATAGGTCCAGCCTTAAGCGCAACTGATCTGCCTTTCTCGATATCGGTTGTAACAGCGACAAATGGAATTATTGTATTTTCAATTTCTGAAACACTTATATTTTTCTTAAGATAATTTTGCAGCCTTTGGCCAGAAACAAACCCTTCACGCGAGCGAAACAATGAAAAGTCGAATACGTCTTTGGCTGTTGTTGATTCTACCAGCTGCAGCAGTGAATCAATATGCGGTTTAGCTGCATACATGGCCCCTACCATGCTACCTGCGCTTGTGCCTACAATTAATTCAATAGGGATGCCGGCATCCTCTAATACTTTAATAACACCAACATGTGCCATTCCATGAAACGCACCGCCACCCAATACCAGTGCTACATTTGGCTGATTAGGAATAACTCTTGCTTTTGGTTGTTTTGTAGGTGTATCAATTACCATGAATTTTTTTGAACACGAGGAACTTGAGAAGACAATAATCCCGGTAAGCAGCAAGTACTGTAGTAATTTTATCATAATTAGAGTTTGTGATTAGTTACAGCAAAGTTATGCAAAAATCATATCAGTAATTAATTCCTTTCTTTTGTTGATTATTATTGGCTGATTTATTGAACCCCGCTGGGGTTCTTTTGCGTTATTTCTTAATAGCCATGGGTTTAACCTATGGTTATTCACATTAAACCACTTCGTGGCTTGACATTGCATCCGTAATATTATTGATTTTATAGTACTTTTGAAATACTCTGCCACATTGGCTTTAGTGCATATTTTCACTTTTAAAGAACTTTGTTATGAAGAAAATAACCCTCCTGTTTTTCATGCTAAATATAGGCCAATTGCTTTTTTCTCAAGATACCTTGACCGTTCTTCAATACAACCTGCTTAACTATGGCAACACAACAGATTATTGCACTACTGATAACAACAATATTAGCGATAAGGATCAATACATCAGTACAATAATTAAGTATGTAAAACCAGATATTTTTACAGTTAATGAAATCTCCGAATCGCTGGCAATACAAAAACATATGTTAGAATTTAACCTGAATGTTGATGGTGTTGACTATTATAAACAAGCAAATTTCATTAAAGTAGCTAACTCAGATATCGTAAATGCGTTATACTATAATTCACAAAAATTAATATTGCATTCACATACAATAGCTCAAAGTTATATTCGTGATATCGATGTTTACAAATTATACTATAGGTCGGATGATTTAATTGAAGGTGATACAGCTTTTGTAATTTGTGTAGTGGCACATTTAAAATCAAGTAGTAGTGGTGATAATCCTGAAAAAAGGCGTGCAATGGTGTATAATGCTATGACTTATTTAGATGGCTATGATGAAGATGCCAATTATTTATTCATGGGTGATTTTAATGTTTACTCGAGCACTGAGCCGGCATATCAACTACTGACAAGTAATTCAGATTTTGAATTAATGTTTTATGACCCGATTAATACTTCTGGTGCATGGCACAATAATGATGCTTATCGAAATATACATACTCAATCAACCCATTCGGGTTCAAATGGATGTGCGGCATCCGGCGGGATGGATGACAGATTTGATTTTATTCTAGGCTCCAATAATGTTATGGATGGCAATAAAGATATTGAGTATGTTGCTGGCTCTTATGAAGCAATTGGTCAGGATGGTTTGCATTTTAACAAATCAATAATTGATGCTCCGGAAAATGAAAGTGCTCCCATGGAAGTAATTGAGGCGCTATATGGAAACTCCGATCACTTACCTATAACCATGAAACTAGTAGTTAACAAAACACTTGGGGTTTCCAAGAATCAACACACATTATTTAACGAAATATTGTTTGAAAATCCAATAACTAACAATCTGGATATGGTAATATCATCAAAGGAAAGCACAGTACTAACGTTTGATATACTTAATGTTTCGGGTATGATAATATTAGAGTATCAAGTAAAAATGTTGATGGGTAAAAACCATATTGCAATTAATATCAATAATATATCACCTGGAGTATATTTTGCAGTTTTCACTGATGGCGAGAATGGGAGGGTTGTTAAAAAAATTGTGGTGTATTAGGCCTTTGATATCTGAAACTATAACTTTATCGTTTTTCTTTTTTCGTGGTAATATTTTATGCCCTTTTCAGTTGCGATACTGATGACAAAACTATCGAACATTTGCATAAATAACTTACTAAATGAGAATTCTTGTGGAGGGAAATTTTCAGGGTCGTGAAGATCAAGTAATCTGCTAATATATCTACGAGCCACAAGTTCAATACTCACATCATCACGGTAAAGTTCCTCACGAATGCCTTTCTGAAGGTTAACCTGAATTTTACCATAAATAAAATCTATTCTTTTTTTTAGGTGATCTTCATATATTTCGGGAAATAATTTATTGTATTCGTGTGTCACCGAAGGGCTTAGGTTGTAAAATTTACCTGCCATTTCCTTACTAACAGTGAATAATATATCGATGGCATCAAAGTAACCATCAAAATCATGATCAATAAAAATAACCTCAAACTTATTCCTCTCGCTTTCCAGTATACACTTTACCAGCACCTCGTCATTTTTAAAGTGTTTGGATAATAGCTCGTTGGAGAAATCAGGATTTGAATACAGATTTTCCAATGTAACAGAACCAATACCTTTTTCATTGGCAAGGGTTCTAATACTGTCTAAAAACAATCCAAGTTCTTTAGTCATAAGAAAACAAATGTAGGAATATTTCACAAAAGTAGAAAAATACAAATACTTTGGTGAATTTCTGATTTATTAATTCTTCATAGTTTCAGATAGCAATTACTAAATTGTAACTAATCAGTGTCAAATATATTAATAATATATTATTCTTTCTCTGTGAAACTCAGGGTCTTCTTAGCGCATCTTTGTGAAATACTCGCCTTACTGGACGGGCAGGGCTATTACACAGAGCTACTCAAAGAAACACAAAGTGACGTGAAGAAATGAAAAGGATTTTAAAAAACCTATCAACATTGACTTTAAGCACACTGATTTTATACTAAAATAAATTAAAAACTCGCTCAGGGATTGGAATGCAAATAAAAATGATTCGTTAATCAACAAGAATCATTTTTTGTTTTTCACTCACATTTCCAATTTCTAGTGTATAGTAATAAACCCCTGATGTAATATCATAATCTCCTGCAACAAAATGTTCAAGATACTTTCCAGCTGCCATTTTTTTATTATCAATTAACTTAGCTACTCTTCTTCCGAACATGTCAAATACCGAAAGAGACACAGTTGATGGACGTCTAATTTTATATGCTAAGTATGTTGACTCACTAAATGGGTTTGGATAGTTTTGCTCGAGATTAACAGGCGACTGACTTGGGAGTTCTGCCAAATCTGTACTAACATCAATAATGGCGGTCCAAATAGACATGGATGTTCCATCAGCACGAGCCCAAATAGGTCTTATTTTACCATCATGTGCTGTTACGTTGGTATAATCACCAAAGAATACACTGCTGCTAGGCATAAATGGCGACTCACTGATTTTTATGTTTTCAAAAGTTTCACCTCCATCCATCGATCGGGCAATGTATACATCTGTATTGGTATTATCGTAGTTTCTTCTATCATAGAAAACAAAAATCAATTCTCCGGTTGTTTGATCTATTGTCATCCATGTAAAAAATTGCTGCTTTCCTGGTTCATCATCATTTACACGTATGGCATCACTCCATGTATTTCCACCATCAGTGGATTTTGCCAGCCATATGTCGGTGTCATCCTCACCATTTCGTTGGTCAGACCAGTTAACATAGATTGTTCCATTATAATCCGATCCACTAATATCACAACAAGTAATTGGCAATCCGTTGGCACGATATATACCAGGAATATTGTAATCCCATCCGGTTGGTTGACTATTAACAAAAATGTCTTCATTAAGCCATGTTTCTCCTCCATCAAGCGATCTGTCGAAAACAATACCTGCCGGACCTGACCACGCAACATAAATTTCCCCATTTGGGCCCATTGTAGGAACTGCACCTTCGGTTGTTTCATCACTGTCGACACAATTACCTGATATTTCATTAATTTGAATTGCATCACTCCATGTTTCACCGGCATCAGTCGACTTACTGTAATGAATATTACTGAATTTCGTTGGACTAGGTGTTCCATATTCATCAAACTGGGTCCATGTAACATGAATAGTATTGGTTACGCTATCAACAACGGCCCATTCCTTATCTTGGGCCTTGGCACCATTTAATCCCATGTAGCTGCCATCTGTCCAGGTTGTGGCTTCAAAGTCATATTTCTGACTAACAATCCGATCAATCCAACTTCCAATTGATGGATTTGCCAAATGTAAAAAGTAAAAGTCACCGGCAGTATCAACAATAATGCAAGGGTCGCCCCAGACACCATATTGTGGAGAAGTTAATGTGCCGATCGACCAGTTGTAGCCCCCGTCATCCGAAACATAATACTTATTTAAGTTGGATCCTGCAACAAGCTGATTTGTATTTTGTGGATTCATGCAAATCGATGGTTCGCTAACTGAAGCTCCAGGTGCTGAAATCATTACATTTTGATATTGCGCATATCCTAATATTGAAAAGAATATGAAGGCTAGCGTAATTGCCTTAGGTATTATAAATCTTATTTTCATTTGATTATAGTATTAACGTTTGCGAATGCACTTTATATTAATGACAATCAGTTTATGATTGTGGTTGTTTGCTGGTATTAATGATCATCACTAATTATGGAACTATTAGCAATCTCCAGGTCAATTTGTTTTTCAGTACCTGCAATAATACTAGTAATAGTTAAATCTCCAGTTACATTTACGGCTGTTCGTAACATATCAAGTGGTCTGTCGACTGCAAATATCAAAGCAATGCCCTCAGTAGGAATGCCCACTGAAGCCAGAACAATTACCAGCATCACCATACCTGCTCCCGGAACAGCCGCTGATCCTATGGAAGCTAAAGTTGCAGTTAATATAATTGTAAGTTGTCCACTCAACCCAAGTTCCATCCCGTAAACTTGTGCTAAGAATATGGCTGCAACGGCTTGGTAAAGACTAGTTCCGTCCATATTAATGGTTGCTCCCAAAGGAAGCACAAAGCTTGCTGTTTCGTTATTAATCCCAAGTTTTTCTTCTGCCGTTTCCATGGTTAGTGGAAGTGTTGCAGCGCTTGAACTGGTTGAAAAAGCAAGTAATTGAACAGGAATTATTTTACGGGCGAATTGTGAGTATTTTATACCGGTAAAAAACTTTATAAACAACGGATAAACCCCAAAAATCATAATTAAAAGTCCAATAATTACGCTTAATCCATAAACACCTAAGGCTGCAAATAAAGATAATGTGTCAGCCGGATCATCACCCGCAATATCCACAATTAGAGATCCAAGCAAAGCAAAAACACCATAAGGAGCCGAGGCCATAATTATATCAATCAACTTTAGTACAATATGATTTAAACTATCAATAAAATCTTTTACTGGCTGTATTTGTTTTTCCGGAAGCATAACCATTGCAATACCAAATAATATTGCGAAGAAAATTACTTGTAGCATCTTTGTATTGTCAGTCATTGCATCGATAATATTAGATGGCACTATGTCAATTAAAAATTGGAGAGGGGAATTACTTTTGAATTGTTCAGCTGAAGATTGTTTTTCAGCAACATTTTCAGAAAACTTTTCCTTAAAAATTGCAGTTTTTTCTTCAGGAAAAACTTTACCGGGATTTGTAATATTTACAACAATGAGCCCAATTGTAATTGCTAATACTGTAGTAAGTATATATAAACCTATGGTTTTTAGGCCTATTCTTGAAAGTTTTGATATGTCTTTTAGGTTTGACACTCCTCCAATGAGTGAAACAACAATAAGTGGAACAGCAATTAACTTCAGTAGGTTAATGAATATTGTACCCCATGGTTTGATATAATAATCGGTGAATTGTAGCCATCCTGAATTAATAGCCAATAATCCCCAGCCTATACCTAATAGCATCCCGATTAATATTTTCCAATGGAAAGCAATTTTCCGAATTTTCATATTATCTTAGTTTTCTTAATTTTGGAGAAGTTCAAAAGTAGATAATTTATACTAATTATGAAGTTTTAACTAACAACATTGAATGATGGCTAGATCGAAAAAAATTGGAATACTAACGGCAGGTGGTGATTGCCCAGGGTTGAATGCTGCCATAAGAGGTGTTGGAAAAACTGCAATTGTTAAATATGGAATGGAAGTAATTGGAATTTCTTCCGGATTTTTAGGGTTGATCGAAAAAGAATACATACCCTTGAAAGAACATATGCTTTCCGGGATTCTAACTCTAGGAGGTACAATACTTGGCACTTCACGTGAAAAACCATTTAAAAAGTCAAAACAATTTAAAGTAGATAAACCTTCTCTGATTGTTGAAACATATAATGAGCTTGGTTTAGATTGCTTAGTTTGCATTGGAGGTAATGGCACACAAAAAACTGCTGCACGTCTTGTGGATGAGGGCCTTAATATTATAGGTATACCAAAGACCATCGACAATGATGTATGGGGCACCGATCAAACATTTGGATTCGATTCGGCTTTGTGGATTGCAACAGACGCCATCGACCGACTTCATTCAACAGCAAACTCTCATAAGCGCATTATGGTTATTGAAATAATGGGACACCACGCAGGATGGTTAACTTTATATTCAGGAATGGCTGGGGGAGGAGATGTAATACTCTTGCCTGAATTGGATTATGACATGGATATTGTAAACAAGTACTTGTTGAAAAGAGTAGAAAATAAAAAACCATATTCAATTGTTGTTGTTGCCGAAGGAATTAAAAAACCTTCGCGGGTGGAGTCGGCAGCATCATATGTTGCAAAAAAAATTGAACAGGGAACAGGGATAGAGACCCGAAAAACAATACTTGGATATATTCAACGCGGAGGTAGCCCTTCACCTATGGATAGAATTCTTGCAACGAGGTTTGGAGCATATGCAGTTGATTTAATAGCCAGAGAAGATTATGGTAAGATGGTAATTAAAAAGGGAGAAAAAATCAAAGATATTCCACTTTCAGAAGTGGGTAGTAATGTGAGACTTGTGCCAAAAGATCACACCCTTATAAAAAAAGCCAGGGGGCTTGACATTTGTTTTGGGAGCGAAAAGACCCTGATTTAACTTATGAACATAATTATATGGGCAATCAAATTTGTGATATAAATCATAAAATAATTATTCCCTTTGGATTAGGTTTACTATTTTTGCCCACTATTTTGAATATGCCACTTTATTTCATTTATGCTGATTTGAATTTGGTATTTATCAAATGAGAAACTAGCATTTATAATAACGCTTTGGTTTTCAAAGGATGATCAATAATAAATGAATAAAACATATTTTTTCCTGGTAGTTATTGTACTATTTCAAGGGTGTAAATCCGATTTAATCAATGATAATGATTTAATCGAAACAAAAACGAATTCCATTACTGAAGAGTATCTTACAAAGCTTTCTTCGGTTGTTGACAACGATAGTCTTGTAGAACTGGTGTCATATTATGACAATAAATTACAAGGACGATTATCGGATGAAGAGGAGTCAGGGTATTATTCTAAGCTGGGAGTGATACTATATCAACATGCGATGCTGGAAAAAGCGGATTCAAATTTTTTTATCGCGCAGCAGGCCTTTGCAAAATTGGGTGACAGTTCAAGTGTTTCACATATGCGCATGAACAGGGCTGCAATGAATGAAATGGGAGGGAATTACGAAAAAGCCGTAACCATATATTTAGAAGTTATTGATTTCTTTAGTAGAAAAAGAGATAGTATGCAGTTGGCAAATTCATATTCTAATTTAGGTGTGGCATATGAAGAAATGGAGTTGGCCGAAAAATCGATCGATTACCACAAAAAAGCACTGGAACTAAGACTGGCAATTAAAGACACCATCAACACAGCATATTCGTTTAATAATATAGGTGTTGTTTTTATGGAAGTTGTTAAAAATAAAGATTCAGCACTATACTATTATCAGAAAGCATATAAAATATTTGAAGATAAAAAAGCGCTTTATGAGTCTTCAACTGTCTCAAACAATATAGGCCATATACATCTCGAAAGTAATAATCTTGAAGAGGTTGAACAATACTTTGCGTATTCGTATAAAATTTACGATTCACTAAATAATGAACAGGGGCGTGCTGAAATCCTCAGGAGTTACGGGCAGTTGTATTTTGCACAGGGTAAGGATAATGAGGCTATTGAAGCATTAAAAAAGTCATTGTCATTAAATGAAAAATCGGGAAATCAAAAAGAGATTCTTGAGATAAACAGGATTCTTTCAAAGATTTATATAGCTGCCGGCGATTATCCAAAAGCAATTCAAAAAATGCAAATAATGAACCGGATAAAAGATTCTATTCTGGATATTGAAAAGCAAAAGGCAATTGCCGATATGGAAACCAAATATCAGGTTAAAGAGAAAAACAAGACTATCGAAGTACTACGTCTGGAGGAAGAATTAAATGTTAAGAGGATTCGGAATCAAACAGTTTTGATTTTTTTGCTGACCGTTATATTCGGATTAATTGTTCTTGTGCTGATATTCCGGTCAAGACAAAACAAGCTTAAACACAAGCAATTAAGACTGGAACTTCAAAACTACCTGTTGAGGATTGATGAAATGCAGACAGAAATAGAAAAAAAGGATGATTGTAATATGTTTAGTGAAGACAAATTCAAAGAATTTGAATTATCGGAACGGGAAATAGAAGTGCTTAAGTTAATATCTCAAGGATTTAAAAATGCTGAAATTGCCGAAAAGTTGTTCGTTTCACAAAATACAATCAAAACACACATTAAGAATATCTATGTTAAACTTGATGTTAAAAATCGCGTTGAAGCTTTAAAGCGGGTTGATATAGTCTAAGTTTTTCATTTTGCTTTTGTTGAAATAGATGTTTACCTGAAGTGCTTTTTTTGCGAAATATTTTTATATTCCCATAACCTAAAAAAACAGTAAATCCCATAAAATACTAAAAAACAGTATTCTAGTATATATTGGTTTTCTTATAAAACCCCAATGTTTTCTCAAAATCACCCTTTCGGGTGAGAGATATTCTTGTATTTATTAAGTGATTTGCCAAATCAAATCGAATGAAATCCTGATGTTTAATTCAGGCATTCAATTTTAGTAACTAATCATTAATAATTATTAAGAATGAAAAAAATCTATTTAGTATTGTTTGTAGTGGTGATTGGCTTAGTAGGGCAATCACAAAGTGTATTTAATAAGGGTGGCTTAGCCCTTAATGCTGGAATCGGCGTACTGTCGGGTAACGGTTTTATCCCTTCATTAAATGTGAGTGGTGAATTAGGTATTTTACCGACGGGGGATATTGGTTTGTTATCAGTTGGGGCAATTGTTGCCTATAAATATTCAACTTACTCTTATTCGTTGTGGGACGAAAGTTATAATTATAACCAAATAGCCTTTGGGCCACGTGCAATTTGGCATTTGCAGACATTTAAAAGTGAAAAGTGGGATGCATATGCCGGAGCCGGTTTTGGTTTCAGGACATGGTCGGATTATGTAATAAATAATGACTTTACTGACCTTGAAAGGGAAACACGCTTATCACCTTACGGAGAAGCTTTTGTTGGTGGTCGGATGATGCTGAAAAATGGATTCGGTTTATTTGCTGAAGTCGGATATGGGACATTGTCATCAATTAAGTTTGGCGCAACTTTTATGTTAAAATAGATGGTTCACAAACATTTTTACTGCCTGTTTAATCCAAAAAATGCCCTACATAAATCTTAGTTATGAATGATTTAATTCTCATGATTGCCTTACTTTTTAGTCCTTTCTTTAATCAATCTATTCAAGACCTTAATAATTATCCAATTAAGTCGGGTATGATTAAATATCAATTTGAAGGTAGGGTAATTGGTACAGAGGAAATATATTTTGATGATTACGGGAGTAGCATTTATATTCTGAAAACAGTTTGTCACGAAAGCACTGGACGGAATGTTTGTGATTCTGTCCTTAAAATTTTGTGTTCTGATTCAATGCTGGTTCTTAATACAAGTGAGCGTACTGCTAAACGTTACCCGCTTAAAGATACCCTGATCAATTGCATAAATAATATTGTTTCACCTGAAATGCTTGAGAGTATGGGATATTTCAAGGAAGGAACAGAAAAAGTATCAGGGGTACTATGCAACAGATATTCAGGGGAAAACGGCACAATGTGGGTGTGGAACAATATTATATTAAAGTCGCAAATGGTAATTATGAATATCCAAATGAAAATGGAAGCTGTTGAAGTATATACAGGAATTGATGTGCCCAAATCCAAATTTAAACTCCCTTCAAATTATAAACTTATTAATTAATAAATCTAAAAAATTATGAAACAATTATTTAAAACTACAATTGCTATTATGCTGCTGGCGTTTGCAATTACATCTTGTAATAAAGACGGAGACCCAATTACTCCTCCAGGACCCGGAGCTGGCGACCACCCCGTACTATGGAGTTATGACCTCGGTTTTGGAGGTATGGCTGATGTAATTCCCGCAATCGACAATAACAACAATGTATATTTTTCAATGGTTAGTGAAGATTATACAGAAGTAATAGCAATTGGGTTGGATTCAGATGGAAATGAACTTTGGAAAAATGTTCTTGATGGAACAATAACAGGTAAGGTGATGTATACAGATGGAAAAGTAATCGTTACAACAGGTTATCCCACAGCAATCTATTGTTTGAATGCTAGCTCAGGAAACACGGAATGGAGCAAGAACCTGACAGAAGAGTACGACTTTCAAGATAACCCAAGTATGGCTTTTGCCAATAATAAAATTTATTTGCTTTCATATCAGTTTCTTTATGGTTTTATTGTAACCTATGACCTCTCGGGCACAGAACTAGTGGTTCAAGAAGCCAAACAGGGGTTTAACCTAAGTATGTATGATAATGCTCTGTTTTACCATGATCTGGATAGCCTTTATAGTTATGAAGATACTGGTGCAGGATTTTCATTTTCATGGAAATGGGCATTTCCAGAAATGAAAAATAGTCGATCCTTACTTACACTTTATGATATTCCTGTTGGTGATGATGGAAGTATTTACATCCGTGACGATGCCGCCATTTATATTGTTTCACAATCGGGTCAGTTGACAAAAACGATCAATTTGGATGCAAGCTACTATGAAGGATTTGTAAGCAATGTGGCCATAACTAACAATGGCGATATGATACTAGGAAAGGGAGACCTTGTGAAGATCAGCAACGATGGTTCTACTGAATGGGTAACAGACATTAATGATGGCATGATTATTAATCCATCTTTTTTATCAGCTCCGGTTATATCAGCTAGTGGTGATATGTATGATGGACAATTATTTGGTTTGTATTCCATAAAATCAAATGGAACCCTAAATTGGAGAGAAAATGCGGAGACAGGTGCCGGTACTGAATATGGTAATCTGCATCCACCAGTACTAACCCATGATGGTAATATCATTATCGTTTCTTCTGAGCAAAGCGTTGTAAGATGCTTTAAAGGTGATGGGCAAGGACTTGCAACAGGTGGATGGCCAAAACCTTTTGGTGACTATGGTAATACCAGCTCTAAATAACATATATGCATCTTGTCATACTGAGCGATAGCGAAGTATCTAAACATAATAGATTCTTCACTTCGTTCAGAATGACAAATACATAATATCTGCTATTTCGGACTTATAATCCGAAATTCAAGAGCATCGGATTTGTAATCAAATTTTATAAAAGTTAAAATACACTTAAAACAAAAAATCATGAAAAATTTTAAAATCATATTCGCATTACTCATTTCACTAAGCATACTTAGTACTTCTTGTGATAAATCAGATGATACTACAGAACCAGAGCCAGAAACAAATAACTGGACTTTTGAGTTAGTGGACAGTATTCCTGGATCAGATGTTGGAGTGATTAACAGAACTGCCTACGATTCTCAAGGAGGGCTTCATATGGCCTACACAGTTGCCCCCGGAACCAGTTTGAGATATGCATACAAACCTCTTAATGAAGTTTGGACAAGCACCGAGATTTGCCCCAAATTGTATTATACCGAAATAGATATGGCCATTGATACATCAGGTGTTGTTTATATAGCCTTTGAACCAGATACGGATGAGTCCATTCATCTGGCTATTAAAAATCTGGATGGTACTTTTGACGATATTTTGGTTGATGTATTGGGTTCTCACAATTCTCAGGGAAGATTTCCAGCTTTATTTGCTGATAAAAATGGGAAAATTCATATCACATTTGACAGAGCCAATCATGGATTAAGATATACCTCCTATGTTCCTGGAACAGGATTTACAGATGCGGAAGTTATAGATGATACCTATTCTGGTTCAGTAGCTGATTTGGTTATGGATCATACCGGTAGAATCTCTATTGTATACCAGGATGGTAGCGATATTTTGTATGCTTATAGTCTTGCCAATTCAGACGTATGGCATGTGAACTCCATTTATAATACCGGAGAGGGATCACAAAGTTATGAAGGAATTAATCTTGTATTAGATCGAGTGGAAAATCTTCATGGCGTATTCAGAAAAGGACAGTTTGATAATAATGTTATTTATATGGTACTAGGTTATGGAAATACCAATTGGGACTTTGAAACACTACAAATTAATAACGGCTCCAATAGAACAGACAGAGCCATAGCCTGCGATATCCATAATGTTCCTCACGTTCTCTATGATCAGGATTTTGGTTTGTATATGGGGAGTTATGATTTTAATTGGGTATATAATCATATTGTAGGAGATGCTGATTCTAATTGTGATTCCAACTATGATATTCAAATAGATGAAAACAACCGTGCTCATGTTTCTTACCATAACAGAACCACCGAGGTATTGTATTATGCCACAAAAGTGATGGAATAAACAAAGAAACTTGAGAAACCTCAAATACAATAACAATAAAACTTAACAAAATGAAGAAACTATTAATTCTAACACTGATTTTTACCATCGGTTTAGCCTCTACATCTTATGCTCAATTTGGCATTGACAAAAAGTTCAAGAAAAAGTATGAACAGATGGGTAAAAAAAAGGCCGATGAACAAAAAGAGAAAGCCGAAGATAAAGGAATGGAAGAGGCAGACAAGCATCTTGACACAGCCACCGAAGCTGCAGAGCCAGGTATTCAGGCGGCTGAAGATGCTGAAGCAAAAGGCGAAGAGTATACGCTTATTGGTATTCAGAAATATACTGAGTTTACTGAAGGTTATGAAGCAGATGTTGCTAATAAAGATCCTGAAGATTACCGTAGATATGGTTTTGAATCAGCAATAGTAGAATATGACGTTGAAGGTTCAGATGCCGGAACAAAAACTACTTACATAGATATGGGGGGGTATAAATTTGGCGAGTATAATGTTGTCAAGAAAAAAAAGATGGAAGAAAAAACCGCTGAAATATTATTGGGAAGTGATATGATAATTATCCATTTCGAAAATAAAAGTGCCTCTAAAGTTCATAATCCAATGGCTTACTTGCTTGCAAACCCAAACCGTGATTGGGAAGAAACAGGTAGAAATATGCTAATAAAGTTAGGTTATGAAATTGTTGGTGAGGGAACAATATCCGGTAAAGACTGCGATATATGGAAACAAGGAAGACATAAGATATGGGTTTGGAATGGATTAACACTCAAATCGGAAATGGGTAAAAATATTGAAACAGCAACTAGTATTAAAATAGATGTTGATGTTCCATCACATATTTTTGAAGTCCCCGAAGGATTTGAACTTGAAGAATTCGGCACTGAAGAAATGTTCCCTAAACTATCAGATGGTGAAATTGAAGAGGATGAAATGACAGATGAAGAATTTAATGAGCTACTTGATGAAATAGAAACTATGTCATATTCAGAATATAAAACTAAAGTGCTTGAGGAAGAACCTGAAGCTGATGATGATCAAATTAAGCAATCATATTTATTGCTAAAGCAGCAGGCAAAGAGGAGGCATAGGGTGGAGTAGGTGGCTCTCCCTCCCCCTAAAAATTTAGAACCCCATCACACTTTCTAAACCCCTTTTGAGGTTCTTAAAAGTTCCGACTTTCTCTATGACAATAATACGACTTGTACATAAGGCTCAGCACTGGTTCCTGAATCAGGCCTGAGGGTAAGTTTTTCATTTTACTAAAATATTATTTCTTGGAACTTCATTGATCTATTATTAAGTAATACCAATATTACCCTGAAATGAGCTTTATAATTCCATTTCTTTGAGTTTCTACTGCGTTAAAAAATATCGCCATAGCTACGGCTATGTCTCAATTTTTCGCCTTGTATAAACTTAAACATTCTGAAATTATTTAAAGCTAACATCAAAGCAAAATTGGTATAATCCATTAACATTTATATGTTTTTAGGACCTGTCTTTTTTAATTCATAGATATCTTTGCGCCTGTCTTTTAGATTTCTGACGCTTCCAAATTGATTTAATTCCCTCAGTAAGCTAATGTCGAGATCAGCAATCAAAATCATTTCAGTATTTGGAGTTGCTTCAGCTTTAATACCGTTGGCAGGAAATGCAAAGTCGCAGGGAGTAAAAACCATAGACTGAGCATACTGGATATCCATATTGTGCACTTTCGGTAAGTTTCCAACGCATCCTGCAATTGCTACATAACATTCGTTTTCAATTGCTCTTGCCTGAGCGCAATTCCTGACCCTTGAATATCCGTTTTGAGTATCGGTTAGAAATGGAACAAATAGTATGTCCATTCCTTCTTCAGCGAGTAGTCTGCTCAGTTCAGGAAACTCTACATCATAGCAAATCAGGATACCAATCTTTCCGCAATCGGTGTCAAAAACCCTTAGTTTGCTACCTTTTTCCATGCCCCATACTTTAATTTCATCGGGAGTTACATGAAGTTTCTCATATCGTTCAACCGTTCCGTCTCTTTTACACAAATAGCCTACATTATAAAGCCTGTCATTTTGAATTTCAGGTAAGCTACCCGAAATAATATTTATGTTGTAGGAAATGGCTAATTCCGAAAATTTCTTAATAACGCCAGAGGTGTGTCTTGCAAGTTCCCTTATGGCCTCAGGCTCAGTTAAATGGTTATTCTCAGCCATCAATGGGGCATTAAAAAATTCTGGGAATAATGCAAAATCAGAACGATATCCCGAAACAGCATCAATAAAAAATTCAGCTTGTTGCAACAATTCATCTAAATTTTTATAAGGGCGCATTTGCCATTGAATTAATCCAACCCTGACCAGTTTTTTTGTAATACTTGCCTTTTTGTTTTTCTTTTCATAATAAATATTGTCCCATTCAAGTAGAACAGCATATTCATTTGATGCTTCATCGCCTTCGAGATAGTTTTTAAGGATTTTTGCAGGATGAAAATCATTGGACACCTGGAAATTTAGTACAGGATCCTGAATTTCTTTCCTTCTTACTCTGGCGATATATTCTTTTGGTGTCAGTGTATCAGAATATTTGTGATAGTTGGGGATTCTTCCTCCAAACGCAACACTTTTAAGGTTTAACCTTTCGCATAATTCTTTCCTGTAATCGTAGAGTCTCCTGCCAAGTCGTAATCCCCGAAATTCAGGTTTGATAAAAATATCTATTCCATAAAGAACATCACCGTTAGGAGTATGGGTGCTAAAAGTATAATTACCAGTAATTTCCATGTAGGTATGTTTATCATCATATTTATCATAATCAACAATTATGGATAATGCACATCCTGCCAACTGGTCATTTACTTTTATTACAACTTGACCCTCAGGAAATTTATCAATTAATGATTTAATATGGGATTCATACCAATATGATCCGGGCATATTTGAGTAGGCCTCAATCATTGCCTCTTTTAACTCTTGATAGTCATTTATTGTTAAAAATTGCAATTCGATATTTTCAATGTTTTGTTTCATAGTTTAGAGTTGCTAAATATTTTTATGAGGTATTGGTTTTGTTTCAGTGCCTTGTGAATAGTTTTCCGCAGATTACTGAAGGTATAAGGAGTATGTATTTTGGAATCTGTTTTTTTTTGATCGTTATTCAATGTATTTTGAGATTAGTATCCTATGTTTTGCCATGTAATCTAATTTAAATTCGATTAAATCACCAAACGTATATTTCTTTTTCATAAATATCAATCACATCATATTTGAACTTGCTCTGGTTATGCACAGTTCCCGCTGTTTGAAGAATTCTTTTTAGAAATACAAAATTACTCAATATTTTGAAAAAAAACGATAACCTAGGCTATGGCATATGAGCTGGTTTTGGACACAATATTTTATACAAACAAATACTTAATTGTCAGCATTGTTGAAAACATTTTCCCGATTCCTTTTTTACTTCCCTAAAAGTAATAAATTAAAACCCCTCCAACTGCATCGTAACAGTAGGTATCAACAGCAACCATCCCAATATTAGCAGCACAATCATAAATTTTCCAATCCATTTTACCCAGCTATCGTAAGGAATTTTTGCTACTCCAAGTACTCCAATTAATACTCCGGATGTTGGAGTAATCATATTTGTAAAACCATCACCAAACTGGAACGCCATAACAGTAGCCTGACGCGATAAATTTACCAGATCAGAAAATTGAGCCATAACCGGTATTGTTAATGCTGCTTTAGCTGACCCTGATGGAATACATTTATAATATTTTGTATTACAGACATAACACTTACTGTTTCCAGCTTTCCCATTCCCTCCATTGAAGTACTTACCTTGTAGAGAATTGTATCAATGATTTTGCCATCTTCAAGTACCACAAGTATACCTCCTGCCAAACCAACAATATAGGCTGCCGACATAATGTCTTTCGCTCCTTCCAGAAATTGTTTCGTAATTTCATTTGCATGATAATTATAAGCAATACCTGAAAATAAGCCCATTGCTAAAAACAAACTGGCTATTTTTTAAATGTACCATCCATAACCCATTACAACCACAATTTGGAAGACTATTGTGAATAATAGTAGATTTGAATCAAAAAAAATGAAAGGATTTTTTCAGACTTAAGAATCCCATAATTAAAAAAAGTGCTGTTGATATTGTAACCGCAGGAATTATGCTTATAGAGTTGCCAATCTTCATTTCTGTCATTGGATAGTAAAAAGAGAATATCACTAAACCAATTGACACCATGATAAATGAAATCCAAGCAGTTAAGGGGGTATGATAATCTGTCTCTTGGTCAGCATCCACCTCATTGCGTTTTCTTCATTAGTTATCTGTTTCATAAATAGGTAATAGCAAAATGGAATCAAAAAATTTCTGGGGATATTAGTTGACTATTTTCCTCAATATCATTATCTTTGTTAGATTATGATTTTTAAGCCATTATCTGAAGCTAATACAGAAAATCCTATAAACTAAATAATCATGACAAAAAAGATATCATTCCTACTTGTATCATTGCTTTTATCCATATTATCACAACCACAACCAATTGAAGAAATTCAAAAATTGCTCGCTGCTGATGGTGGGATGAATGATAAATTTGGTTTTTCAGTTAGCATTTCAGGTGATTACGCCATTGTAGGTGCACCCTATAATGGTATTATGGGTTCTGCATATATATATTATAACAACTCAGGGTTCTGGCAGGAAGCTATCAAACTTATCCCTTCTAACGGTTCTGCTGAAGACTCCTTCGGCTATTCGGTTTGTATCTCAGGTGATTATGCAATTATTGGTGCACCTGGGGATGATGAAAATGGCAATTATTCAGGGGCAGCTTATATTTTCTATAAGCATTTTGGAATCTGGCAACAACTTGTAAAGCTCATCGCTTCTGATGGTGCTGAGGATGATTATTTTGGTACCTCGGTTAGTATTTCCGGAGACTATGCCATTGTGGGAGCATGGGGTGATGATGACAATGGAGTAGAATCTGGTTCAGCATATATTTTTATTAATAATTCGAACATATGGCAGCAACAATCCAAAATCACTACTTCTGACGGGGTTGATTATGATTATTTTGGTTCTTCGGTAAGTATTTCCGGAGACTATGCCATTGTGGGAGCATATGGTGATGATGTTTCTGGGAATAGCTCTGGTTCAGCATATATTTGCCATAATAATTCTGGCAACTGGCTACAAATACGCAAACTTACTGCTTCTGATGGAGCAGCAGAGGATAGGTTTGGTATTTCTGTAAATATCTCTGGCAACAATATTATTGTAGGAGCACCTCATAACCTAAGTTATGGAACATCATCTGGTTCAGCCTATATTTTTGCCAAGAAGTTTGGTTTATGGCAGCTACAAGAAAAAATTGCCCCACTTAACGGTGATAATGGTGATTATTTCGGCTATTCGGTAAGCATATCTGCTAACTATAGCGTTGTTGGGGCATACTATGATGGTGACAATGGCTCTAATTCGGGGGCAGCCTATGTTTTTCAATATAATTCCAGTACATGGCAAAATATTTCAAAAATTACACCTTCAGGAGCTGCTTCTGATGATTATTTTGGTAATTCAATTTGTTTTGCCGATAATTATGCTATTATTGGCTCATTTGGAAATAGTGACAACGGAAATTCTTCAGGTTCTGCATATATTTTCGGAACGCCATTGCCAAGTATTATTTCTCATCCAAATGATCAACTTAATGTTTGCCTAAACAATAATGTCTATTTTTCTATTGATGCTGAATATGTATCTAGTTACCAATGGCAACATAGTACAGATAATGGTATCACTTTTGCTAATATCACCAATGGTAGCCCTTATTCAGGTACTCAAACCGACACTTTAATAGTAGAAGTAATACCCGCAGTAAATTACAATCAATACCGTTGTGTTGTTTCAAATATTTCTGGCTCTGACAGCAGTACAAATGCATTTCTCATTATTGATAATGAAGACCCTGAAATAATCTGTGTAAACGATGGAATAAGATATGCAAATGAAACACATCAATACATTGTATCCGGAACAGAGTTTGACCCCGTTTCGGTTGTTGATAATTGTGAAGTTCATTCAGTAATCAACAATTACAATCAAGCAACCACACTTGCAGGGGAGCATCTGTCCGAAGGTGAAATATCAATTTTTTGGGTTGCTGAAGATAATGCCGGAAACCATGCAAATTGCAGTTTGTCTGTAACAATAAACAGCTATGATGGTATTGAAGATTTGCAAAAAATTGGCATTAGTATTTTCCCAAATCCCACAAATGGAAGTATTCATTTTGCATTTGGTGATAACAATATTCAACAACTAATAATATATAATGTATTGGGTAAAACTATCATTAATAAAACAGAAGTACAACAAAATGAAACCGTTGAGTTATCATCCTTTGAAACAGGGATTTACTTCATAAGCATTCAAACTGATAAAAAAGTACTGACAACCAAAATATTAAAGAAGTAGTATACTTAAAAACTTATGCTGTTTCGGTAGGTGTAATCAGAAATTAAAGGGATACAGGATTTATAATCCTTATTTACAGGGATTAAAAAAATCTACTCCCTGACTTTAGGATTGCGCATTTATATTAGAACTTCATTAAAACCCATCCAAATTCATTGTAACAGTAGGGATTAGCAATAACCACCCAAGGATTAATAATACTATCATAAATTTCCCAATCCATTTTACCCAACTATCGTATGGGATTTTTGCTACTCCAAGTACACCGATTAATACTCCTGATGTTGGTGTAATCATATTTGTAAATCCATCCCCAAACTGGAACGCCATAACTGTCGCCTGACGACTTAAATTTACAAGATCAGAAAATGGAGCCATAACTGGCATTGTTAATGCTGCTTTCGCTGACCCTGATGGGATTATTACATTAATAATATTTTGAATCACATACATTACACTTACGGTGCCTAATTTGCCCATTCCCTCCATGGAGGAGGAAACGCTATGCAATATTGTATCAATAATTTTTCCATCTTCAAGAACAACAAGTATACCACCGGCTAATCCTACAATTAACGCTGCCGACATAATATCTCTGGATCCTTCTAAAAATTGTTTAGTTATCTCATTTGCATGATAATTAAAGGCAATACCCGAGAAGAGGCCCATGGCAAGAAATAAGCTTGCAATTTCTTCAATGTACCAGCCATATCCCATTACCCCAACAATAAGAAACACAATGGTGAATAGTAGTATGTTAAGGATGAAAAAATGAGCCGATTTTCTTAGGCTTATTATCCCCATGATAATAAATAGAATTGTAGAGATTGGAACAGCCGGAACTATACTTATTGAATTTCCAATTTTCATTTCCGTTGTTGGGTACATCCAGGAAAATATAAATAGCCCCATGGAAAGAATAATAAATGCATACCAGGCAGATCGCGGTGTATGATAATCAATAACCTCATTTGCGTCCGATTCATGTCTTTTCCTCCAGTAATCATCAGTTTCATAAACGGGTGATAGTTTGGGGTTTTTCTTAATCTTTGCTGCATATCTCAATATCCAAATAATCCCAACCAAATTAATTACAAACCAACAAAAGAGACGGTAGGCAAAGCCCGAAAAAAGTGGCAAATCTGCAATACCCTGGGCTATCCCAATTGTAAATGGATTTAACACAGCACCTGCAAAACCTAGTCCGGCTGCCACAAAACTTATACTAACCCCAATAATTGAATCATAACCCATTGATATGGAAAGAGGAACAAGAATAATAATGAAGGCAATTGTTTCTTCACTCATTCCAAAAACTGCTCCAAACACACTAAATACCAGCATTATCATTGTGAGGATAATATTGTTAACACCTATCTTCTCAAGCAGTTTATTTTTTTCAAGTTTTTTAGTGAATTGAAGAAAAGAAAATATTCCAATATCAATTGCCTTAGTACTGTTAACAATCCAAAAAGCTCCACCAATCATTAGTATAAATATTATTATTCCCGATTGATTTACAAATCCCTGAAAAAAAGCTTCAAAAACCTGCCATGTTTGTGGCTGACTATCCACATATTCAAACGAGCCCTTTTCGATTATAGTTCTTTCAATACCATTAACTATTATTTGTTCTCGGCTGTATTCACCACCGGGAACAAACCATGTGGAAATGGCTGCCAGTATGATAATGCTAAAAATAATTACATAAGTGTGGGGAATTTTTTTAAACATATAAACTCTTTTTTTTCATCCTTGAGCGGAACGAAGGATCTCATATTTAACTTTATAGTATATTGAGATTCTTCACTGTGTTCAGAATGACAATATCTTTTGATTTTTACAGTATTCACTTTTTGTTGTGCAAATATAGATAGTTTGTGGAGTTTTGGGTTTTGAGTTTTGAGTTTTGGGTTATTGGAGGATTAGTTTTTTTGAGATTGTAGTTTGTGTGTTGCCTGACAGACTTCTATAAACACAAAAATAAATACCCGGGGATTGGTTTGTCAAATCAATATTTATTGTGAATGATTGTCGAGTATTCTCTTTTAATTCGCTAATTGAGGTTACAATTCTTCCATAACTATCAATTATTTCTATATTAAAAAACCCGGAATTTATATTGTAAATCTCGATATTAGTATATCCAGAAAAGGGGTTAGGATATATTTTTACGATTTCCTTTTGGTTATGGATTGATAGGTCTTCAATTGAAACAGGTGATCCAAAATGTTTTCGTAATTCATCCCATAGCTCCAATCGGCTACCATCATAACCTAAAGCCCACATCCCGACACCCTTAAGTTGATGTTGGTTGGCAAAATCATACTTTAGTCCTATACTTGAATCTGTATCAAACCAAGTTTGATAGTAGTCACTACCATTGTAGTTTAGGCTCCACGAAGTTTCACTTTGATTGTCCCAAATAATGGTATCCTGTTCGGCTTGGTTCATCGCATTTTGAAAGGTTGGTTGATATATGTGATCGATTATATTTGAATATGCCCAGTTATTTTGTGTGCTCCAATTATTTCCATAGTAAGGTACACCAAGTATTAGTTTTTGGGGGTTATTAGCCACTACAGTACTATACTCATCAACTATTGCAGTTGTAATGTTATAAGTACCACCAGTTAGTGGTCCACAAGGGCCACTTGTACTACTCCATGGTCCATAGAAGTCATAACCCATTATAAAAAGATAGTCGCACGAAAGAGCAAGGCCTTCAAAATCCCAACCACCCCAATTTATTGGAGGTGCTGCAAAAGATATTTCATATGAAGAATCAACAGCATGTAAGTATTCGGTAAGTTCTAACATGAAATTATTGAGAAGGTTTCCTCTATCGGAGTAATTCACACTTTCAAAATCTATATTAACACCATTAAGACTATATTGCTGCAATTCAGAAAGTAAATTTGAGAATAAAGCATCTTTAATATCATCATCAGTTAGTAGTGTATGAATTTGTGAGCCATTAAAATTTACTGCGGTGAGTATAACTTTTACCCCATTTTGATGGGATGAATTTATTACGTCAGTCCATGGCCAATTTGGAGGAGGGTCAATATCACCATTTTCGGTAATACCAAAATCGAAAATAGAAATATGACTAAGAAGGTCGTATTGTAAATATTCAACTGCCGAAGGGTATTGCCAGTAGGGTAAGTATCCAAATACTGTTTTTGTAGGTGTAGATAATTCTCTTGATTTAATGGGAATAATGGGGTCAAACCTGTGAGTGTCAAATTTACCATAACTCACTGCATCGTGTAGGTCCAAATCGGTTTTGTGTTTTGAAAATGGAAATCTAATAACATCCTGACCAATTATACCGAGCGATAATAATTGAAAAGCACAAAATATGACAAGAGCTTTCATTGTGAATGGTAACTGAGAATAATTGTACAAAGATAGCATTTGTCAAATCTACTGAAATTCTTCTTGTTCTTAATTTCAGAAAACAATTTACTGAATACCCAGATTAATTAATATGGCTAGATCAGCTTAAAGTCTATCTTAAAATTAAATTCTTTACCTGCGTATTTACTAAACTCTTTCATGTTGATGTTTTCAATAACTTTGATAACATGTGCTTTCATTCTCGAGCAATTACAATTGACGCAATCAGCTTTAAATGTGCCATCTTGAGAAATAATTATTCGTACTAATACACAGTACTCGAAATTTTCTTCCTTGGCAAATTTTGGATAATCAATCTCTTGTTTAAGTAATGAAGCTACAGCTTTTGAGGCATTAGTATTTTGATTTACGGGGTTAATAGCAAATGCAGTTCCTGCCATGAACATGCACAAAGCTATCAAGAAGGTTGCGATTCTTGATTTCATTGTAGTAAGTTTTAGAAGTGTTTAGACTTTTAAGATGCCAATAGCATACCGAAAATTGTAATACGCATAAAAACAGAGGTTAACGTTGATTGAATTTTTTTTCAGAGGTAGAAACCTGTTCGAACATAAACACTAAGTGTGCTAATTCGTACAGTGTAATTATGGTTGATAAAAATGAATTAATTTAGAAATATGCAACCCTGATTAATTGTTCAAACTATTTCAAGCTATATTTTATTTTCAATATGTAAACCACATCCTGAGAATTACAACCTCATCGCCAACTACTTTTTTAATACTTTTGCAAAAAATATTCTATGAATAAGAAAAACAGTAAATTTCAAATATATTTACCCATAGCCTTCTCAATTGTCCTTATTGTTGGAATTTGGATTGGCTCTCTTCTTGTAACTAATACTCAAGGGGCTAAATCACTATTACCCTTGGGCAGTAACAAATACAACAAAACCGGCGATATTCTTGATTATATTATTCAGGACTATGTTGACACGGTTAATCGCGAAAGCCTTGAAGATGATGCCATAAGGGGATTGCTTGAGGAACTTGATCCTCACTCAATGTATATATCACGTGAGGAGTTTAATGAAGTGAACGACCCCTTGCTTGGTAGTTTCGAAGGAATTGGGATTTCCTTTAGAATCCAAAAAGATACCATTACTGTAATAAATCCCATTCCTGGCGGGCCATCCGAAAAGGTAGGTTTAATGGCTGGTGATAGAATTGTTATGGTTGATGATACGCTTGTTGCAGGAATAGGTATAACAAATAATGACGCTATTCGTAAACTAAAGGGTAAAAAAGGAACAAAAGTTAAGGTTAGTAATTTTCGCAGGGGGATTCCAAAGCTTATTGATTTTACGATTACTCGTGATGTAATTCCAACTTACAGTTTGGATGTTGCCTACATGGTTGATGATAATGTTGGTTATATTAAGCTTAATAAATTTTCGGCCACCACATATGATGAGTTTATTGAATCTGCTAAGGAACTTAAGGAAGAGGGAATGACCAAATTAATTCTTGATTTGAGAGGTAATCCCGGAGGTTTACTTCAGGCTGCAATAGGAATTAGCGATGAATTTTTAAAGGAAGGGGAATTAATAGTTTACACTAATGGTAAAAATCGTGCCAAACGACATGCATTTGCAACCGATGATGGTGATTTTGAAGAAATAGATATTGCCGTTCTGGTTGATGAAAATTCGGCTTCAGCCAGTGAAATTATTGCCGGAGCCCTTCAGGATAATGATAAGGGTCTAATAATTGGTCGCAGAACCTTTGGTAAAGGCTTAGTTCAGGAACAGATAAGTTTGCCCGATGGATCAGCAGTAAGGCTTACAACAGCAAGATATTATACTCCAACCGGACGCTGTATTCAAAAACCATACAACAATGGTGATTCGGAAAGTTATTATGAGGAGTATTATCTTCGTTACCACAATGGTGAAATGACAAATAAAGACAGCATACATTTTAACGATTCGCTTAAATATACTACTCCAAAGGGAAAAGTTGTATACGGTGGTGGTGGTATTATGCCTGATATTTTTGTTCCGTTGATTACCGACAGCGTACATACTTATTATAACTTACTTGCAAATAAAGGGTTGATTTTCCAATTTGCATTTGATTATACTGATAGAAACAGAGCCAGGCTAAATAAGTTCAAGGATTTTGAAACCTACGATACGGACTTTAATATGGATAATATTATATTTGATGAACTAGTTGCTTTTGCTGAAGATAAGGGGATTAGTCAAAGCGATGAAAAAGTGCAAATTTCAAAGGATAAAATAGCAACTCTGTTTAAGGCTTTTGTTGGCCGAAATGTACTTGACGAAAAAGGATTCTACCCTATTTATCATAAAATTGATACAACCTTTAACAGGGCAGTTTTTGAGATTAGGAATTTGGATTGAGTCTTTTACCAGCTTTTTTGGCTGGCAAAGACCTGAATGGTGATATACAGAGTAAATTATTTCATTGCCAGTATTGACTTAACTGTTTTTGATATTGCCAACTCTCCATTTTGAACATATGCCTCATGATTTGCTTCAATCTTTTTCAAATCGTAAAGATAATTTACCATCAACCCAAAGGATTTGGCAATTCCGTATTCCGAAGTATTTCCCATCCAGTTAATGCGGTATAATTTGGCACCATTGCCAAAATGAAATCTAGCAACAGAATTAACAGGCTTATTGTACTTTTTAACCCTAATCAAATATATTGCACAAGCATTGACTAATGGTTTTTTCAATATTTCACTTTTCTTAGGATCTTTATACCAAGCTTCATCTTCAAGTGATTTAAGTAATTGACGACCTTCTTCAGCTATAAATTCGGGGCTACCCGACTTTATTTCATCCTTAAGCCAGTCGGCAAATCCTGGGATTGGCGATAATGTACTATACTTTTTTATTGTGGGTAATTCCAATGCGAGTTCGGTAACAACCATTTTTATTAGGAAGTTTCCCAATGGAATTTTCTTAAGCCCACGCTGGCAATTGTTAATGGAATAAAATATAGCGGTATCAGCTTCCTTTTTACCAACGCTTTGTTCGTTAAATATTGATTGAATAGAGCCTGTTATACCTTTGGTTAAAGCTACTTCAACGAATATCAAAGGTTCATCATCAAGGGCAGGATGAAAATAAGCAAAACACCTTCTGTTTGTTGTTAATCTACTTTTTAAGTCATTCCAGTCAGCAATTGAATGAACCGCTTCGTATTGAATTATCTTCTCGAGTATTGAAGCTTCGGTATCCCAGTCGATTTTTCTCAGGACAAGAAACCCCGGATTAAACCATGATGTAAGTAATCCCCTAAGTTCTTCATCAATTGCTTCTAAACCAACCCCCGATTTAATAAATCCCAATAAGTCCTCCCGCAGTGATACAATTGATTTTGTTCCATTAGGTGCCATAATCATCCTACTAAATAGCTTCTGTCGCTTCGATTTCATTTGATGCGAAAGATCCAGCAGTGTTTTTTCATCCGGCTGTTTTATAAATGCCTGTGCTACAGTAACTATTTTTTCCAGATTAGGCCCCATCTTCTTATTCAATTCATTGAAAAAAGTTAATTTCTCTTTTCTGGATAATTGGTTATAACGATTCATCACTTCTCTGGCGAGGGCAATGCCAGAAGCTACACCTTTATGCGAAATCAGATCATCGCATAGATCAAGTAATATTTGTGTTGATGTACCTCGTAATTTCCTAATATTCAGAAATTTTTCCCCTGCATCTGCAACAGAATCCACGAGGTTTTTTGTAAATCGGCCTATAATGTTCATTGGGTTGTTAGCTTTTAAAACTTTTCAGATGTAACACATACAAATTTAGTTACAAAATATGTTAAAAGCAATTTATTTGTCACCTTTCATGTTTTTTCGATTCGAAAGGTGATATCCGAGATAGAACTACTCACCAACTTTAATCCTTAGCCCCGAAGAATGTGCTCCAAACTCAGGAGCATACATACTTTGTATTGTTGCTATTCCATTTGTGAAATCTCCTTTTTGAGTTACAAATAATGGATATTCAAGCACATATGTGCCTTTATTTAAGTATCGCATAAAGAACTCAGTGCTAACATCTGTTAAGTTTTTGTAGTACCATAGTCCGCCACTATATGAGTAACCCGATAGTGGTGAAACAGGTTCAAAAGCTGTTGCCCTCATATCTTTAAGGTGTATGTATTCCATAGCTCTGTCAGTAGAAATAGTTAACCTTACTACGACTTTGTCTCCCGTTTTTAATTCCTGATCCATATCAAATGCTACCAAAACCGGACCTTCATTAGTGAGTTTTTCGACAAAAAGTTTTTTACTTATTGATAAAGGAGAATTATGAGACTCGATATTATCCATGTCCTCAAAATATTGCCAGTATGCTGCTCCCCATGCTATATTATTGTTCGGGTTTTTTATAGTGATGTTAGATAATTCCGCGGTTATTTCTTTTCCCGTCCATGAAGTACTAAAATATCCGGTGCCGGCTTCTGCTTTAATATCCGAATTGGCACTTATATCAATCATCTTTTCGCCAACTTTTATTTCAACTAATTCATTATTTTCAAGAGAGTTATTTCCATACATAAGTAAAGCATAAACCGCCTCGGCTGTAGCAGTTGAAGTTTTCCAGTGTTGAGTTTGTTTCTGCTTTATAAGCCAAATTTTTAATTGCTCAATAACAGTGGGATTATTATCCAACTGAGCCATTGTTTCAATCATCATTGCTTGTGTTTCAACAGGTGCCTGATACCAATTCCATCCTGCATCCTGACGCCAGTACATACCCAACTCTTTGCTGTATAATGACCTTTCTTTTAATGAGCGAATAATTGCTTCCGACTCATTTCTGTACCCAAAACTATGAAGCATTATTGCCGTCATTCCCTGCAAGTAGTTTGATTGCTTTAGCCAATATTTACTGGCCTGATTGGTGTAATACTCAATTGCTTCTTTTGATTTATCAGGAATGGGAATGATATCCACCAGAAGTGATCTTAAATACAAATACTGAGTTTGGGAACTCCTAAGGTTATAATTATTCAATGATTTTGGACTGGTTTTTTTAAGTTTTACATAATCGCTGGCAATTTCTGTATCAAGCCAGGCAATTGCCTTACGAACCATTTGAAAGCGTCTGTTGCCACTCTTTAAATCCAATACACCTTTGTGATGTAGTTTTGCCATTCCAAGTGCAATTGATTGAGTTGTATGTCGGTCTTCTTTCATACCTTTAAACCAAGGCCATGCACCTGATGGCAATTGTCCCTCGTATAGTTTGTTAAGTACCGCTTCTTTACTATCTGACATATTGTTTACATCAAATAGAATTGCTATTCTGCGTTTTTGTTCACTTTCATCATCGGCTTCAAGAACCCATGGAGTAGCCTCTAATATTGTGTTTTTAAATTCCTGATTTTTTTCAAGGTTTGAGAGAAGAGCATCGGGGGTAATGTTTTTCCAGCTTTCAAAAACAGCTTTAATATTTGGGTTGCTGTTTACAATGAATGATGAAAGTGAATTAGCAAAATAGCTGTTGAATAATGACATATAGTTACTATTCTCAGGTGCACTTAAGTAGGGAAGAGCCTGAACGGCATACCATGCGGGATTTGATGTAAACTCAATGGTGTATTTGTAATTATTTATCGAACTACTATTATTGGATTTTTCCAATGCATCAAATTTAAAATCTGTAGTGCTTAACCCACTAACATTCATAGGAAAAGAACTTGTAACTAACATCCTGTTCGTTAGCACAGGAAACATCCTTTCTTCACCATCACTAAAAGTACCTGTTGAAGATGTAATTTTGTAAGACATCATGCTAATATCACTTGGTATGCTTATACTCCAGCTAACCGATTCGCTCTGTTTTGGTTTAATTTTTTGAGAAATAGTATGATTATTATCATCAATAAATAATGAAATTGGTTTCATGGTAATAGCATCAAAAAATTCAATCTTTGATATTGCATCTATACTATTATCAGTGAAATTAATAACCTTTGCAGTGAATAATAATGTATCACCCTGGCGTACAAATCGTGGTACATTTGGGATAATCATTAATTCCTTTTGTGATTTGATTTTTCTTTCCAAAGTACCAACTTTAAGATCATTGGTATACGCTAGCATCAGTATTTTCCACTCTGTGAGGGCATCTGGCGTATTGAAACTAAATGATACATTTCCTAGTTCGTCTGTTTTAAGATTAGGGAAAAAGAAAGCCGTTTCGTTGAAGTTGCTACGAAGTGGCACAGTTTCACTTTTTCCTTGAAGATCGTCTCCAAATTGGGAATATAATTCTTCTAATTCATCTTCTTCTGGAATAACTTGATCTTTATTGAAAGGATCTGAGGCTTGCTCATTAAGCCCCATCGATTCCTGCGCTATTACTGATTTACGATAATTATAATCCATCCCACCATAGTTATTGCTATTGTAACCCATATTTTGATACCCAAACCAATTTATGGTTGGGTAATTAATGCTGGCAGCCTGATAATATAATAATTCAGGCATAAATAATGTTGCAGATAATGAGGAGTTAAATTGATTTGATTCCCATCCGGATGAGCGAGACTTATTATGATAAAGATTCATTTGCCACTGATTTGTCCTAAAAATATCCAAAGAAGCATCATACATTCCAGCCAATAATTCAGCTGATAATTTCTGACCATCTTTGCCACTAATTGTGACTTTCCATTCTTCTTTCTGTCCGGGAGTTAAGTGACTGCGGAATGTTTCGAGAGAAATATCAAGTTCTTTATTTGTAAAGGGAACGACTATATTTATGCTTTCAGAATAAAATTCGTTGAATTTAACCATGGTCACATTTATTGAAAAGTTACCCCTATAGGCTTCAACAACAGGAATTTCAATAATCTTTTGACCTTTGTTTAATGTTATCCAGTTTCTTTCGATAATGGTATTTCCATTTACTATCTCATACATTAAGGGGGTTTTACGAGTTGCTGAACCTACAACAAGTTTTATGATGTCCCCCGGCTCTGCTTTCTTGGTGGTTATGGCAACCCAATTAATCATGTTTCCGGGCAATCTTTTACCTGATGATGAATACAATGTGAAAACTTGTTTGGTTTCAATGGTATTTCCTTGGTTATCTTTTCCATCAACAATAATTAAATATTCACCTTGCTCTAATTCATTAAATAAGTTGGAAGGAATTGTTCCAGATCCAGTTACGGTTATTTGCGCGTTAGCTACTTTTGTTTTTTCCCACGTAAGTGGATCAAGGTCATTTTTATAAGGCAAATGTGGAAAATCTACAATGAATTCTTTTTCAGGAATAACACTAAATTCAGGTTGAGGCCAAGGACGATTGTGTAGTAGTCTAGTGGGTGGAGTAAGTTCATAAATTGATATGGCGGCATCGAATTTAATGCCTGATCCGTTAAGGTTTTTGGCATGAATTTCAGGAGTTCCAATGTTCCCTATTTCAACAACTTTTGGTATTTCAATATCTAAAATTACCGACTTAGTTCCAATTTTAACACTTGTTTGCCCGGTTCTAACTTCTCCTGTTATATCAGTTATTTCGGTAGTAATTTCATAAGTAAATACGGGATCAGTTTTTTTGGGGATATTATTATCAGGGATTGCATCAAATTGAATATTAAATTCACCCATAGAAGAGGTTGTTACCACTCCGTTTGTTATTTCCAGATCGTTTTTAATGTTTGGTGGAAACCATGAAAAATCTCTATAGTATGGCCATGGGAAGTTTACTTTTCTAATAACTCTGTACTTAACTTCGGCGCCATCAACGGCATTACCTGCATACCCCATGGCACTACCAGTTATTGTAATATTGTCACCTAATTTAGGCTGACCTGCCAGACTATCGAAAACTACCTCAAATGTTGGAAGTTTGTAATTCTCAACTAATATTTGAATAGAACCGGTTTTGCTCTTAATTGTCATTTGTCCGTTCAATCCACCCACAGGTATTGTAAAGAATCCGTTAAATGAGCCATCTTCGGTAGTCGTAAACTTTATTGATGCTATTATCTTTCTGCTCGAATTTGCAAACTCAATATCAGAGGTATAATCCTTAAGCAAATTAATGTCTTGTGCTATTTCTTCAATAACTATACCTTTAAAATAAACGGTTTGTCCCGGCCGATAAACAGCCCTGTCGGTGAACAAAAATGTTTTAATCTTTGGTTTGTTATTTTCAGTAGCGCGAAAAAAGTTCAGATAATTTTCGGAAAAAAGCTTGTCATCATCCTTCACAAACTCAAATAAATACGTACCATAATTATTATCACTAATCGATTCAATTTTTGCATACCCTACGTTATCAGAAATTACCTTTCCAACTTCTTTAATAGTGTAACTCCTGCTACGATTATCGTATTGCTGCTTATATATTGTAATGCTTACATCGCCAATACTTCTTCCTGTTTCCCGATTAACTATGTACATGTCAGTGTGATCAGAAGTAGGATTAGCACTGGTCATATAACTTAGATTGGTTACCCAAATTGGTTTGAACTTAATAGTTTGAGTTGTGCTGAATAATGAATCGTTGGATGCAAAGATTATGTAATATCCCAGAGGAAGTTGCGGGATTTTAATCTCAACAGTATGCGATCTGTGATCAGTTGTTGCCGGAAGCTCTTGTTCCCATGAAATAACTTCTTTTTCACGAAGTTGATTTTGAATATTTTCTTTTTTGTTGTGCCTGTCGGCATTTGCCTTGGGGTTACCAACAACAACCTTGAAGTACAAATGATCAATGTTTTTAAACTCAATAAATGATAGTGTTGGGGAGTTGGGCGATTGAGCAACCTGAATATCAAATATAAAATCAACTTGATTTATCTGTTCACTTAAATTACGGCATTTGTTCGATCCTATAACGTCAGGAAATTGTTTTAATGCTAGTTTACAAATACTGTCAGCCTTAACAAAGTTGAATTTATTATCGTCATTGTACTTGGGTGAATAGTTTTTCCCATCTATGAAATATTGGTTCGCCAGTTCGAATGCAATAGACACAAAAACAGGGTGATTATTATATTTTTTTGCCAAATATGTTAATGAACTGATATATTTGCTTCCAATGTCAGATGAATGATTTGAATTATTCTCTACGTATTTTAGTCTTCTTAGATCCAAATCCACAAGAGCCTCAGTATTTTTGTGTTTGATATGTAATGATATTAATTTCTGAAAAATTGAGAGGATGAAACTTTCTTTATTATTAAGAGGATTAATCTTCAAATTAGCAAATTCAGGTGTTGGGATTAAATAACTAGCGCTATTGTTTTGAACAGGAGAAGAAATCTGTGTAAACTCATAATCACTTGATGTAAAATAATTTAATGCCCTGTTTGCAAGCAAATCAAATAGGTAAGGAAACAATGTTGTGTTTGCCGAATCACCATGGAGCAGTACAGAGTTATAATTTTTGAGAGGTATTTTTGAAAGCTCTTTTTCATTTTGCAATGAGGCACTATAATACTTTTCAATTTCCTTGATAAGTGTTACGGCATCCCAGGTGCTAATATCATCACTATCATTTTCTGATACAATCTGTCGGGAGTTAATTATCCATCTGTTTGAGTTGTAATATGTTTGATAGAGTTCTGCAACCAATGATTGCAATATCTGTTTTTCAGGTGTAGATGCAGTTTCAATTTCCTTTTTGAAAATATCAATAGACTTGATTATGTGCTCTTCCTCAAATTGGCTTTGCAGACTTACACGATATATGAGCGATTTTATAATTTGAGGTTTATCATCTTCGCCTTTGGCAGTCTTATATATTTCATCAACAATTATAAGTGCTGATTTAGGTTGACCATTTTTTGCGAGATTTTCTACTTTTTGCCATTGTTCATTGTATTTATTACTGTCAGGTATTAATTGAAAACTGCTGATAATTACAATCGCCAGGATAATAAGCGAATAAGAGATAATCTTTTTAAATGTGTTCATATTTAAAGATGTTAGATGCAAATTAGAAATGACAATTCTTTTAATTCGTTTTATATGCCATTAATAAGCTATTAATTTGATGGGTGCAAATATAATGCCTTAATTAGTTTGGTAATGATTGTATAACATAGTAAACAGTATCTCTTAGTATAAATGTCACTAAATAAACCAGTTGTTTAAATCAATATATTGTTAATCAATTGTTAATTTGAAGCTTAATCAAATTTTCGTATAAAAATTTTATAGTATATTTGCCTTGTAATTCAGTTCCTCTTACTGCTAACTGCATTGTTAAAGCAAACCTGAGGCTTCTTGATTTATAAAGAAGGGTGGAGAGATTAGGCTCCATGAAGCCCTGGCAACCTTCCGGTAATACGGAAAAGGTGCCAATACCTAACCTTCTGCCAGAGGTAGAGGGAAATGATAAATTTTAAATGCAGGGTCAAAATAGGGTAGTAAATTTCTATGTGCATATTAAATTCTGACTCTCATTTTATAAAAATATTTAAGTATGAAGTCTGAAATAAAAAATGAACTAAAAAACAGAATCCTTGTACTGGATGGTGCTATGGGTACAATGATCCAACGTTACAAGCTAGAAGAGAATGATTATCGTGGTCAAAAATTTAAGGACTTTAACAAGCTTCTTAAAGGAAATAACGATCTGCTAAATATAACTCAGCCTCAGATAATAAGTGATATTCACGAAGAGTATTTAATTGCCGGTGCTGATATAATTGAAACAAATACCTTCAATGGAACTCGTATTTCACAAAGTGATTATGGTCTCGAAGATGAGGTTTATGATATTAATTTTCAGGCGGCAACCTTAGCCAAGCTGGTTGCTGATAAATATACTGCACTTAATCCTGATAAACCACGATGGGTTGCCGGAGCCATGGGACCCACTAATAAAACAGCTTCCATGTCACCTGAAGTAAGTGATCCTGGGTATCGTAATGTTACCTTCGATGAGCTTAGAGATAATTATTATGAGCAAGCTTCGGCATTGATAGATGGAGGAGTTGATTTATTACTTGTTGAAACAATATTTGATACTTTAAATGGCAAGGCAGCTTTGTTTGGAATTAATCAACTGATGGAAGAAAAGGGGAAAAGGATACCTGTAATGATTTCAGGTACTATTACCGATGCTAGCGGCCGCACCTTATCAGGGCAAACCCTTGAAGCATTTTTTAATTCCATCTCACATATTGATATGTTAAGTGTTGGACTTAATTGTTCATTGGGTTCTGAGCAGATTCGTCCTCATATTGCTGAATTATCTAAAATAGCACCATATAATGTTAGTGTTTATCCAAATGCAGGTTTACCAAATCAATTTGGTGAATATGATGAAACACCTGAACAAATGGGTGTTTATATTAAAGATTTTTTAGAAAATAGTTTTGTAAACATTGTTGGTGGATGCTGTGGTACAACACCTGATCATATTAAGGTAATAGCAGATATTGCAGAGGAATATAATGCTCGTAGTATCCCTGTTAAAGAGCATATTACTCAGATCAGCGGACTTGAACCAATTAAAATTAACCGTCAGATAAACTTTGTAAATATTGGTGAAAGAACAAATGTTAGCGGATCGAGGAAGTTTGCACGATTAATTCGAGAAAAGAAATATGAAGAGGCTCTAACGATAGCCCGTCATCAGGTTGAAGGTGGTGCCCAGGTGCTTGATGTTAGCATGGATGATGGAATGCTGGATGCGCAGAGTGAGATGGTTACATTTTTAAATTATCTGGCTTCTGATCCCGATGTATCCAGATTACCAATTATGATCGACTCTTCAAAATGGGAGGTTATCGAAGCTGGCTTAAAATGTATCCAAGGGAAAGGAATCGTTAATTCCATAAGCCTTAAAAACGGTGAAAAAGAATTTCTGGAACAAGCCAGGCTGGTAAAAAATTATGGAGCGGCAGCAGTTGTAATGGCTTTCGATGAAGAAGGCCAGGCTGCTAATTTTGAAAGGAAAACTGCTATCTGTCAAAGGGCTTACAATTTGCTGACAGAAGATGGATTCCCTCCTGAGGACATTATATTCGACCCAAACATACTTGCGATAGGTACTGGTATTGCTGAACATAATAACTATGCCGTTGATTATATAAATGCTGTAAAGTGGATAAAGGAAAACCTGCCATATGTGAAAACCAGTGGTGGTGTAAGCAATTTGTCGTTTTCATTTCAGGGCAATAATACTGTTCGCGAAGCTATTCACTCAGTATTTTTATATCATGCAATAGCATCTGGAATGGATATGGGAATTGTTAATCCCGGCATGTTGCAAATCTATGACGGGATTGAGGACAACCTGCGCACATTAGTTATTGATCTGGTTCTAAACCGCAGGAAAGATGCCACGGAAAGGCTTCTAATGTTTGCTGAAAAAATTGAAGATAATGCACACCGTAAAGATACTGTTCGTGAGGAATGGCGTGAATTTACTGTTGAGAAACGGCTTGAACATGCTTTGATTAAGGGGATAACCGAATTCATAGAACCGGATGTTGAAGAAGCACGCAGAAACTCAAAAAGAGCTCTCGATGTTATTGAAATATCACTTATGAATGGTATGAATATAGTAGGTGATCTTTTTGGTTCCGGTAAGATGTTTTTGCCACAGGTTGTTAAAAGCGCAAGAGTTATGAAACAAGCCGTCGCTTATTTGCTTCCATTTATCGAACTGGAAAATAATGGCGAACAGGTTACCAATGGTAAGGTTGTATTAGCAACGGTTAAAGGTGATGTTCACGACATTGGGAAAAACATTGTTGGAGTTGCTCTGTCGTGTAATAATTATGAAGTTATTGATCTTGGTGTAATGGTAACCGCCGAAACTATTCTTGAAACCATCGAGAAAGAAAATGCTGATTTACTTGGGCTTAGCGGATTAATTACTCCGTCGCTGGAGGAAATGGTTCATGTTGCAAAAGAGCTTACCCGTCGGAATAAAAGTATCCCATTATTAATTGGAGGTGCTACTACTTCGCCAATTCATACGGCTGTTAAAATATCACCGTATTATTCAAATCCAGTAGTTCATGTACGAGATGCATCGAAGGTGATTGGTGTTGCCGGTAAGTTATTATCTCCATCTGATAAGGAGAAGTTCTTGGAAGATACAAAAACTGAGTATGATCGTCTTCGTGAAAAACATGCTAAAAATATTGATGATAAAAAGTATATCACCATTGGGGATGCTCGCAGTAATAAGTTTAAACCTGATTGGGATAGTTATGAAATAATTAAACCATCTAATATTGGGATTAAGGTATTTGATGATATTTCGCTGGGTGAGGTTCGTGAATTTATAGATTGGACATTCTTTTTCCATGCCTGGAAACTTAATGGGAAATATCCTTCAATTCTTAAAGATCCAATTAAAGGTGAAGAGGCTCAAAAATTACTTGTTGATGCCAACAGCATGCTAGATCAAATAATTAATGAAAAATGGTTATCTGCGAAAGCAGTAACGGGTATTTTTCCTGCATATTCACATGAGGATGACGTTGTGGTTAATTTTGAGAGTAAAGAAACCAATTTCAGATTTTTAAGAAATCAGGAGAAAAAGGCAAGAGGTATCCCAAATTTATGTTTGAGTGATTTTGTAGCACCTAAATCAAAGGATAATACTGATTACTTGGGTGGATTTGCAGTAACAACAGGCTTTGGCATTGAGGAACATGTTAAACGATTTGTGGATGATAATGATGATTATAGTGCAATAATGCTAAAGGTACTTGCCGACCGTTTAGCAGAAGCAGCCACCGAGTTACTCCATGAAAAAGTTCGTAAAGAATATTGGGGTTATGCTGCTAACGAAAATATTAAAATAGAAGAAAAGCTAAGGGAGAAGTATCAGGGAATACGCCCGGCTCCGGGATATCCTGCTTGTCCTGAACACAGCGAAAAGAAAGTTCTTTTCAAACTATTAAATGCAGAGGAAGCAACCGGAGTAACCTTAACAGATAATTTTGCCATGTATCCTGCAGCATCGGTAAGTGGATTTTATTTTACACACCCCGATTCGCAATATTTTAATGTGGGAAAGTTGATGCCCGATCAAATTCAAGATTATGCATCTAGAAAAAATATAAGTGCCGATCAAGTAAAAAAACTCTTACCGATGAATATATAATTTAGGTAACACTTTGTCATTCTGAGCGAAGCGAAGAATCTCAGTACTTTAATATTATCAAAATAGAGATTCTTCGCTGTGCTCAGAATGACAAAAAAATAATAAAACATGGAAAAAACAGTAGTAAAACATATAGAAGATTCAAAAGGAACCTTATTCTCATTCGAGTTATTACCTCCATTAAAAGGGCATGATTTCGAATCTACTGAACAAGCCATAGATCCTTTGGTTGAGTTCGATCCTTCATTCATAAACATAACTTATCATCAACAAGAAGTTGTTTATGAAAATGCAGGAAATGGTTTAGTTCGTAAACAAACCGTGAGAAAGCGCCCCGGTACGGTTGGAATTTCTGCAGCAATAAAATATAGATATGGGATTAACGTGGTGCCTCACATTATTTGTGGTGGTTTTACACGAGAAGACACGGAAAATGCTTTGATTGATTTACAATTTTTAGGCATTAATAATATTCTTGTTGTTAGAGGAGATCCACAACCCGGCACACGAGTGTTTATTCCTGAACCCGATGGAAATGCCCATGCTTTGGATCTTATTGAACAAATTACAAAACTCAATAATGGTGTGTATCTCGACGAAAAGTTATCGAACACACGATCAATGGACTTCTGCATAGGTGTGGCCGGTTATCCTGAAAAACATGGCGAATCACCAAACATGGATAGTGATTTGTATTTCCTGAAAAAGAAAATACAAGCCGGAGCCTCATACATTGTAACACAAATGTTTTTCGATAACCAGAAATATTTTGATTTTGTTAAGCTTTGCAGAGAAAAGGATATTAATGTACCTATTATTCCGGGGTTAAAACCTATCTCCACCCGTAATCATCTGATAAATATTCCCAAAACCTTTGGTGTCGATTTGCCCGTTGATCTTGTAAAAGAAGTTCTAAAATGCAAAGATAGCAATCAGGTTCGACAGGTAGGGGTGGAGTGGGCCATTCAGCAATCGAAAGAACTTAAAGCAGCAAATGTTCCTGTTCTACATTATTACACAATGGGAAAATCGGATAATATCCAGAAGATTGCCAAGGAGGTATTTTAAAAGTTGATTGTAAACATATTTCTTGGGCGAGCCTCTATTAATTTTAGTATAAAGTAACTAATCATTTAATGGAATCCTGTAAAAATAGAGTTACTAAAAACAAGTTTTCCTTTGTGTTTTCTTTGTGAAATCCTTTGTGCTCCTTTGTGGTTTTTTTTTACCACTAAGGAACACCAAGTGCAACATAGAAGGGTCACTAAGTAGATATATAATATATTATTGTAGTATAAAATTTAAATACTATTGATGGTTTATTTCAAGAAGCTACATCACCAACGATATCCATGGCAATCCAAAAACCATATAAATTACAAAGCTTAAAAAAGTAAGAATCCCACCGTATTTGTAAACTTCCTTTGGCGTGATATAACCACTACTGATATAAAGGATATTACAACTTGAACCTTGCGGAGTTATAACCGAAAAGTAGTTTGTTGCAAACAATAACATAAGGGCAAGAGATGTTGTGTCGATCCCCAAACTTTTCCCGGCCCCCAGAAAAACCCCCAACAATGCCAGCATATGTGCAGTTTGACTAACAAATAGATAATGAAAGATTATGTATACAAATACCAGTAGAAAAAAAGCAAAATGCTGGTTTAGCCCTTCAATTTGAATTGCCAGAGCATTACCAACATAGTCCATAAAACCCAACTCATTTAGCTGACTACTCATAATGTAAAGAATGGAAAACCATATCATTGTTGTTAGGGCTTCTCCTTCTTTTTTTATTTCTTTAACCTTGAATACATTGGTTACCAGTAGTAAGCCAAGACCCAGAAATGCGATTATCGTTTTGTTAATATTTAGAACATCAGAAAGGGCCCAAAAAATAACCAGAAAAGCAAAAACGATAGCAGTAATTATTTCATCACGACTCATTTTGCCCATCTTCTTTAACTCTTCCAACGCATGGATGGGAGCATTGGGTGTTAGTTTCATCTGCGGTGGATAAATCTTATAAAGCACCCATGGAATTACAATTGCCGCAATTATTGTTGGGACAAATGAAGCAAGCACCCATGTCCCGAAACCAATATTTACTCCATAACTTTCTGCTATTGCTGCACCGGCCGGATTGGCTGCCATAGCAGTCAGCCACATTGCCGATGATAGGCCTATTCCAAACATGCTTGCAAACATCAAAAAGCTACCAAGCTTTTTCTCTGTCCCTTTTTCAGGATCAGATCCGTTTACCATTGATATGGAATAAATTATTGGGAACAATAATCCTGAGCGCGCTGTGTTGCTGGGGAAAGCAGGAGCAATAATCATATCTGTAGCTATCAGGCTGTAACCCAATCCTAGAGTGGTTTTCCCAAAGCGTCTTATCATTAATAAAGCAATTCTATTTCCTAATCCCGATTTTACCACCGCTTTTGCAATTAGAAAAGCTACTACAATCAAAAGAACAATATCATTTGAAAACCCTGAAAATGCGTGACCAGGGTCAATTGTTCCGGTAGTAACAGCTATTACCATCCCAAAAACCGATGCCACTAAAATGTTGAAAGCACCGATTACAATACTTAAGATAGTTGTAAAAAAGATAGCAAAAAGATGCCAGGCTTCGGGACTAATTTCAGTAGGGTGAGGTAGAAACCAAAGAATAATACCGGAAAGGATTATTGCTATTTTTTTTATCATAGTTATTATTAATCAACAATTCTAATCAATTTGCTTTCTCCAGATCCCAGATCAAACCAAAAAATAATCTCTTGCTCTGAAAATTTATGTTCAGGCATTAATCCATCTACCGAGACTGCTTTAGCTAAGGCAACCATAGAAAGCCCAATAATTTCAAAATCATTTTTGTTGGTCAACTTTACTCTGCCATCAGGTAATATTTGACAATCAATGTTATCAATGGCTGTTCTATAATCCAGAAAACTATCAATTGTACAGATGTTTAATCTTCCCGCATCTCGTAGGTTTGCCAAATTTGCCAGTGCCTGATTAAATCCGGGTTGTGCAATTATTATGGAATCATTGTCATAGGTCCACATCCCTTTTTTAGGATCAACCCAGGCGGGATAAACATGGTTAATTTCAACCGACCAATTATCGACCAGACTATTTAGCTTTTTAGGATTGAAAAGATAATCCCATAAATATGGTTCATAAATAAACAGGGCACTGGTTGTTGTCCAATGATATAAGTCTTCTGTTTTTGTTGGATGTTTGTAATAGTCGGGCTTTGGAAAAAAGTCGCCATAACCACTAAATGGCTTTTCCAATGATGCATCAAATTGCCAGTCTTTGTAAGTGTTAAGCTCTTCATAATATGCATTATGTAGATACTTTACCCCATAACTATTCCAAAGGTCAATGGCATAGAAAGGTGACTTCTTTAGAGTGGCATCACATATTAAATCCTCACGATTATTTTGTGGACCGTTATTATTTCCATGATCTATCCATGATGGTGAACCAAAATTCATCTGCATATACAGTAATGCTTCTTCAAGTCTTTGAGGAGTTGTAGTATATTGCTCGGGTGTATGTAGGCAAATGTCGCTACCTTTTTTTGAAATTTGAATTAGAAATTCTGAAAACTCATTGTCAGTTAGGATGGTACTTTCAAGAGTATTAAAGAGTCCATTTGAAGCGTGGAAATTTGAAATACTATCAGGATTATCATAAAATACACTTTTTGTTACAGGTATATTGTACTTCACGAAACCCCCAATTGAACTGTCAGCAATAGTAATATTTTCAGATCCAAAATAAGTTGCTCTGTTTGTTCTTATGTCGCTATAGTCAGCATGTTCAGTCCAAATGTATGTTGCTTCATATCCCGATGGATTTTTCATGAAGCGAGGGATGGTATTAGTATGATTTCCAATGGTAATATTGAAACTATATTCTCTTTTATTTCCTCTTTTGTAACTACTCGCTGACTCTTCCTTTTTCCAATTATTGCTATCAGGGTTTAGGGGAAAACGGAAAAAAGGGTGGTCATTTTCCCAGTCGAGGTTCACTAACAGCCTGGTATTCTCATTATCAAACTGAAGCGATGACACATCAGGTGTGTGGTATATAAAAAACGAACTATCGCCATCCCCAAATTTAATGCCTTGTTTGTCGAGCCAGTATTCTTTTTGAAAATCCATAGTATGCAATTTCCTGTTTTGCCTATAAATTTCTGATGGATTTTGTGCTGCATCAATAATAATTGAAGACCGGGCAATATCAACATTTTTTATGTATTTCTCTTCAATGCGTATTTCGATTTGAGGTGAGTTAACTTTGCAATTTAAAAGGAGTTTAACTCTTTTGAACATGGTTCTTAATTCGAATCTCAGAACAGTTAAGTCATCATGTTTTTTCTCGCCTTGAAAGTCAAAATTATCATGGTAACTTATTCTTTCATCCTTGATTTGCACTTCCTCAAAAAGAGATATATTGTATGTTAAATACTCTCCTTTATGATTTAATATTATTATTTGTTTGGTGATATTGTTCTGAATAACTCTATAATAGCCATTATGGAAAAGCAGCTTATGATCTGATGATTTTTGTAAGTATTCATGATTAGTAATCTCAGGAAGATATGATGGATTATTTCTTGCCTTGAAAGTAATACTTAAATCATCAATTCCTACCTTTTTGTATTTGCCTGCATTCCATAAATATGTTTTAAGTTTACCTGTAGAAGCTATATTTGCTGGAATGCATATGGTATCATAAAATTTGTACCATTGGTTCTCCTCAATTAATATTTGTGAGAGAGGAATACCCTTCCACAATACATTTAAACCCTCATTTTCAATTGTTATTACGTAAAAGGCCTTGGCATTTTTCATTTCACTTTTAGCCCATCCTTCTATTTCTAATATAGTATTATTACCTCTTCTTTCTATAGGTAATAGCATTTCAACACCAAGACCATAAGGGTGTAATGAGTCGGTAAGTGAATAGTGAAAGCCCGAATGGGAAAAACCGCTATCGATTGTTGCTGTACCTATCCAAATTTCGCTAAAGCTAGAGTCTTCCAGGTCGTTAGTGTAGGTTTGGGCTGCAATATGTGGGATTGTGAATATTGCAAACAACAGGATAAATAGCTTTGATAGTATTAAATCTGTATTGCGTTTGCAGTTAATCAAGTCTTAATTATTTTTCTTTACTTTTTTTAAATTAATCTTTTTATTACAACACCAAAATTAGACTAATTTATAGAGTTTAGAAAATAGTTGTTGTAATGTATATTTAAAATTTCCCATCTACTACGCTTCAATTTTTAAGGGCAAATAATACTACTTTTTTACATTGATGATGGCTTTAGTATCATTGCTACTGTTTTTTTTTAACCTTTAAAAATTTAACATTGCCATCTCTAAAAATAACACAGTATAAATAACTAAAAATCAACACAGTATAAATATGAAAAATAATTTTATTTTTGATAGTTTAATTCAAAAATGATATAATATTGCAACATATTTTTATGTTACAAATAAAGTTTAATATTAACAAATTAAAACAATTATTTTCTCTTAGTTGAGATGAAAACTAAAAAAACACAAATGTCGATTTCTTCTTCGTTGTATGAGGTTATTGACGAACCGCCGCCTTTCAGCGTGCTCACTGAAAGATTACAAAAATTAACTGAACCTTCTTTAGAATTAAATTATACCGGATTTGCGGTATCTGATAATTCATTGTCCTTTAGGGATCGAAATTTCCCAGGAGTATCACTTGCAGAATGGACTGACTGGAAGTGGCAAATTCGTAATAGCTATACATCATTTAGTAAGCTTGAAAAGATTATAAATCTTTCGGAAGATGAGAAAGGGTTTAAGGAACAATCGTTAAACCTACCCATTCGCATCACACCATATTATGCTAGTTTACTTGATGCTGACGATTCACTACAACCGCTTCGCAAAACAATGGTGCCGGTTTTAAACGAGTTGGTTGTGTCGCCAGGTGAGGAATCCGATCCGTTAGGAGAGGAGCATGACAGCCCGGTTCCGTTAATAATACATCGTTACCCCGATAGGGCTCTTTTTCTTGTAACAGGATTTTGCTCTGCCTTTTGCAGGTATTGTACTCGTTCGCACATGGTGTCAAAAAAAGAGAAGATGCATTCGCGTACTTCCGAAATAGATAATGCAATTGACTATATCCGTCAGCATACCGAAATACGTGACGTGATTATATCAGGTGGTGACCCATTGACATTGGAAGACAACAGGTTAGAATATATACTTTCGGGACTACGTGCCATAGAGCATGTGGAATTTATAAGGATAGGGACAAAAGTTCCTGCTGTTTTGCCAATGAGGATAACACCCGCACTGGTTCAGATGATAAAAAAGTACCACCCTGTATTTATGAGTGTACACTTTACACATCCTTCTGAACTGACTCCGGAAACCAGGGAGGCTTGCAACAGGCTTGCCGATGCCGGAATACCGCTTGGAAGCCAAACTGTGTTGATGAAGGGCATTAACAATAGCGTGGAGGTATATAAAAAACTTACCCATGAACTCCTAAAAGTACGGGTGCGTCCTTACTATTTGTATCAATGTGACCCAATTCCCGGATCGGCACATTTCCGCACAAAAGTGGAAGATGGACTAAAAATCATACGTGGACTACGTGGCTTTACGTCGGGCTATGCAATCCCACAGTTTGTAATTGATGCGCCAAAAGGGGGTGGTAAGATACCGCTTCTGCCAGATTACGTTGTGGGAAAAGAGAATGGCGACGTTGTATTGCGCAACTATGAAAACAAAATTTTTAGATACCCTGATTATACTTAACTATAAGATATCAGGAGATCGATACTAACTGTTTTTACATAACAATCAATAACATCTAATAAATCAATTTATAATGAAAATTGGTATTACATATGATTTGCGTTCTGAATACCTTGCCTTGGGCTTCACAGAAGATGAGACAGCTGAATTCGATCAGGAGGGTACAATCGACGCAATAGAAAGCACATTGAATAAACTAAATTTTCAGACCGAAAGGATTGGTCATTTAAAACAATTGGTAGGGCGTTTATCCAAAGGTCATACATGGGATTTAGTTTTTAATATTTGTGAAGGAATGTACGGAGTTGGTCGCGAAGCACAGGTTCCAGCGTTATTGGATGCTTACAATATTCCCTACGTATTTTCTTCCCCGTTGGTATTAACGCTTACTCTCGATAAAGGCCTTACCAAAAGGGTGATAAGGGATGCAGGACTGGCTACTCCCGATTTTTTTGTTGTAGTTAATCCCAATGATATTGGTAAAATAAATCTTCCTTTTCCTCTTTTTGCAAAACCGGTTGCAGAAGGTACGGGAAAAGGAATTAATGGTAATTCTGTTATTAACAATATAGAAGAGTTGGAAGCCCAATGCAGATTTCTTCTCTCTGAATACAACCAACCAGTACTTGTTGAAACCTATTTAAGTGGCCGTGAATTTACGGTTGGTATTGTTGGAACCGGTAGTGAAGCAAAGGCGGTAGGGACAATGGAAATTGTACTAAAAGACAACGCTGAAAAGAATGTCTATTCTTATATTAATAAGGAGCAATGTGAAACACTAATTGAATATAAACCAACGTTTGGAACTGATAAGGATGCATGTGAAGCCCTGGCTTTGGAAACTTACAAATTATTGGGTTGTGAAGATGGGGGCAGGACAGATATTCGTATGGATGGAAATGGCATTCCCAACTTTATTGAAATAAACCCATTGGCAGGATTACACCCTGAACATTCTGATTTGCCAATACTATGTAATTTAGTTGGAATTCCATATTTGGAGCTTATGAGTATGATTATGGATTCAGCAGTTAAAAAGGTTCGTAGTTAGTTAAACAGATGAAAAAGGTTGTTATTTTAATAAATGAGTTAACAGTTAATCCGACCCAGGATGAGCTGGATGTGCTGGATGAAGCAAGAGTTGTTGACATAGCTTTCGCAGAATTAGGATATGAAACAGAACGGTTGTTTATGGGCCTGAATATGGCAAAAACCAGTGAACAATTACAACTTAAAAACCCCACTCTTGTTTTCAATCTGGTTGAAAGCCTTGATAAAGACGGAAAGCTTATTTATTTTGCCCCATCGTTGCTTGAACATTTGAAAATCCCGTTTACAGGCTGCCGTTCCGAAAGCATGTATATCACCAGCAATAAAACCCTCACTAAAAAAATGCTTTTTGCTGCCGGATTGCCAACCCCTCAGCAAATATGTGATATAACCACTGAGAAATTTAATCCATCTTTACATTATATAGCCAAACCGGTTTGGGAAGATGCATCAGTTGGCATTTCGGATGAGAATATTCTCCCCGGTGACCTCCAAAAAATTCAAGAGTTTTTAAATAATCATTTGAGCTTAAAATACTTTTTTGAAGAGTATATTTCCGGTCGTGAATTTAATATATCAGTATTGGCTGGCTCAAATGGACCGGAGGTACTTCCGATTCCGGAAATAGTTTTTGAAAACTTTCCCAAAGGAAAACCAAAAATTATTGGTTACAGTGCTAAATGGGATGAGAGCTCATTTGAATATCACAATACAAACAGGGTTTTTGGCCTTGAAAAGTCAGATCCTGAATTAGCTCAAAAACTTAAACAAATTTGTTTGGATAGATGGCATCTGTTTGGGCTTAATGGATATGCACGTGTGGATTTTAGGGTGGATGAAGATGGGAATCCTATGATACTTGAAATTAATGCAAACCCATGCTTATCAGCTGATGCAGGTTTTTATGCCGCCACTCAAGAAGCTGGATATTCGTTTTCAGAAGTTATTAATCGAATTATTGAAGATTCATGGAACTAGCAAATATTAGTTATCGGAACAATGTTATTGAGTCCGATTCTGAAACCGTACGCAATATTGTGACCTCAACCAACTTCTTTAACCCCGAAGAAATTGACATTGCAGTTGAACTCGTTGACGAATTCCTTTTAAAGGGAAAGGAGAGTGGTTATCAATTTATCTTTATGGAAAGCAATAATACTGTATTGGGTTATACCTGTTATGGAAAAATTCCAGGGACAGTAAGTAGTTTCGCTATGTATTGGATTGCTGTACACGATGATTTTAGAAATCGAAGTTTTGGAAAGGTGTTGCTGCAGGAAACTGAAAAAGATATTTTTAAACAGGGAGGAACTGGAATTTATGTCGAAACATCATCCAGAGAGCAGTACATTCCTACCAGGGCGTTTTACAAATCAAACGAATACCAGATTAAGGCCAGGTTTGATGACTATTATGATAAGGGTGACGACCTTGTTTTTTTTGTAAAAAAACCATCTTATAAATAGAACAATGTTTAGAATTAGAAAAATATCAAATCCCTACTTACAAGTAAACACAAGGGCTATTCAACAGGTTAAAAACCTTATAGATAAGCAGTTTAATGATATCCAGAAAGAAAAGGTTGATATTATAAGCGATCAGTTAATTGACCCGCTTAAATATCGGTTTCACACAATGCTTTTTGTGGCTGACAATTACAACGAAAATATTAAAGGGTTTGCTCTGCTTTTGCATATGCCCGATCTACAGTTTTATTATTTGGATTATATTGCTGTTGTGCCCGGGAAAGGACAGTCAGGTGTGGGAAGTGCTCTATACGAAAGGGTTAGGGAAGAAGTAAGGTCGGTAGATGCAAGTGGGATATTTATGGAATGTCTTCCCGATGATCCGCAACTCAGCCACGACCCCGAAATTCTTAAGCAAAATAAAAAACGACTTGCTTTTTATGAAAAATTTAATGCCCGACCAATAATTAATACCAAATACGAAACCTCTGTAACAGAAGGTGATAATGACCCCCCTTATCTGGTTTATGATAACCTGGGAGGTGATAGTACCATATCGGATGATTATTTAAAAAAGGTTGTTGAGGCAATTTTGTATCGTAAATATGGAGATTATTGTCCTGATGCTTACATAAGAGAAGTAATAGAAAGTATTAAAGACAATCCGGTTAAACTACGGCCACTTAAGTATCATAAAAAGAAAATCGAATCGCAAAAAATTCAGCACTCAGGAAAGCATAATATTGTTCTTATTGTTAACGACAAACACGATATCCATCATGTAAAGGATAGAGGATATGTGGAAGCTCCCGTTAGGATTAAACACATATTAAATGAAATTCTTCCACTTGAAATATTTAACCAGCATGAAGCTCAAAAATATCCTGATCATTTTATTACCGATGTACATGACACTAAATATTTCAGTTATTTTAAAAACGTAATTCAAAATATTGCTTCCGATAAGTCAGTTTACCCCTATGTATTTCCAATTCGTAATAATACAAAACCACCAAAGGATCTTAGTGTCCGTGCAGGGTATTATTGCATTGATACCTTTACGCCACTTAATAAAAATGCATATCTGGCTGCAAGATGGGGGGTTAACTGCGCCCTAACTGCTGCTGATGCTTTGTTACAGGGAAAAAAAGCAGCGTATGTACTAACCCGGCCGCCGGGGCATCATGCCGAAAAAAGTGTATTTGGCGGGTTTTGCTATTTTAACAATAGTGCCATAGCTGCAAACTACCTGTCACGATATGGAAAAGTTGCAATCCTTGACATGGATTATCACCATGGTAATGGGCAACAGCAAATTTTTTATGACCGGGCTGATGTTCTTACTATATCAATTCACGGTCATCCAAGTTTTGCTTATCCATATTTTTCAGGATTTGAGAGTGAAAAAGGCGAAGGGAAAGGATTGGGGTACAATGTGAACTTTGCCCTTCCCGAAACTATTACTGCCGACATATACAGTAGTACCTTATTAAAAGCTGTAGCACGATTAAAAAAGTTTAACCCCGATTTTCTGATCGTATCGCTGGGTTTTGATACTTCAAAAGGTGACCCAACAGGCACATGGCCGTTGTTGACCAGTGACTTTGTTAGTAATGGTCGTACAATTGGTTCGTTAGGACTTCCAACGCTGTTTATGCAGGAAGGTGGATATAAGACTCAGGTACTGGGCAAAAATGCAAAAGCGTTTTTCTCAGGGTTTTATATTTAGATATAATATTTAACTAAAGACCAGATTCTTGAAGATGGTTATGTAATGATTGTTTTACATGACAACAATAATGGAGTGCTGAGAATTCTTAACAGGCTGAAATTGAGCCCATACCAAATGTATTTTCAAAATTTTAAATAGTTGTTAAACTTTTTATGCAATACAACAACCCAGTACTCCAATACTCCAAGATATGTAATTGTATCTTTTTAAAGCGCTCATAGGTTGTAATCCAAGTCCACCTTGTTTGATGGAGGATTCTTTAATACTGTTTAACCTCAACCTCGTTTTTAAGTACCATAAGCCCGAATGAAGCTAGAGAAGCGAAATCATTAACCGTTGGATATAGTGCGATTGGCGCTAAACCTGCAAGTCGGCTTTTCACATTTTTCAGAAATTGGTCGCTATCAAATATAATTCCCGTAAGGATAATACAATCAACTTCACCTTTTAAAGTTGCGTAATGAGATGCTATTTCCTTCGAAACCTGATATGACAATGCATAGGAAATATCCATAGCTTCCTGGTCGCCATTTGCAATGCGTTCGTTTATTTTCGAAATATTGGATGTGCCAAGATATGCTGAATATCCGCCCTTTGATGTAATCATTTCCATAACCTCATCCTTGGTCATTTCGCCACTAAAACATAGTTCTATTAGTTGCCCCATTGGCAAAGTTCCCGAACGGGTTATCGAAAATGGTCCACCACCATCATGTGCCTGATTTACATCAACGACCTTACCTTTTTCATGAGCTCCTATCGAGATACCACCTTTGCCTATATGACATACAATTAAATTGAGGTCTTCATATTGTCGATGAACGGATTTGGCATATTGCGATGAAACAAATTTATGGTTTAGGGCATGGAAGATGGATTTTCTTTTGAATCTTGGATGACCTGTTATACGAGCAACATCACTAAGCTCATCAACAACAATTGGGTTAGCAACATATGCTTTTTTGCCAAGTTTTTTGGCCATATGATAAGATATTAACCCCCCCAAATTTGTGGCATGCATACCCATCGCTCCTTCCTTAAGATCAGCCACCATTTTAGGTGTAATTTCATAAACTCCCTGTGTAACAGGCTTCATAAGGCCGCTACGCCCCATTACAATTTCAATATCTTCGAGAAGTAAACCGTTGTTTTCTAATTCATCTATAATGCTATTTAACCGTAGTTCAATTTGTTCGGTGAAATGATTAAATGAACTTAAGGTATCTTCTGAATGACGAATTGTTTTTAAAAATATGGGTTCGGTATTTCTATACACCGCAATTTTAGTTACATCTTCCTCAGGGTAAATAACAAGAATATTTTTCTTAATCATAGCTGCTTTATAGTTGTATTATTTTCCCCAACTTCACTCTGATTTAAGCAAATGAGTTCCATTGGTATCAAATCAATTTTTCCAAATAGTTAACAAAAATAGTAAGTATTAATCTGTAACAATTGGTAGTACAGTACAAATTTAATTAATGTTTCTGAATAATAAGGAAATTTTCAAATTAAGGAGAACTTATATATTAAAGTTATATTGGAGAAGGGGGGGTAAAGGGGAATAAGGGTATATGGGCAAAAGGGTATGGGGGGAATAAAGTTATGACCTTATAAGGAAATATTAGTGAAGGGATGTCCACATATTTCCCTATACCCTTATTTCCCTATTTCATACTTATCTACATTTGGATAAAATATGCAAAAAATTTCAACTACATATTTCTACGATACTGACCCCCAACTTCAAAAAGTGTATTTGTGATTTGTCCTATCGATGCATACTTTGCCGCATCCATAAGTGCTTCAAAAACGTTTTCATTTTTTATGGCTTTTATTTTAAGTGTTTTCAATGCTTCTTCAGCCTCTTCACTCCAAGTATTATGTAATTGATTTAGCATATTTATTTGATACTGCTTTTCTTTTTCAGTAGCACGAATTACCTCTCCAGGCACAACCGTTTTCGAGCCATTGCTCCCTAAAAATGTATTAACACCAATTATTGGCATTTCACCAGAATGCTTTAGGTTTTCATAATACAGGCTTTCTTCCTGTATCTTTCCTCGCTGGTACATTGTCTCCATCGAACCAAGTACTCCGCCACGCTCAGTTAATCTGTCCATTTCGCTTAATATCGCTTCCTCAACCAGCTCGGTTAGTTCTTCGATAATAAATGACCCTTGTAATGGATTTTGATTTTTGGCTAAGCCCAATTCGTGGTTTATTATCATCTGAATGGCAATGGCTCTTCTTACCGATTCTTCGGTTGGAGTTGTGATTGCCTCATCATAAGCATTGGTATGAAGCGAGTTGCAGTTGTCATATATGGCATATAATGCCTGTAAAGTAGTACGGATATCATTAAAATCGATTTCCTGAGCGTGCAATGATCTACCTGAGGTTTGGATATGATATTTGAGTTTTTGAGAACGTTCGTTGGCATCATATTTAAGCTTCATAGCTTTTGCCCAAATTAAACGTGCAACACGACCTATAACAGCATATTCAGGGTCTTCTCCATTTGAGAAAAAGAACGACAGGTTTGGTGCAAATTTATTTATGTCCATTCCCCTCGACAGATAATACTCAACATATGTAAATCCGTTTGCCAGAGTAAATGCCAATTGACTTATAGGGTTCGCCCCCGCTTCGGCTATATGATATCCTGAAATGGAAACACTATAGAAATTCTGAACATAATTTTTGATAAAATATTCCTGTATATCACCCATCATTTTCAGCGAAAAATCAGTTGAAAAGATACAAGTATTTTGAGCCTGGTCTTCTTTGAGGATGTCGGCCTGAATTGTTCCACGTACCCTGCAAACCGTATCTTTTTTGATTTTTTCATATACATCGGCAGGAAGCACCATGTCGCCTGTTACACCAAGTAACATTAGCCCAAGGCCGTTATTACCTTCTGGTATGTCACCCTGATATGAAGGGCGTATTGTCCCCTTATTTTTATATAATTCGGAAATGGTACTGTTTACACTATCTTCCAGCCTGTTTTCTTTAATGTATACCTCGCATTGTTGATCTGTAGCAGCATTCATAAAATAGCTAACCATTGTTGGAGCTGGCCCGTTTATGGTCATTGAAACGGATGTCATTGGATCGGCTAGGTTGAAACCGGAATAGAGTTTTTTTGCATCATCCAGACAGGATATGCTTACCCCTGCATTTCCTATTTTACCGTAAATATCGGGTCTCATGTCGGGGTCTTCGCCATATAATGTAACTGAATCGAAGGCTGTAGAAAGTCTTTTAGCAGCTAACCCCCTTGATACATAATGGAATCGGCGGTTTGTGCGTTCTGGACCACCTTCGCCTGCAAACATACGAGTTGGGTCTTCACCCTCACGTTTAAATGGGAATACCCCGGCTGCAAATGGAAATTCGCCCGGAACATTTTCGCTTAGTACCCATCGTAGTATCTCTCCCCAGCTTTCAAATTTCGGTAAACTTATTTTGGGTATCATATTACGCGACAGGGACTCAACTTTAGTTGCGATTTTAAATTCCTTATCCCTTACCTTAAATGTGTAATAATCACCCTCGTACTGTTTCTTTTTTGCCGCCCAGTTATCCAGGATTTCTTTGTTTGACGGTTCGAGTTCTTTTAATGTGTTTTCAAATATTTCAGTTAATGTAATGGCTTCTTTTTCTTTTCCGCATTCCTTAACAATTTCAATTGATTGATTAAGGCTATGAAGTTTTTGGGCAACCTTGCTTTGGCTTATTACATTGCTGTTATATTTACGGATGGTTTCGGCTATCTCTGATAAATACCTGACCCGTTTTGGTGGAATAATATAGATTTTTTCAGGACTATGCTCAATTAACTTATCACTTATGTCAAAATCAGAGCCCGTTTTTTTATTGAGTGTAAGAAGAAGGTTTGCGTATAATTCATTAACTCCCGGATCATTAAATTGTGATGCAACAGTTCCATAAACAGGAAGTTTCTCAGGGTCAACATCAAAGAGCATATTATTGCGTTGATATTGTTTTCTAACATCACGTAAGGCATCGAGGGCTCCTCTTTTATCGGATTTATTTAATGCGATAATATCGGCATAATCAAGCATGTCGATTTTTTCCAACTGACTTGCAGCTCCATATTCCGGTGTCATAACATAAAACGACACATCACTATGGTCGATAATCGCAGTGTCAGACTGACCGATGCCAGATGTTTCAAGTATGATTAAATCGAAGCCTGCTGCCTGAGCAATTGTTTCGGCATCTTTAACGTATTTGCTTATACTGAGGTTTGATTGACGGGTTGCCAACGAACGCATATAAACCCTGCTATTATCTATGGCATTCATTCTTATTCTATCGCCAAGTAGTGCGCCACCCGATTTTCTTTTTGATGGATCGACAGAGATAATTGCTAATGTCTTATCAGGAAAATTAACTAAAAAGCGTCGTACAATTTCATCGACTAGTGATGATTTTCCGGCACCACCGGTTCCTGTTATACCTAGTACAGGAGCTTTTTTACCAGCAATCTTTTTTACCAGCTTATCAATAATGGGTGTTGTTTGTTCAGGGTTATTTTCGGCAGCACTAATTAACCTTGCAATGGCTACATAATCACGATCATATATGTCGTCAATTTCGAAATCAATTCTGTTTCCTGTGGGAAAATCTGATTTTTCCAGCAGGTCATTAATCATTCCTTGTAATCCCATTTCCATACCATCATCAGGTGTATATATGCGGGTAACACCATATTCCTGAACCTCTTTTATCTCGAAAGGAAGAATAACACCGCCTCCTCCGGCAAAAATCTTGATGTGCCCACATCCTTTTTCTTTGAGCATATCAAACATATACTTCAAAAATTCCATATGTCCTCCTTGATATGAAGTCAGGGCGATTGCCTGCGCATCTTCCTGGATAGCAGTGTTTACAATTTCATGAACCGATCGGTTATGACCAAGGTGGATAACTTCAGCACCTGATGCCTGAATGATTCTTCGCATTACATTTATTGCGGCATCATGCCCGTCAAACAGGGATGCTGCAGTTACAATTCGTATGTGATTTTTTGGTTTATATACCTTCTGAGCCTGTGTCATATTTTATGTAATTTTCACTTAGGTGCAAATATAGGCAAAGTTTGATTTCTGAAGCGGGAAGTCTTCAGTCTTCAGTCCTCAGTCTTTTCCTGACTGTGGACTGCCCACTTCCGACTTTGGCCTTCCGACTCCAGGCTTCAAACACTTTTTTCTTCCCCCTGTCTCTTTTTTCAATACTTTTGCCTTCTTATTAATAAACAAGTAAATATGAAAATCAGATCAACTATTTTGGTTATAATTTTTGTGATTTTTTCCAGACTTACTATTATTGGTGGTGAAGGCATGTGGATCCCAATGTTACTGCAACAAATGAATGAAAAGGAAATGCAGGAGATGGGAATGAAAATTACTGCAGAGGATATTTATTCAATCAATAAAAGCAGTTTAAAAGATGCGATCTTACTTTTTGGAAGAGGATGTACCAGTGAAATAATTTCAAAGGATGGACTGCTTCTTACAAATCATCACTGCGGATTTGGAAATATCCAAAAACACAGCACGGTTGAACATGATTATTTAACCGATGGGTTTTGGGCTATGAATAGAGGAGAGGAACTACCAAATCCTGGTCTTACAGCTACACTTTTGATTGAAATGAGAGATGTAACAGACAGCATTCTTACAGCTGTTGATGAGAATATGTCGATGAAAGACAGACAGAGTGTTATAAAGGCTAACATTAAAAGAGTAACTGATAATTTTGAAAAAGGCTCAAAATATAAAGCAAGCGTAAAACCTTTTTTTCAGGGTAATGCATATTATATGATGATAACCGAAGTATTTAAGGATATTCGGCTCGTTGGTGCTCCTCCATCAAATATTGGAAAATTTGGCGGCGATACTGATAACTGGATGTGGCCGCGACATACCGGCGATTTTTCGTTGTTTAGAATTTATGTTAACAAAGAGGGAAACCCTGCTGAATATTCAGAAGATAATGTGCCATATCAACCAAAATTTTATTTCCCAATATCACTTGATGGGGTTGAAGAAGGTGACTTTACATTTGTTTTTGGATATCCTGCCCGTACAAACGAATACCTACCATCATATGCCATCGAGATGATTACAGAAGTTGGTAATCCTGATAAAATAGAGTTACGAGAAACTCGACTTGATATATTTAAAAAATACTCAAATAAAGATCCTGAAGTAAGAATTAAATATGCAACAAAGGATGCCAGGGTTGCAAACTATTGGAAAAAGATGATTGGTGAAAGTGGAGGAGTTAAGCGAATGAATGGTATTGAAGCCAAGCAAAAATATGAGGATGAATTTACTCATTGGGCAAGCTTATCAGGGAATGATCAATATGCTGGTTTAATGCCCGAATTTAAAAAGCTTTATGGCGAATTAACTCCAATTAAGGTTGCTGCTCATTATATGATGGAAGCAGGTATGGCCATCGAAATTGTTAAATTTGCAAGTACATATGCCAAATTGGTTGAACTAAGTAAAGACAAAACTAAAAGTGTTGATGAAATTAATAAGGAAATAGAAAAGCTCAAAAAGCAAAACATTGCTTTCTTCAAAGATTATTATAAACCAATTGATGAGGAAGTAATGACTTCATTATTGAGAATATATGATAATAGTTTAACCACAGAATTTAAACCTGATTTTTTTAATACAATTCATAATAAGTATAATTATGATTATAAAGCATATACACAATATGTTTTTGCAAAGTCGATGTTTGATAAGGAGGGTAGATTATCTTCATTATTAGATAATTATAAATCAAAGAGCTATAAGAAAATTGAAAGAGATCCTGCATACATTATGGCAATGGAAATGGGAAAACTTTTCAAAGAGAAGTTTAGGGGTAACATGACAAGTATTAATAATTCAATAGATAGCCTGCAACGGATATACTTGAAGGCACAAATGGAAATGAAACCCGATAATCACTTTTATCCCGATGCAAATTTTACACTACGTGTTACTTATGGAAATGTTAATGGCTATTCACCAAAGGATGCAGTGTATTATAAGCATTTCACTACACTCGATGGTATAATGGAAAAGGAAGATCCTGACATTTATGATTATGTTGTAACAGATAGGTTAAGAGAGTTATATGAAACCAAGGATTATGGCCAATATGCTGATAAGGATGGGTCACTGCATGTGGGATTTGCGGCAAGCAACCATACAACAGGAGGTAATTCAGGAAGCCCGGTACTAAATGCAAATGGAGAGTTGGTTGGAGTTAATTTTGATAGATGTTGGGAAGGCACAATGAGTGACTTAATGTACGATCCAAATGTATGCCGTAATATTTCAATCGACATTCGATATTTTCTTTTTATAGTTGATAAATATGCAGGAGCTGGATATCTATTGGATGAGATGAAATTAGTGAGTGGTGAATAGTGAGTGGTGAATTGAGTAGTTGAATAACAAATATATAACAATCGAATAATCTGAATAATTAAACTGTGAGCCCTAAACTAAAAATACTGCCTCTTAACGAATGGATCGATACCAATGGATTACCATTGATAATTTCAGGCCCATGTAGCGCTGAGAGTGAGTACCAGTTGCTCAAAACTGCTCGTCAGCTTGCAGAAATAAACAAAGTACATGTTTTCAGGGCAGGTATTTGGAAACCTCGCACTAGGCCTAATGAATTTGAAGGTGTGGGTGAGCAAGGATTGATCTGGCTCAAAAAAGTAAAAGAAGAAACAGGATTGCTAACCACAGTTGAGGTTGCTGATGCCAAACATGTTGAGTTGGCATTGAAGCATGATGTTGATTTACTTTGGATTGGTGCTCGTACGGTTGTAAATCCATTCTCGGTACAAGCAATTGCTGAAACTTTAGCAGGTGTTGATATACCTGTTATGATAAAAAATCCGGTAAATCCTGATATTAAATTATGGTTAGGAGCAATTGAACGGATGAATGCCATTGGGATAAATAAGATAATCGCAATACATCGTGGGTTTCATTATTTTGAAAAATCACCTTTTCGTAATGCACCTATGTGGGAAATCCCAATTGAGCTTAAACGAATTGCACCTCGACTTCCAATAATTGTTGATCCAAGTCATATTTGTGGAAAGCGGGATCTAATTGAAACAATTTCACAAAAAGCTTTGGATCTTGAAATGGATGGCTTAATGATTGAGAGCCATTTCGATCCTGATAATGCACTAACGGATGCCGCTCAGCAAATTACACCCAAATATTTGCAAAAAATGCTTGAACGACTCGTTATCAGGCATAAAAGGGGTGACTTGGACTTTCAGCATAAGCTTGAGGAACTTAGAACAGAAGTTGATAAGTTGGATGGTGAGTTGATGCAGATTCTATCAAAACGAATGGAAATTATTGATGAAATTGGTGAATACAAAAGAGAAAATGACATTACCATTCTTCAAATGAAACGATGGGCAGGGATTATTGCCGATCGTATGTCGATAGGAACTCACATGGGCCTTGATAAAGTTTTCCTTAAAAAACTGCTAACATTAATTCATAAAGAATCAATCCAACGTCAAGAGGATATTTTTAGGAAGCAAAAGTAATGAGGTCCGTTTACAATTCTTTACACAAAATTTTCCAATAGCAAAACATACATAAACCTGGGATTTTGCATACTCTCTTTTTTAAAAATGGAGTTACATTACCATAATTTATTGTTTTATTTTGGTTAAATGAATTGATTTATTGTATTTTTACATGAACGTTATCAGCGCATGATTCAAGCTAATGCAGATAAAGTTTTTTGTTAAACATTTATTTGGATTTACACCTTTGTAACTGATAGATGTTATCATCTACTGCTAAAAAATGACCCATGAAAAAACTTACAAAATTATCAATGCTTATTCTTACAATTATTGTTTTTAATGCTCAGGGACAAGATTATATACTAAAGCTTAATGTTGGTATAAACAAATTGTATTGTGAAAACATTTCCATTAAAAATGATACAATAAGCTTCGTGTCCTATGATGATAAACTAGAGGCTGTTACAACTGTTGATGAGATGTATGCTATACATTTTTATTATAATAAACCTGATGAACTATTACTACTATCATTTCAAATTGACACAATAGTAAGTGAAATTGATTCAATTTCCAGTAGAGAAATTTATTATAGAGATACTAATAGGTTGCTTCATTCAATAGGAATTAGTGATGTTTTTGGCATTTTGTTCCATAAGAATATTAATAAACCACAAATTGAATCATACTATGAGAAGTATATTTTTTTTCAAAAGCATAACTATAATAACACACCTAGACTCATTAAAAAGGATGGAACTGAAATTGAAATTTTAGAACTGAATTCTCTTGTTGACGATATAATTGATATACAGATAGTATTAAATGAAACCCCCATAAACACTTATGCATCTGCCTCTTCTATTAACAGCATTATATATAAAGAACCCGTGGATAGAATGCAAAAGAAAAAGTATAAGGAGTTCATACTTTCGAATGAGGATACTTTACAAGAAGTTATAATTGATCGGTTTATTGATAATAAGATTAATTATAGCTTAATTGGCAAGAATACAAATAGTTCTTTGTCACAAAATAAAGAATCAATTAAAGGAATATTTTTTCATGATTATAATGACAGTTTAAAAAAACATGTACCACCTGTAGTAGAAGAGCCAGTAATAGCTAAGAGTAAGCGTAAAATTGTACCTCCTACTTCAAAATTTACATTTGATGTAGGGTTAGGATTTGGTTATATGCTTAACGCAGATAAATTATTTGACATACCATACGAAAATGAAACATATTTGAATAAATTACGGGCAGGGGTGGCTTTTGATGCTGATATAAAGATGTTTATAACGAAAGGCTTTGGAGTAGGTGTAAAGAATAATCATTTTTATACAAGTAGTACAATCGAGGATATTATTTCAGAAAATATCAATGTAATGTTTGCAGGTGGTACAATATTTGGAAATATCCCATTTTTGGAAGACAAAGGGATTATTAACCTAGATCTATCATTGGGGCTACTGGCAAAAAACGAACATCTTGAACTTTATAATCAACCCTATTACCTCAGGGGAAACACAATTGGAGTGTATGTTACGGCTGGCACCGAGTACTTTGTGTTTAATAATATTGCTGTTGGGTTTAATCTCGGTTTATTGGGTGGAAATCTTGAAAAAAAAGATATTAGAAGTGACTATAACATATTACTTGATAAACCCAATTTTTTAAGTCGTTTTGATGCTATGGCTACAATAAAAGTATATTTGTAATGACTGGTGAATACCCATATTATTGATGATAAGATGCCCATTGCAACACACCGGGGGCTTGATAAAGTTTTCCTTAAAAAACTTAACGAAGTGCTATATTTTGCAGTAATACCAATATTACCCTGAAATGAGCTTTATAATTCCATTTCTTTGAGTTTCTGTTGCGTTAAAAAATATCGCCATAGCTACGGCTATGTCTCAATTTTTCGCCTTGTATAAACTTAAACATTCTGAAATTATTTAAAGCTAACATCAAAGTAAAATTGGTATAATTGTAGATTGGAATAGATTTTCTAATGCATATTCTGGGGTCAAACCTTTCTTGGTATGTGATTTTTATTTTTTGGAAAAATTCCAATTTTTGAATTTTTTTATATCTTTACGCCATTATAATCCTAAATTTGTTAAATGATTAATCTGATAAGTACCCTACACAGTTTCTGTAAATTTTATTAAACATTTTAATTTAAGAAACTACAAACTATTATGAGCTATCAGCAAACAGCAAGACACTAACAACTACTCCAAATTTTATTTGATTATTATTAAAGGAAAGCTAGGTATTTTGGTTTTATATGTATGATAATAATTTTGGGTTTGCCGAAAACCATATAGAGTAGGCAAGATAATTAAATTAATTTTTATGAAAAAAGTAGCATTACTATTAGGAATTGTTGCAGTAATTGGATTTTCAAGTTGTAAAAAAGAAAAGAATTGCAAATGTACCACTGATACCATGGGACAAACTGCTGAAACAATTGTTACAACAAAGGAATCGTGTAGTAGTCTTAATACTGAAACAACTTATTCCGGAATTACAATTAAAATGACTTGTGTTGAAGAATAAATTAGGTTAATAGAGGGTGTCCCAATAGTGGTGTCAAATATTTAAATTGACAATACATATCTTTGTTAAACATTCAATATTTTGAACTAAATTATTGTTAATAATAGAACTTATTGAGAATATAGCCATTGGGACAACCTCTTATTTTCATTATATATGAATTTCATTGAAAACAGACTTTTTAGAATAGCAACTCGAGTTTTTGTAGGAATTATATTCATCGTTTCAGCTGTTCTAAAGATACTGTCGATGGATTCATTTGAGATATACATCTACAGTTTTGGCCTATTAAAACTAAATACCGCGTTTTACTTTGCACGACTTGTTGTATCACTAGAATTATTTCTTGGCGTTCTACTTTTATTAGGATTTTATGCCCGAAAAGCTATTCTTACCTCAATATTGATTCTGTTTTTATTTAGTTTATTTATTCTATTTCTATTGCTAGATGAGAACTCTGAACATTGCCATTGTTTTGGTGATTTTGTTGAACTTTCACACATGGTATCAGTTGCTAAAAATTTGTTTCTGATCGTACTTTTAGCATTCTGTTATCCCCTATCATCAACCAAGCTGAAATATAAGAAATACATTTCGTTATTTCTATTAATTGTGAGTATTTCGTTACCTATTATCATTTCTCCTCCCGATTCATTTATGCATCAGTTTTATGCAAACAAAATAAGCTATAACCAAAGCCAACTTGATGAGTATTTGGCCGTCAATCAGCATGTAGATGGGAAAAAAATAATATGTTTTTTTGGTGCAACTTGTCGGTTTTGTAAATTGGCATCAAAAAAAATATCTGTTGTTTTGCAAAAAGCGGGAAAAGACGAATTAGTTCATTATGTTTTTTTTGGAAATAGTAGTGAAATCGATTTGTTTTTTGAAGAAACAAATACATCTATTTTTCCTAACTCAATAATTCCGGTAAGTGATTTTCTTAAAATTACAGATGGACAAATGCCATTGATACTTTTGATGGAAAACAATCAGGTAATAAAAAAATATGGTTACCGAGATATTGATGAGAATGAGATAATTGAATTTCTTCAAAATTAGGGCATCCTCCCTTTATATTTCACCCTTTTTCCAATGACCCGTTTTAAGATAAAGATACGAAACCGAACTCAGAAGTATGCCATACACAATTTCTGATGTCCAGGCAGGGGCAACATCTGCATTAAACACATAAATTATGGAATATGTATAAACAAGGTAAATACTTAGTACAACCATCTCCAATGCAAGTGAAACATTGGTCTTTCCAGTTCCCGAAATTCCGTTAAAAAATATAAACCCCTGACTTAAAAATAGAGCACCAATACTTACAACATAAAGCACTGGTTTGCCCAACGCAATTAGCTTAGGGTCGTTTGTGTAAATGCTCATTATTATCTCAGGAAATATAACATTAAAACCCACAATAACCAGAACGCCAACGAAACATAGTGCTCCAATTTTATAAATCAACGACATAACCTGATCCTGCTTTTTTAATCCTATTATATAGCTTACAAGTGTGTTTGTTGCGGTGGCAAACCCCCAAACTGGAACCATTAATATTACATAAATACTTCGTATAATATTTGAAACTGCCAAAGCCATTTCCCCTATTTTTTCGATGAACAGGAAAAATATGAACCATACCGAAAGTGAAATAAACTGCTGCATCATTATAGGTATCGCAACTTTTAATATTGCGCTAAGCTGTTGATAGTTTGGCACTAAAAACCTGAAAAGTGCATAATCGTCAAATCTAATTTTAATGAAAGTGTAGGCAATAAAATATATCAATGCACTGGCCTCGGCAATAACCGAAGCTAAGGCCGCACCTGCAACACCCATTTCCGGAGCCCCATATTTGCCAAATATTAGTATATAGTCGAGTATGATATTAATGATGGCCAATACGCCAGTTGTGTATGTGATAACCTTTGTTTTTGCCAACCCAACATAGAATGCACGGAATACCATGTTGCCCATAGCAAAAAATATACCCACTGCTCTGTATTTCATGTAGATAGTGGTTTCAGCAAATATTGCTTTCGATTGAACGGCAAATTCCAGAATATCAATGGACCAATACCTGAGTAGAATATAAGTAAAGATTGCAAGAGGTACCATGAAATAAAGTGACTGGTCGATAATTGGGCCTATTTCTTTGAGTCGTCCTTCCCCATTTCGGCGCGCAATAATAATTTGAGCCCCCGTGCTAAAGCCAAGGCCAAGCATAATAACTGCCAGATAAAATAGTCCACCCAGAGCACCAGCACCAAGCGCAATTTCTCCAACCCTACCCAAAAATGCTGTATCTGTGAAGTTGATGAGATTTTGCGCAATGCTGCCAAGAATAATGGGATAGGCAATTAACCAAATGCGGCTGTATTTAATATTGGTTTTTGTCATTTCGGCGGCAAAGATAAGAACTTAGGAGGAATTTTTGGGAGGTCAGTAACTACATTGATAATATGTAATCATGGACTTCAAGTCCTTTAACCCCTTTACTTTCGGATTCGGAGATCCGAAAGAGCATAGGGTGCTAATTTTGAACAAACATTTTAAAATAGCGAAACTTTAAGCGTGTACGCTTAAAGCAGGTAAGGGCTTTGCGCCTTCACGAGAAACAAAAAGATTCATAACAAAAAATGCCTTGAATTACCCATTTCCCCATAGGCAATTACACAACCTGCTCTATAAATAAGTTTTTCGATAGACTGTTTGCTATCCTCTGCCTCTTCGTTAATCCCCGGTTTATCATTATATAATGCATATTGCTCTCGATAAAGCCCCGGTGTTGTATTTGGCATCAAGATGTTTGCTCCGGCCACTAACGCCATTTCACGACCACCATCAACAAGAGTTTGCATTGCCGTTGTTGCTGCAATATTGATGTCTTTCATCATAATTCGTAGGATGGCAATCATTTTCAAACTTAAATCAACTCTGGCTTCTTTGGTGGGAACCAAGTCTTTATACTTGTATAATTCGGTGTCAACATGCTCAATGTAAGGACCCATTCCGCACATGTCGATATTTAAATCGCGCATGAAAAGTAAATCATCTGCAAGGTTTTCTATTGTTTGAAATGGTAAACCAATCATTACTCCTGTTCCTGTTTGATAACCACACTTTTGTAAATTTTTTAATGCTTCAAGCCTGATATCGTAGTTATGCTTTTTATTATTTGGATGTAGTTTGTAATAAAGTTCTTTATTAGATGATTCGATACGAAGTAAATAGCGGTGGGCACCTGCAGCTTTCCATCGGCGATAAGTTCTAATACTCTGTTCTCCGCATGAAAGTGTTACACCGAGTTTTCCATTGCCTATTTTCGTGATGGAAAACAGGATATCTTCAATAGCCTGTGTAAAACTCTCACTTTGTATTTCACCAGTTTGAATAACTATTGATCCATAGTTGTTGTTGTAGGAAAATTGAATTGCTTCTTCCACTTCCGGTAAACTAATCATAAATCGCTGAAGCTTTTTGTTGGATGCTCCAATGCCACAATAGAAGCAATTTTTTGAGCATTGGTTAGTGAGTTCGATAAGTCCACGTAAGTGAACCATATTTCCTATATATTCGTGCTTTACTTCCGCCGCTTTTACAAATAGTAATTCCTTGTCATTACCTTCTGATTTTAATAGTGTAACTATAGATTCTTTATCAAATCTCTCTTCACTTAATATTTGGTAAACGGTTGTCATAGTTTGTAGAATTGGAGAATTATTTGGTCATGCTTTTTGTGGTCACAAATGGTTTTACAGCTCTTTCAAAAATTCCATTCATAAATGCAATGGCCATACCGTAGTTTGACACGGGAATACTGGCATCAATTGCTGGCTTAAGTCTGTTGTTTAGTTGTTTACGTGTAACAACACAGCCGCCACATTGTATAATCATCGCATACTCAGTTATTTCATTTTGCAGGCTATCTAATCCAGCTATAACATCAAAACCGATTTTCTTTCCAGTAAATTTTGTAATCCATTTTGGCAGTTTAAACCTTCCAATATCTTCACAGCTAACATGGTGGGTACATGATTCCAGGATTAAAACCTTGTCGCCGTCCTTAAGTTTTGCAAGATGAGGTGTTCCTTCCAAATACTTCTCGAAATTTGATTTCATTCGGGCAAAAACAATGCTAAATCCTGTTAAAGGAATTTCTTCGGGAATAATTTTTGAAACAAAGTCGAAGGCCTGACTGTCAGTAATTGCAAGGGCTGGTTTGATTCCCATATTCATGAAATCCTCAAGTTCAGTTTCTCTAACTGTAATACAGATACAATTGTGATCCAGCACATCCCTAATTGCCATTTGCTGAGGTAATATCATTCGCCCTTCGGGAGCTTCTGAATCTATTGGTGTAATAAGAAGTACAACATCTTTTTTCTTAACAAGACCTTCTAGCAATGCCGGCTTAATGTAAACTGATGCTGGAATTTTCTCTCGCATCAGGTTTGTTATAAATGCTAAGCTACTACTAGTTACAGTGTTTATATCATAACATTTTTGACTTGTTTCTGCAGTAATTTGTTTTCTGGTTTGTTCCAGAAGGGGAAAAGCATCGGATTTATTATGGAAGATGAGGTACGGAATATCAAGATTATTAAATTCAAATATTAATTGTTTTTCGAATGAATCAAAACTATTATCTGCAATTAAAAGTACTGCCAGATCGATAGTGTTAATTATTGCCATTGTTTTGGCAATTCGTTTTTCTCCCAATTCTCCTACATCATCAACCCCGGCAGTATCAATAACAATTACTGGCCCTATTCCAAAAATCTCCACCGACTTTTTTACAGGATCAGTTGTTGTTCCGGCAAGATCTGATACAATAGCAACATCCTGTCCTGTAATCATATTGATAAAAGAACTTTTACCATTATTTCTTTTTCCAAAAATTCCAATATGTGGCTTAAGATCTTTTCCTTTTTTCATTGCTTTAACATTATTAATAGTAAAGATCGCATTCACCATGCATAATCCTATCAATTTTCATCTTTAGTGAAGCCTCGAGTTTTGGCTCATTTAGTTCTCCAATATTTTTATCAATCAATAACCAACCTTTAGTAGCTGTATCATCTTTTGCATAGTCAATTATATACTCTGCTAAAGTAAGTATGGCATTGGGAGTACAGTATCGTTTTATAAATCCGGGAACAGAAAACTCCATAAAGTGTTCTCCTGTTCTTCCTTTACGGTAACAAGCGGTGCAAAATGAGGGTAAATAATCTCCTTCAATCAACTCATCTATTACTTCTCCAAGCGAGCGGTCGTCATTAATTAGGAATTGTTCCTGATTAAGATCTTGTTTCTTATTCTCTTTTTCTGAATATGCACCCAACTCGATTTTTGTACCGGCATCTACCTGTGAACAACCATATTGAAGAACTTCTTTGCGGATATGTTTTGGTTCACGGGCAGTAAGTATCATTCCGGTATAGGGCACTGCCAATCGAAGTATAGCAATAATTCTGGTAAATTCTTCATCACTTACTGCAAATTCAGGATCAACTTGAAACTCAGCAGCATCTTGCAGGCGTGGGAATGAAATTGTATGAGGACCTACATTATAGCAGGCTTCGAGGTGGTTAGTATGTCTAACTAGTCCCATAACATCAAATCTCCAGTCGGCTAATCCAAAAAGCACGCCAATACCAACATCATCTAGTCCTGCTTCTTGAGCTCTGTCGAGAGATACAAGGCGATTATCATATGCAGCTTTCCGACCACCCTTATGATATTTTTTGTAAGCCTCAGGATCGTAAGTTTCCTGAAATACCTGATAAGTGCCTATTCCAGCATCTTTAACAGTTTTAAAGCCGTTGATACTCAAAGGGGCGGCGTTAATATTCACCCTGCGTATTTCACCGTTTCCGGTTTTTACACCATATACTGTTTTAATATTTTCGGCTATGAACTCAGGAGTATATCTTGGATGTTCGCCATATACAAGAATAAGTCGCTTTTGTCCGTTTTGTTCCAGAGCTTCAACATTCTTAATAAGTTCATTATTGTTTAGGGTTTTACGAACAGTATCTTTGTTGGTCGCTTTAAAACCACAGTACTCACAATTATTCTGGCATAAATTACCAACATATAATGGAGCAAAAAGCACAATGCGTTTTCCATAAACTTTCTGTTTAAGCTGTCGTGCCCCAGTCTTTATCATTTCAATTTGATCGCTTGAATTAGCCTGAATAAGTGTAGCCACTTCCTCAAGGTTTAGCCTTTCCTTATTTAGTGATTTGGAAACTATTTCTTTAATCCTCTCACTTGTTGGCTTAGCACTGTATAGATAGTTCCAAATTTCTTTTGTGTCGATATATGGAACTTGTGGTTCGTCGGGAATGTTATATTTTTCAGGAGTAAACTTCATGGTTTTAGATATTTTGGAGTCAAGAATCAGGAATCAAGATTTTTTTCTTGTGTCTTGGTTCTTGTATCCTGGCTCTACAGAGTTGGTAGAACTACTGTGAATGTTGTGCCAAAATTGGGTTTGCTATCAATATTGATGGTGCCTTTGTAAAGCTCTATCATTTTTTTTGTTATTGAAAGACCCAATCCTGTTCCGCTTATGTTACGGGTTTCACTTGTTTTAATGCGTGAAAACTCTTCGAATAGTTTAGGGATATCTTCTTCGGATATTCCTATACCGGTATCACTTACTATTATCTTTATTTCCTTATCAGATTTCTTAACCTGGACACGAATATTTCCGTTATCGCGATTATATTTTACAGCATTCGATAGCAGGTTGTTAAAGATGATTTCTAATTCATCATGGTCAGCATTCATAGTAACATCATCATCAATTTCAGAAACTACATTGATGTTATGTTGGATAGCCATAGGTTTAATGCTATCAATTGCCATAAGAGCCATCTCATTTAAATCAACAACAACCAGAGTGCGTTTCTTCTTTCCTGATTCAAGACGAGTTAGGTCGAGCATATCAATTATAAGATTGCGCATACCTTTTATTCGTATAAGTGAGCGATCTATCATCGACATATAGTCGTTAATATTTTCTCCCACTTGTTTTTCTTCCATTATTTTTAAATACCCCTCAATTGCATTTAAAGGTGACTTAAGTTCGTGTGATAATACCGAAAGAAATTGAAACCTAATCTGTTTACCTTCCTCCTTCATCTTACTGGTCATCCTTTTAAGGAAGAGGTGCTTGCTAATATTTTCGATGGAAGATTTTAATTCATCTGGAGTAAAGGGTTTTGGAACGAAATTGTATGCTCCAAAGGTTGTGGCTTTTACAGCGATATCGAGTGATGCATATGAAGTAATCATCATCACGGCAGTATCAATTCTCATCTTGCTAATTTTCTCAAGAACCTCGATCCCCTGAATACCGGGAAGCTTGTTGTCGAGAAGAACAATATCGGCACCATCATTGGTAATTATTTCCAATGCTTTTTCTCCGGTTTCGGCCTCAGATATTTCAAAAGAAAAGTCTTCTTCCATAAAGGGGAAGCCTATTGTATAGTTTTTTAATATACGAATTACTCCGGAACGAATACCTGGTTCATCGTCAACTACTAATACTTTTAACTTTTCCATGGCTGCTTTATTTAAGGATTATAATTTAAGAAGCTTACTAATTTCTCTGTGTAACTGGTCGCTTCTTATACCTTTTTCAAGATATAAATCGGCTTTTATCCACTGTCGATCTTCTTCACTGTCGAGGTGGAAGTTTAATCCGGTTTCTGCGGTTACAGCTGTAACTATTATTACAGGAACATCAGGATACAACTTTTTGATTTTATAGCTAAGTACAAATCCTGCATCCTGAGTTTCCATCATTAGATCCAGAATAGCCAGATGGGGTTTTTGTGTCAAAGCTTTTTCAGCCTCAGCAACACTAGTGGCTGTAATTACATCAAAACCAAAGTTTTCCACATGGGTTTTTAGTTGAAACAAATAATCTGGGTCATCGTCAACAATTAATACTAGTTTTTTTTCCTTCAACATGACTGTTATTTTATAATTGGTTTTTTGGTAGTCGAATGATAAATTTTGTGCCTGTTTGGCCATTTTTTTTGATAGCATTCGATATAACGTTTATTTGTCCTTTGTGCATTTTTACTATTCCATATACTAATGGAAGGCCCATGCCTGTTCCTTTTCCAATGGATTTTGTTGTAAAAAATGGAGTAAATATTTTCTCCATATTTTCTTCTTCAATGCCACAACCTTCATCTGAGATTGTTATACTAAATTCGTTATTTTGGTCATCAACACTTACCGTTAGTTTTCCTCCATCAGGCATTGCATCAATGGCATTTTTCTCTAAATTTGTAAGTACTTGCATCATCTGATCCTTATCAATATATGCTTCAAGCATTTTAGTATCAGACAAAAACTTTGTTTTGACATTTATGGGTATAACTACCGATTGTAAACTACGTTTACAGAATTCAATTACATTTAATTTTTCAGGGACTACCTGATTTTTTCTTGCAAAATTTAATAATCCACCTACAATTTTTTTGCAGCGATCGGCCTGTTCAACAATAAGGTCAAGGTCTTCTCTAATTGGATCTCCATCTTTTGATTCATCTTTAAGAATATTGCTATACATTGATATAACACCAAGAGGATTATTTAGTTCATGGGCAATGCCGGCTGATAATTGACCCATATTGGCTAACTTTTCTGATTGTTTAAGTGCCTGACGGGCAGTTGCCAGCTTCTCGTTTGAGATATTGAGATTTTTGATGGTTTGGTGCATTATTTCGATGGAATAGGGCAGGCACATTTCATTTTCTGCCAAACCAACTATAATGGCGATTGCATGAGCCCTACAGGTGTCGTAACCACAGGCTTTACAGTTTAGATGATCCATGTGATCGAATTTGCCAATTTTTTTTAATGCATTTGCGATTTCTTTTTCTGAAGGCTCAACTATACGTCTGTCGTCAGGATTGAATGTTCGGGAGAAATCAATTGACTTAAATTCTTCAATTTGATTCTTCCATTCCTCTTTATCCAGATGAACTAATTTATTTTTAGCGTAATCGCTTATTCTATTTTTACGATTAAGGCGGCTTCCGTTTTTCGACATTCCCGGACCCATTATGCATCCATCACAGCAAAGTAGATTTAGATGTTTGCCAACAAGATTGCCATTTTCAAATTCAGCGATAGCATCCATAAAATCCTTTTTCCCATCTGCAACTATAATATCACATTCAGTAACATCTGATGCCTTACCCATTGTATTTAACAACCCATGACTTACAGGAAAAACCGAGCCTTTTCCGGCATATGGCGGGTCGAAATTACTTCCATCAATGTTGGTGTAAGTAATCCCTTTTGATTGAAACATTTGCCTTAGCTCGGTGAAAGTAATGGAGTTATCTATTTCATCTGATTCACCTTTTTTTGCAATGCAGGGTCCGATAAAAACAATCTTAACATTATTTGGATATTTCTTTTTAATAACGCGACCAATTGCTACCATCGGTGAAACTATAGGAGCAAGATTTTTTACCAGATCGGGATGATGTTTTTCAACACATGCAACAACTGCAGGACAATCGGATGATATGTATGATTGACTTGAATTATTGTTTATTAACTCATTATATTTTTGAGCAACAAGGTCGGCTCCAAATGAAACCTCTATTACTTTTTGGAAGCCAAGTTCTCTTAGCATTCCAACAAATTGATCGCTATTATCAATCTCTAAAAATTCTGCCGGAAAACTTGGTGCAACAGCAGCTATTACAAATTCATCGCTTTTCAATAAATCTTCAACCTTATCAACTTGCTTATTGAAAGTCTTAGCCCCCTGGCTGCAAATGTTTACACAGTTACCACAAGCGATACATCTTTCGGGCATAACTTCGGCCTGACCGTTAACTATTTTAATGGCTTTAACCGGACATTCTCTAACACATGTGTAACACACACGGCAGCGATCTTTTACAGTATAAACTAGTATGTTATCCAGATTTATTAAATCCATTGTTGTAGTTGTAAAAGGGTGTTAGTAGGGAAAGGCTTATGACCAATAAGAGTTAACTAATTCATTAATAAAACCGCTCCTTTCCCTACCTGTTCCCTCGTTATATCATTACCTCACGTTTTGTATATTTAGTGTGTAGTAAACTATGACTTTTATGCCCAAGAGGTTTTCCAAGATAATTGTTGTAGAGTTCAATAATTTCAGGATTTTTATGTGATACCTTTAGGGTTTCATTTTCATCTATCCTATAAAGAGCTTTCATCCTGGCCTTTAGTTCTTCTTCGCTGGTTCCGATATGTTGACCACCTCCTCCGATACATCCTCCCGGGCATGCCATTACTTCTACAAAATGAATATCCTTACGACCATTTTTAATTTCATCAAGAAGTTCACGCGCATTTGCCATTCCATTTACTACAGCAACTCCAAGTTCAAGGTCACCGATTTTTAATTTTGCTTCTTTTCTATGCTCCAGTCCTCGTATTTGAGGTATCTGGAAATTAACAAGTTCTTTACCAGTTATGGTAAAATGTGCTGTTCTGATGGCAGCTTCCATAACCCCACCCGAAGCACCAAACAGCTTGCCGGCAGTACTTCTAAATCCCATTGGCGAATCAGTTAACTCTGGTGAAATGTTGAACATATCGATGCCGTAAAGTTTTAAAAACTTTGTGAGCTCACGAGTTGTAAGTACAGCATCAACATCACTTATTCCTGCCTGAGTCATTTCTTCACGTTGTGCTTCAAACTTTTTTGCAGTGCATGGCATAATTGCCACCGAATATATTTCCTCGGGTTGTAGATTTTCTTTTTCTGCAAAATATGATTTGATAATAGCACCTAGCATTTGCTGAGGCGATTTGCATGAAGATAGATTTGGAATTAACTCCGAATAAAACTCTTCGGCATATTTTACCCATCCCGGACAACAGCTTGTTATCATTGGCAGAACTCCACCCTCGGTAATCCGTTGTACCAGTTCGGCTGATTCTTCCATAATAGTTAAATCGGCAGAAAAAGATGAATCAAAAACATTGTCGAAGCCCACTTTTCGAAGGGCTGCATTTAGTATTCCATTAATATCTTTGCCCGATTCCATACCTAATTCCTCGGCCATGGAAACACTTATTGAAGGAGCATATTGTATAACAACTTTTTTAGTAGGATTGTTTAGTGCATCCTGAATTTCAGCAAAATGATTTTTTTCAGTTAAGGCACCGGTTGGGCATACCATAATACACTGACCACAATTAATACAACTCGAAGTATTTAAACCCTGATTAAATGAGGTGCCAACAACTGACTTATTTCCCCGATTTATTATATCTATACATGCCACTCCCATTACATCTTCACAAACAGTAACGCATCTACCACAAAGCACGCATTTCTCAGGATCGCGTACAATTGATGCACTTGACAAATCAAGTTTTTGACTGTTTTTACGACCTCTGATTCTCCTTTCTCTAACATGGTGTTCTTCACTTAAATCTTGAAGCTCACAGTTTTTGTTTCTAACACAATAAAGGCAATCGTCGGGATGGTTTGATAATAATAATTCAATGATAGTTTTTCTTGATTCAACAACTCTTTGGCTATGAGTTTTAATCTGCATTCCCGGAATAACCGGAAATGAGCATGCTGTAATTAGTTTGCCAGTATTCACGTCCTCAACAACACACATCCTACAAGCGCCTGTTGGCATTGAGTTTTTAAGATGACATAAGGTAGGCACTTTTATTCCATTTCTATTTAGAACCTCAAGGATAGTTTCCCCTTGTGCTGCCTGAAATTCTTTATTATTTACGTTTATTGTAGTAACCATTTTCTGAGGTTTTAAGAGATTACTATTGAACCGAATTTGCAAACATCGAAGCAAGTTCCACAGCTAATACATTTATCATCAACTATGAAATGAGGTGTTTTACGACTCCCTATAATTGCATCAGTTGGACATTCTTTTGCACAGATTGCACATCCGGTACAACTATAAACATCAATTGTATAAGTTCTAAGTTCGGTACATACATTTGAGCGGCATTTTCTATCGAAGATGTGTTCTTCATATTCTTCTCTAAACCAATGGAGCGTACTTAATACCGGGTTTGGGGCTGTTTGACCAAGTCCGCATAGCGATGTTTCTTTTATAACTTTCCCAAGTTTTTCGAGTTGAGTTATTCCTTTAAACCTTTCAAGGGCTTCATTTTGAGCTGCATTAACAGGTTTATGAGTGATGCTTTCAAGAATTTCGAGCATTCTTCGGGTTCCCTCACGACATGGGATACATTTGCCACAACTTTCTCTCTGGATAAAATCCATAAAGAATTTTGCAACATCAACCATACGGGTGTCTTCGTCCATTACAACCAAACCACCCGAACCCATCATGGCACCTATGGTTAACAGTGAATCGTAATCAACCTCAATGTCTAAATTCTCTTCGGTAATGCAGCCGCCGGATGGTCCTCCAATTTGAACCGATTTGAATTTTTTATTATTTGGGATCCCTCCGGCAATACCGAAAATTACCTCTCTAATTGTTGTCCCCATTGGAACTTCCACCAAGCCTGTAAGTGCAACTTTACCACTTAGGGCAAATACTTTGGTGCCTTTACTTTTCTCTGTACCAATTGATTTGAATCTGTTTAATCCGTTTGGAATAATTTCGGGTAGACACGACAGAGTTTCTACATTATTAATAACGGTTGGTTTATCGAATAATCCTTTAACTGCTGGAAATGGAGGACGTGGTATTGGCATCCCTCTTTTCCCTTCAATACTTTTAATCAATGCTGTTTCTTCACCACAAACAAATGCTCCGGCTCCCATTTTAACTTTTATCTCAAAGTCAACTCCACTGCCAAATATATTTTTACCTAGCAAGCCATATTCTCTTGCCTGTTCCAATGCAATATTTAATCTCTTAATTGCCAAAGGATATTCAGCTCTTATATATACATATGATTTTGTAGCACCTATTCCATATGCAGCAATCATCATACCCTCTAATAAGCGGTGTGGATCGCCTTCAATTACAGCTCTGTCCATAAATGCACCAGGGTCGCCTTCATCTGCATTACATATTAAGTACTTTTGGTCAGCTTTGGTGTTTAGTGCAAATTTCCATTTCATCCCAGTGGTAAAACCACCACCACCACGACCACGAAGTCCGCTTTCTTCAACCATGTTACACACTTGCAATGAATCATAACTATTAATGGTTGATAGATATGCATCATAACCACCACCCGCAATATATTCATCAATACTAACAGGGTTTAGTGTGCCACAGTTTTTAAGTACTAGGCGCAATTGCTTTTTAAAATATGGATGTTCAGTATGTGTTATTATACCCTCCCATGAGCGATTAGTTAAGGTTGGAAACTGATAAAGGGTTTCAATTTCCTTTGGTAGTTCCAGATTAAATACTGAGTCGAGAAGATTATCAACCTTGTTACTAGTAACATTGCAAAATGAAATCCTGTTATGGTCGGGTAATTGTATATCTACAATTGGTTCGGCGGTGCATAATCCAATACATCCTACTTCAACTATTTCAGCATCTATTGAGTTTGCGTTAAGATATGAGCTAATGCTAATTAGGGTTTTCGCGGCACCGGCACCTAGTCCGCAAGTACCTGCACCCAAGTATATAACTGGCTTGTTAACCTTTTCTCTTCTAAGAAGTGTAAGTTTGCGATCGGCAACTTTTTTATCTTCACTACCAACTACTTTGTTGAGTAATAAATCTTGAATATTTCCCAGTATCCTATTCATCTATTCTTCCTCCTTGTTTTTATAAGTTTCAATAATTAGGGCAAGAGATGTTGATGTAACCTTAGCATAAAACTCCCCATTTATTGAAATTACCGGAGCCAATCCACATGCTCCAATGCATGCAACTACCTCGATACTGAATAATCCATCACGTGTGGTATCACCGGCTTTCACTTTTAATTGTTTTTCTATTTCCTGTAGCACAGTCACCGAACCCAAAACATGGCATGCAGTTCCACGACAAACTTGAACATGATACTTACCAACGGGTTGAAATCGGAATTGGTTATAAAATGTGGCTACACCAAATATTTTACTTGAAGGTATGTTTAAAAATGAGCCTACTTTAACAATCGACTCTTTCGAAAGATGTCCCTCAGCAGTCTGGATATCTTGTAATATTGGAATAAGATTATCTCGACCTGCTTCGGGGTATCTGTTAAATATATTTTTTATATCTCCCATTGTGAAAGCTGGTATTCAGGATTAATACTAATTTTATTTATTAAGGAGTTTCTCAATTTCAGGAATGAGTATCGATGCATTTACTGGTTTTTTAACAAATGCATTTACCGGAAACCAAACGGTTTCATTATTTTCGTTTAGATAGTCAACTCCGGCATTACCTGTTACTAAATCTTTTACAAGAATTACTCTTAAATCTGAATAATCAGGATTTTGTCTGAATTGCTGAGCCATTGCCTGAACACTTGGTTTAGTTGTAGTTAATACTTCAATGGAAGTTTGAATAATAATAGGAATGTGTTTTAGAGTTTGGTTTTTTACAATTGATTCTGCAAGTTCAAAGCCTTCAAATTGAGTTGTCATCATTACATCAAGAATTGCCAAATCGGGGTTTTCTTTAATGATTAATTCTAAACCTTCTTTTTTGTCATTTGCTGAAAATACTTTAAAACCTTTAGCGGTTAAGATTGATTCAACAGCTGTGATAACGTCGATGTCATCGTCTACGATTATAATTTTTTTTAAGTTTTTCATTTCTCTAATTTTTAAGTTTTCGATGATGTAAAAGTATATAGAGAAATATGTGTGGACTAGGTAGGAGAGTACCTTTTTACATGCACGGAGCTACTGATTATTTTAGGTAAAAACCAGTACTTTTACGCAATTTGGAATGTAATTAAAGGAAGAGGTAATTTCAATGCAATTGCTATCTAAATAATTATCAGCCTATGACGCAATGCATAAGCCAATAAACTAATAGCACTTTTACACCCTGTTTTAGCAAGCATGTTCGACTTATGTCCGACAACAGTACGCTCACTAACGTACAACACATCTGCAATTTCTTTGTTGCTTAATCCTTCGGAAAGCAATTGTAGAATTTCTTTTTCGCGGGAAGTAAACTTTACTTCATCACCACTTGGTTTTTCTTCTTTAGTGTTGATTTTACGTGTAAAGAATTTAAATAATTCTTCGGAATAGTAATTGCCACCTGCTGCAACAGTTGTGATTGCTTTGTTAAGAGTTTCTTTATTGATATTTTTTACCAGAAACCCCCTCACGCCTGCATCCATCATACTTTGAATATAATTATCGTCGGTGAACATCGTTAGTGAAATAACTTTTAGTTCTGGATTTTCTTTAAGTGCAATTTTTGTGGCATCAATACCCGACATAATGGGCATCTCAATATCCATCAGTACAATATCACAACTTACTTGTCGTATTAAATCAAGGAAATCCTGGCCATTTGCAGCTTCACCAACAACATCAACATAATCAAGCTTTCCAAGAACCATTTTTAGTCCGTTACGAAAGATTTCGTGATCGTCAACAATTATTATTTTAACAGTATTTACCATATGGATTAGTAGTGCGAAATTAATAAGAAATGTAACATCCTTAGTTTTTATTTAATAATTACCATAGGGTTTATGATTGAGTTTTGAATAAAAACCATCGTAACTAGTGGATCAGTTGATTAACTCATTTTTGCCACGGTTTAAGAAAAATTCGTTGTGGGTATAGGAGGGAATCGGGAAATAAGGGGAATATTCTGTTCCATAATATTAATTCCTTATTCCCTTATTTCCACAATTTTATCCAGTTTATATAATTAAATCTCAATAATAATTTTAAATCCTTTTCCTTCTTTACTAATAATTTCACAATTACCATTTATTGATTTTATGCGGCTAACTATACTTTTGAGGCCTATGCCGGTATTTTTGTTTTCCATAACTGTTTTGCTGTCGAACCCAATACCATCATCAGTAAATATCAGTGAAATATTGTCGTCGGATTTTTGCAGTTGAATGTATGCACTTTTTGCTTTAGCGTGTTTTATGGTATTGGTTAGAAGCTCACTAATTACCCGAAATAATATTAGTTGGACATTTTTGTCAAGCGAATATTCGATACCAGTGGTATTGAAATCAACATAAATTTTACCCGTTTGATTTACTTTCTCGCAAAAAGCCTCCAGAGCTTTTACAAGCCCATATTCGTGGATAACTCGTGGCATCAGATTATTCGATATCTCGCGAATGCTTGTAACAGCATCATCAAGCATTTTATTTACCTGATCAACAAATTCGATTTTCTCTTTTTTGCCAATTTCGGCAGATCCAAGTTCGTTTACATAAAGCTTTATGGTAGAAAGTAAAGGTCCTATGCCATCATGCATGTCTTTTGAAAATCGTTCACGCTCTTTTTCCTCAGTTTGAATAACAGCGCTTAGAACTTTTCGTTCCATTTCTTTCCGCTTAGCCAGGTTACGTGAAATACTTAAAATTACTGTTTCTCCATTGAATTCCAGTACCCTGCTGTTTGTTTCAACGGGGATTGTATCACCTGAGTTTGTTATGTATTCTGAGTCATATAGATATGCCCCTTCTTCAATAATAGTTTTTCGATATTTAAGAAATAATTCAGCTTGTTTTAACGGTTTAAGGTCTAGAATATTCATCTGCAGAAGTTCTTGATGTGAATAACCAAGTGATTTACTGGCCTGATCATTAACTTCAATAATATTGCCCTGCAAGTCACTTACAAATATCTCATCGCTACTATTTTGGAATATTGTTTCAAAGTTTTCTTCGCTTCTTTTTAGTGCTTCTTTGGTCGTTTTAAGTTTTGTATTACTTACCTTTATTGCCCTTAGGATTCGGTGAACCCTTCTTGTTGTGATCGAAAACATCATAATAATTATCAGGATAACTAATATGCTCCCGATAAATATGGAATTAACAATTATAGTTTTTAATGGCACATATGTTAGCTCTTTTGTGGGGATTGCTGTAACGATATGAAATCCAAAATCGGAATAGTAATCGTAGGCAAGAAGATATTCTACATTATAAACTGGGCTTGTAAATCGTTTTATTTTTACGCTATCCGACATCACCAGTTTCTGAAGAGTTTTGTCGATTATTTTGTTTCTGAAATCAAGGGGTTGTAAAACTATTTCACCATCAATATCCAACACAAAAGGAAATCCGGTTTCTCCAATTGTGATGGTGTTAAGGGTAAGGCGGAGTTTTTCAATGTCTTTTTCTTTTCCACCCACATATAGTACTCCAATTAATTCATTATCCATATAAATCGGTTCATATGCAGTAATGTACCAGTCGTTTACCACGTAAGCCCTTCCGTAATAAACTTTACCTTGGTTAATTGTATACGCTACAATTGATGAGTTAGGAATGAATGTACCTACAGCTCGTTCATTGTTTTCATTGAGTACATTTGTGGATATTCTCAAGAAACCACTGTCAATTTTCTGAAAGATTGTTGTTGTCCCACCAAATAACTCATAAGTTTCATCGGGAAAAGTATTTGAATTTAGAAGAGGTTCTCCTCCCCATAATAATTGTTTAATACTAATTTCATGCTTAATATGGCTAAATTGATTGGTGCCTTCAACTTTATCAATAACTCTGGAGAAGCGAAGGTGTTTGTCGTAAAATAATCTATGGGCAACTTTTAAGTTAGTTTTTACATTTTCAAGCTTCAATTCACGCTCTCGTTCAAACATTTTTTTAATGGTTGTTGCCTCAAGTAACATGTCGTTTTCGGCTATTTGGTAAATCGACTCACGGCTAATATTAACAAGGAAAAATGTAAAAACAATAATGGCTACAATAAGAGCAATCAATACAGGGTAAAACAGTTGGAACTTGAGCTTTAGATTGAAATACTTATTTTTCATGTGTTTATAATTTTATATTTCATAGGACACATGGAACTCTTATGTTAAAAATAATCATTTCCTTGTGTGTAAATAATGATGATTTTTAACATGTTCGTTTCATCTTTAATTAATAAGGACACAAAAGTAGGAAATAGAATGAAAAAGACAGCTAATTTATTAAAGCCATTTGCGTCTTTTGAAATAGGCTGCCATACCGCCACCTGTTATAAGCATAATGGCAATTATTATCCAAAACGTCAAATTGTTTTTTTCCATGGGGAGTAGAACATTCATCCCATAAAGGCCTGTGAGAAAAGTAAGTGGAAGGATAATTGATGAGATGAGAGTAAGTGTTTTCATTATCTCATTAGTATTATTGGTCTGCATCGAGTCGAAAGTAACGGATAGCCCTTCGATTAGTTCACCATAATCTTCGGTCATATCCCACATTTTGTTGTAATAATCGAGGATATTACCCCAGTATTCTTCCATATTATGGGCATAACCTTCAACCTTACCCGATTCAAATTTGTTAAATACCCTGAGTTGGGGTTTAAACATAGTGTTTATGGCAATAATATTTTTTCGGGTAATGGAAAGTCTCTCAATAATTCTTCTAGCTTTTCCGCTAAATAGTTCACGATTAATTAACTCAAGTTCAAGACCAATTTTACGAAGAATGAAAACCGACTCTGTCATCAGTTTTTCAAGAATAGTGTATAATAATGCATCGGATGTGCCGATCTCAAAATCAATACCTTTCTCATCTTGTTGCTTTGCTTCTTCGAACATTCTATCAACTATCCAGTGGGTCTTCCCAACAGTAATTAAAAAATCTTCGCCCCAAAACACCTTTAATTCGCGAGGTTTTACAAATAAATTCTTTCTGTCGAATACCGGAAAATGAAAAATTAAAAAATAGTAATCATCATAGATGTCAATCTTTGGCCGTTGATTTGTTTGTCTACAATCTTCAATATCCAAATGGTGAAAATGATATTTGTTTTCAAATTCATCGAAATCATTTTCATCAGGCTCATTAATATGTAGCCATCTAAGTCTTCCTATTTTTAGCACTTCTTTCACGGTCGTCAAAAGTAGTGAATTATCTTAAAGGATGGGGTCTTTAAGGAAAGGAATTTATTGAACCCTCCTTAAGTGCTCATTGTTTTTTTAAGATTGTAGTTAAAATTAAGAGGGATGGTTATGTTAACTTTTGTTCCTGTGGGATTATTTTGTTTATCATATAAATCTATTATTTTATGCTTTATTTTAGATGTATTGTATTCATTAGTAAGTTTAAAATAATTATCCATTATTCTTAATCCAAAGCCTGTAGCATCCCATCTAGTCCAAGTTTTCCCACCCAGCCTTATATGCATGCAAAACATGAACCTTATAAGTGCCATTTTCAATACCTCATAATATCTTCCAGACCCTGTTTGAGTTTTTCCAGTTCATTATTTGTAATACTTCCAATTTTCTTCACCAATCGTTCTTTTGAGATTGAACGAATATGAAAAATCAAAATTTCGGATTTTTGTGATAAGCCATTGTGTTCATCAGGGTTAAGTATTAGGTTTCCCTTGTAGTTTTTAATTTTTGTTGTTAGAGGACAAGAAATCACAATGGGGAGTAGCTCATTAAGCATATTACCACTGATTATAACGATAGGTCGAAGTCCTCTTTGCTCACTTCCAATAACAGGGTTTAAGTCGGCATACCATATTTCACGTTGCCTCATGAGTCCAATTGTTTTAGGTAGTCCTCCATACCTTCTTCTGCCATGGTAAGAATGTCGGTATCTTCGGTAGCTTGCTTATATGATCTAACATATTCAGCACGGTTTAACTGATCGAGGTAGATATTTAGTGCCTTTTCAATGATCTTGTTTTTGGGAATTGATAGCCCCTTTGCTGCCTCATTTAACCTGGACAGAAGATGGTCGGGTAGTGTACTGGTAAAAGTTGTCATTTACGTATTATATTTATAAAACACAAATATAATATATAAATATTCAAAAAGCAAACATCATGAGGAGGGTCGCTTTTTTTTCAACAAATAAATAGAAATCTGAGGAGGCCTCTCATCGCTACGCTAGTTGCTAATGACAAGGCTTTGTAAATCGCAGCATATTAATAACATACTGTTTTTATACAAATTACTTACCACATGAAACGAAAGACATGCTTTACAATCTTACTTGGGAGAATAATAACAGTTCTTAGGTGAAAATATTTTTTCTTCTTTTTTTAAGGATTTTATTGCCTTGTCCACATCCTCTTTGTCAATCCCAGTCATATCCGCAATTTCACCTGCTTTTAATGGCTTAGCGGCTTTCTCCATTGTTTCCAATACTTTGCTTTCTGTGCTCATGTATAATAGTTTTAAAGTTTAGGTAAAATTAAATAATAATTATAACGAAAACAAATTCCTAACTAACCATAACTCTACAATATTTGGCATGGCCAATATCTCAAAATATTGTAGTTTTGAGAAAAATTTAGCAATGATAAGATCGTTTGCATTTCTATTAATATTAATCGCTAGCAATACTTTAACTGCCCAAAGTTTCGATAGAAGTTATTTGCATCACGATTTAATGATAAGCTATGGCCTACCTTCAGCTGATTTATTTCAAAATATAAGTTCATCAATGCTTGATGATAAGTTTCCTGACAAGCGCTATGTTCGTGATAATTATAGTGGATTAGGAATAATTTCTCTTACCTATAGAAAAGTATCTAAAAGTGAAATGTTCTTTTGGGGAGGATCAGCAAGTTATAGTCAAACCAAGGGCGATTTATTTAATGTTGGATCACTGGAGGGCGAAATTAAAAGAAGTTTTTTAACAGTGGCTATAGAAGGACAATACAGATATCAAAATTTAAAAAAAGTACAATTATACTCCGGGTTAGGAATTGGCTACTCACTAGGTAATGAAACTCTTACAGCACCTGTTGATAGTGGCAAACAATCCTCTTCAGGAAGTATTAATCGCTTGGCATGGCAAATAAATGTAATAGGAATGAGATTAGGCAATAATATTGGCGGTTTTATTGAACTTGGGTATGGTTATAAAGGAATAGTAAATGCCGGATTATCAATCCAATTAAATTAATCATACAAAAAGTGTACTCATCTTCAGAAATTAATATCGGTAATACCTTCCTTGGTGGGAATAGTCCTATTCGTATACAATCGATGACCACCACCAAAACTATGGACACTGTTGCAACTGTTAATCAAGTTGCAAGGTTGGCAAAAGCAGGTTGTGATTTTGTAAGAATTACAACTCAAAATATTAATGAAGCAAATAATCTTAAGGATATTAAGGAAGGGCTTTGTAAAATTGGGATAGATATTCCATTGATAGCCGATGTTCATTTTAATCCTAAAATTGCCGAGGTAGCTGCTCAATTTGTTGATAAAGTGCGCATTAATCCGGGAAATTATATTGATTCCCAGTCATCAATATCCGAAAAGCTGATTCCACTTTTAAGTGTTTGCAAAAAGCACAATACAGCAATTCGCATTGGTGTTAATCACGGATCATTATCAGAAACGATTTTGTACAAATTTGGCAATTCTGCACTTGGAATGGTTGAGTCGTTGATGGAATTTGTAAGGATTTGTAAGAATCACAACTTCAATAAACTCATTCTATCTGTAAAAGCAAGTAATGTTGTAATGATTATAGATGCTAACAAATTACTTGTAAAAAAACTTATTGGTGAAGGATTGAATTACCCGATACACCTAGGAGTTACTGAGGCTGGAAGTGAAGATGAAGGACGAGTTAAGTCAGCGGCAGGGATTGGATATTTATTAGCACATGGAATTGGTGATACAATTCGTGTATCACTTTCTGAAGATCCAGTTGCCGAAATACCGGTCGCAAAAATGTTAATAGATTTCTATGGCAAAAGATGGAATATTGCAAATGGAATTCCTCATGAATCAATCAGAATCGCAACAAAATATTTTTCTAGAAAGCCCCCGTTAGTGTTGACGTCAGGCAAGTCAGAATTAGCTGATTATTCAAATCATAATGAATCAATAAATGTAGATAGTGGTAAAAAAGGATATGAAATTTGTAAATTGGTATACCCTAATTTATCTATCGAAGAGCTAATTATTCGTGCAACCGTTGATGCAACAATTTTAATGCTCCAAAACAAACCAGATGGAATCTGGTTTGAGAATAATGATATTACTACACATGACCAAAATGCTAAACTTTCGTTGGAAATATTACAAGTACTAGGCTTAAGAATCAGTAAAACTGAATTTATTGCTTGTCCAACATGTGGAAGATCATCTATTGTTCTTGTAAATCTACTACAAGAAGTGAAAAAGCATACATCTCATATCCGCGGTTTGAAAATAGCAGTTATGGGATGCTCGGTAAATGGGCCGGGAGAGATGGCTGATGCAGATTATGGCATGGTTGGAACTGGTAATGGAAATGTAGATTTATATAAGGGCAGAAAACTTATTCAGAAAAATATTAAACAAGAACAGTCAATTGATGCGTTGATTAACCTCATTAAAATTAGTGGAGATTGGAAAAATAGATGATCAGGCCTATTTGTTTAAAATTATATGTAACTTTGTATTTCAAAGAACTCTATAACTATGAAAGAGATATTATCAAGCCTAAATAAATCTTTTGATAGCCGTGTAAGAGTGGGGATTATGTCAATACTTCTGAGAAGTAATTGGGTTGATTTTACAACCATAAGAAATACTCTGGGAGCAACTGATGGAAATATTTCCAATCATTTAAGTGCATTGCAGAAGCATAATATGATCAAGACTAAAAAGGAGTTTGTCAGTAACCGTCCCAAAACCAGTTATAAAATCACCCGGCAGGGGATTAGAAAATTTACAGATCACCTGAGTGTATTTGAGAAACTACTTAGTAGCTAGACTTTGAGATACAAAGTACTTTTAGTATAACTATTTGTTTTTTGATAACCGTCTTACTCAAAATTTTATATCAAGCCGTATTCTACTGCAAGCATTGGAAATGCAAGTATGTCGATAATTATAATCGTAGGCGAAAGCTCGGTGAATTTACCTTAAACAATTTTGATAATACTGAATGACAGCAGCCCGAAAACAATACCCTGAGTATGAGAATAGGTGAGAGGAATTAGAATAATAGTAAGAAATCTACCATTTCAAGTCATGTACCTTAAAGTTCTTCGATTGATATTCTCGTATGGCAATTCTCTTTGATTCGTTTGCTTGTTCTATGGTTCTAAACCCGTTTTCAATAATGGTTGCCTGATCAAAATCATACCAATTAGGAAATTGTTCTTTTACCAATCGATTATATTTGTTTTGTAATGTATATGGTATAGTTTGCTTTACTATTGGGCTAAAAAATGCATGGTAACTATTTTCTCCTTCTCCATCTATATCACAATAACAAGAAGCAAAAACATAGAAATATGTTTTCTTTTCCATGGGATAAACAACAACCGAGTTATTCCAGATATTCTCTGATTTTGTATTATAAACTGTATCTTTTCTTATTGGGTCGTTTCTATAAACTCGTGAAATAAATTCATAGTTATTGGACATCCCTGATATAACAACATCTAAATCCCCATCATTATCATAATCACCCCAGTGCCCATCGCTCATATATAACCCTATTATTTCTGCCTGAATATCCGTGAACATATCATTTCTATCATTACGATAAACTTTTGAAACCGGGCCAACAGCACTTTCGCCTGTTAATAACAGGTCAATATCACCATCATGATCCATATCTCCCCAATCTACTGAGCCTGACCTTACCGGAATAAAATCAGGAAATGTTTGTGAAAACAGACCATCTTTTTCATTTTTATATAATTTGCTTTCAAATTTGCCCCCTTGTGTTTCTCCTGTTATTGCAAAATCTAAGTCGCCATCATTATCATAATCACCCCATGCAATATCACTTAATTTCAAATTAGTAAACCCAATATCAACAAAATTAAAGTATCCATTATCATTTCTAAAAAGTTGAGTTATCACTCTGCCTGAGCTTTCGTTTCCGCTGATAATAACATCTAAATCGCCATCATTATCATAATCATTCCACCTGCCAATACCATAATCAACCCCGGGAAACTCAGCTTTGATATCAACAAATTTATTATTTCTATCGTTGCGATAGATACTACTTGTGGGTCCGTTTTTTGTATAGCCGGTAATAAGTAGGTCAACATCTCCATCACGATCGTAATCACCCCATTCAACCGATCCATCGCGATAGCCGGGTATATTTAAAGGTATTCTACTAAAATTAGATGTTCTATTATTACTATATAGGTACGCCACTAATTTTCCATCACCGGTTTCACCAATAATAAATAAATCTTCAACACCATCATTGTTATAATCTGCCCAATCGAAATCACCCCTGTAAACATTAACCGCAGGCTAAAAAACTTGTGTAAATCTATCTCTCCTTAAATTTTTATATAGCTTAGTACTTATTCCATGTCCTCCCTTATTATAAAAATCGCCAGTAACAAAAATATCGATAGCCCCATCTTGGTTATAGTCAATCCAATTACTGGCACTTTCACTTACTCCTGTAAGTCCAGCTTGGATATCGGTAAAACTTTGTCCGTAAATAATAGATATATTTAATATTAAAGTAGCAAGAACTACTAAATGTTTCATGTATTGAGTAATTTTTTTTATTGGAAACATATTCTTGATTAGTGCAGTTAAATATTCTACAATATTATTCATTTACCGGTTTATATCAAAATAAAATGTAAATAATCAATTTATATTAAACACATGCAGTGATTGGAGTTTGGATAAATTAAAATAGATGCCTTGCAAATTAGATTTGATAGAAATCAGTATATCGATATACTAATAACAGTTTAATTTAAAAACAATACGGTAAGGTTCAGTACTACAAACATATACGCATCAACTTAATTATCTTATTTGGTCTCATTCTGAATTTCAAAATTATTATGACAAATATCATTTTATACCAATAAAAAATATCTAATTTTGTGAAAAATTTCACAATCAATAGTTTATTATGGAACTATCACATATAGAGCATATTGGAATCGCAGTTAACAACTTAGATGAAGCGATTGCATATTATGAGAACATATTGGGACTCACTTGTTATGCAATAGAGGAAGTTCCTGACCAAAAAGTAAAAACAGCATTTTTAAGGATTGGCCAAACCAAAATCGAATTATTAGAAAGTACCGATCCGGAAGGACCAATAGGTAAATTTATTGAAAAGAAAGGCCCTGGGGTTCATCATTTGGCTTTTGCTGTAAATAATATTGAAAGTAATCTGGCAGAAGTTAAAGAAAAAGGAGTTAGACTAATTGATAGTAAACCACGAAAAGGCGCTGAAGGTTTGGATATTGCTTTTCTACATCCTAAATCTACATTTGGTGTACTTACTGAACTTTGTGAAAATAAAAATAAGTAGTTTAACCAAGAATTTCAGTATGACCAGCTGATGATTCTAGTTAGTTATCAATTAACTAATTCATCAATAAATAATAAAAAAGAGTTTATAGTTTAAATCAGGCCATTTTCTGATTATACAGAGTAATGAGCTTGGTATTATATATGAATTAATACAAAATATATACATCCATGACAATCGAAGACAATATTCAAAACCTACTTTCAAAAAGGGAAGAAGCAAAGTTAGGTGGTGGAGTAAAAAGGATCGAATCACAACATAACAAAGGGAAACTAACGGCTAGGGAAAGAATAGATTTCTTGCTTGATGAGGGTAGTTTTGAAGAGTTCGACATGTTTGTAACTCATCAAACAAATGCGTTTGGTTTAGAGAAACAAAAGTTTTTAACCGACGGGGTGATTACCGGCCATGGCACCATCGATGGAAGAGTAGTTTATGTTTTTTCTCAGGATTTTACAATTTTTGGTGGTTCTCTATCGCAAACATATGCGCAGAAGATTTGTAAAATAATGGATCAAGCCATGAAGGTTGGTGCTCCTGTAATTGGCATAAATGATAGCGGTGGAGCCCGTATTCAGGAAGGTGTTAAAAGTTTAGCTGGTTATGCTGAAATATTTCAACGTAACATTATGGCATCGGGTGTAATCCCACAAATATCAGCAATATTTGGTCCCTGTGCGGGTGGTGCAGTTTACTCACCAGCATTAACAGATTTTGTTATGATGAGTAAAGAAAATAGTTACATGTTTGTAACCGGGCCTAAAGTTGCTAAAAAAGTTACAGGAGAAGATATCTCAATTGAGGATTTGGGTGGCCCCGATGTGCATGGTAAAAAATCGGGAGTTGCACATTTTATTGCCGATGATGAAGAGGAAGGGATGATGTTGATAAGAAAACTGTTATCATATGTACCCCAAAACAACCTTGAAGATCCAATAATTACCGAATGTTCCGATCCAATTGATCGTAAGGAAGAATTATTAAATGAAATTATTCCTAGCAATCCTAATCAACCTTATGATGTAAAGGATGTTATTTATTCAATAGTTGATTATTCTGAATTTTTAGAGGTCCAGCGGCATTATGCTAAAAATATTATCACAGGATTTTCGAAATTTAATGGCAGACCGGCTGGAATAGTGGCTAACCAACCAAATTATTTAGCAGGAGTCTTAGATATAAATGCTTCCAGAAAAGCAGCTCGTTTTGTGAGATTTTGTGATGCATTCAATATTCCAATAATTACTCTTGTAGATGTTCCTGGGTTTTTACCTGGAAGCGCTCAAGAAACAGGTGGAATTATCATTCATGGAGCAAAATTACTTTTTGCTTATGGTGAAGCTACTGTTCCAAAAATTACAATTACACTTCGTAAATCTTACGGTGGTGCTCATGATGTTATGGGTTCAAAGCAATTACGCAGTGATATGAATTATGCATGGCCATCGGCTGAAATTGCTGTGATGGGACCTCAGGGTGCCGTTGAAGTAATGGAAGGTAAAGAAATTGCAAAAATTGAAGATCCGGTACAACAAGCTGCATATGTAAAACAGAAGGAGGATGAATATCGTGAGATGTTTGCAAATCCATATGATGCTGCAAGTTACGGGTATATTGATGATGTTATTGAACCACGGAATACTCGATTTAGAATAATAAGAGCGCTTCAAACACTGGCATCAAAAAAGGACACAAATCCACCAAAGAAACACTCTAACATACCTCTATAAATAGAATAAAATGGAATATTTATTTATAATACATTCAATTATAACTCAGGGTGTTCAGATTGCCATAATAGGATACTCTATTGTTTTCCTGGCACTGGTGCTACTATATTACGTTTTTACTTTTTTGGCTAAAGGTTTGCTTTGGCAGAAAAAGAATAAACTAAAAAAAGAAAACAAAGCACTTAAACTGAGAGATGAAGATGTAACAGTTAGTGGAGAAGTTTCTGCTGCAATAGCGATGGCTATTTTTTTGAGCCGTGATTTGCATGATAACGAAAGCGATATTATTACAATAAAAAGAGTATCTAAAACATACTCACCGTGGAATTCAAAAATTTACGGGATGCGATATTTTCAACGGTAATTAAAAAATTAATAAGATAATGAAACGGTTTAAATTCACCATAAGTGGAAATAATTACGAAGTAGAATTAAAAAAATTCGAGGACGGTAAGGCAAGAATTGAAGTAAATGGGACCTGTTACAACGTTGAACTTAAAAAACAGGAACAAACTTCAAAAACTCCCAGATTAGTCAGGTCGAGCATGAAGAATCCTGTAGGATCACACATAATTAAAAAAACGGAAAGTACCGGATTTAAAATTGTTGCCCCATTGCCTGGAAATATTATGCAAATAATGGTAAAAGTGGGTGACGAGGTTAAGAAAGATGATCCCTTACTTATATATGAAGCAATGAAAATGGAAAATAAATTGCTATCGGAAAAAGCTGGAATTATTAAATCCATTAATGTTGCACCGGGAGATTCGGTTCTTCAGGATGAACTACTAATTGAATTGGAAATCAACTAAACGGCATCGATATGAATCTGCAAAGGAAAGCTATTACAGTTTTTGGAATTGTTGCCATATTGGCTGTTTTAAACTTGCTTCTATTTCAAAACATTGGTTATGCTGATGGAGTAAGTAATTTAAATACTACTATTGAACATGTTGATTCTAATACATCTTCAAGTGTTTTTGATGGCATTGCTAAATTTTTAAGTTTTACCGGTTTCCGCAATGCCACTCCCGGACATATAATTATGATTATAGTTGGTTTGATTTTCATTTATCTGGCAATCAAATACGAGTATGAACCATTACTATTAATACCCATTGGTGTTGGTGTTATACTTGGTAATATTCCATTTTTTCAAGATGGTGGCGTTAACCTTCAGGTAGGTATATACCAGGAAGGTAGCGTGTTAAACTATTTGTATTATGGTGTTGTAAAAGGTATTTATCCCCCTCTTATATTTCTTGGTATTGGGGCAATGACAGATTTCTCTTCACTCATATCAAATCCAAGATTAATGTTACTTGGTGCTGCGGCTCAAGTTGGTATTTTTCTCACGTTTATTGGAGCAATTTATTTAGGGTTTAATATGCAAGAAGCAGGTGCCATTGGAATTATTGGTGGTGCTGATGGCCCTACCGCTATATTCCTTTCATCAAAACTTGCAAATGGCAATATTATTAATGGAGTACAAACAAGTAACCTTATCGGACCAATCGCAATTGCTGCTTATTCATATATGGCTCTTGTTCCTGTTATTCAACCGCCAATTATGCGATTATTAACAGGTAATAAAGAGAGAGTTATAAGGATGAAACCTCCTAGATCAGTTAGTCGTCAGGAAAAAATATTTTTCCCAATCGTTGCACTTATCTTAACTACATTTATTTCACCTGGAGCACTTCCATTGTTAGGGATGTTGTTTTTTGGAAACCTATTAAAGGAAAGTGGTGTAACTAAGCGTCTGGCTGATACAGCACGTAATTCATTAATTGATATCGTTACAATACTCCTTGGACTAACGGTGGGGGCATCAACACAAGCCGATGTGTTTTTAACACAAGAGTCGATTTTGATATTTGTACTTGGGGCTTTATCATTTATTGTTGCTACTGCGGGTGGGGTTATTTTTGCAAAGATTATGAACCTGTTCCTTAGCGAAGGAAATAAAATTAATCCATTAATCGGTGCTGCCGGTGTTTCAGCTGTTCCCGACAGTGCTAGAGTGGTACAAACAGAAGGGTTGAAATACGATTCCACAAATCATTTACTAATGCATGCGATGGCACCAAATGTTTCTGGTGTTATTGGATCAGCAGTTGCTGCTGGTGTAATGATGAGTTTTTTAATGTAAAGATACAAGACGCAAGAGCCAAGATCTAGGAGTAATTTAATCCTGATTCTTGGTTCGTGTTCCTTCTGGTAATATCATTTTTTCTTTATCTTTGATCCCCAAAAAACTATGTTAATTATTGGGATAGCCGGTGGCAGTGGTTCGGGAAAAACAACTGTTGTAAATAAAATAATTCAATCATTGCCTGAAAACTCAGTTGCTTTGCTTCCTCAGGATGCGTATTATTTTGATAATGGTCATTTGAGTCAGGAAGAAAAACTGAAGATTAATTTTGACCATCCAAATTCAATAGAGTTTGATTTATTGATTGAAGATATTAATAAATTAAAGTCGGGACAAACAATCAACCAACCAATATATTCCTATGTAACTTGTGCCAGATCCAAGGATTCAATACCAATTGAACCAAAAAGGGTTGTGATTGTTGAAGGAATTTTAATTCTTACAAACAAGAAATTACGTGAACTTCTCAATATTAAACTTTTTGTTGCAACTGACAGCGATGATCGACTTATGCGAATCATAAGACGTGATGTTCAGGAGAGGGGTCGAAATTATAACGATGCACTTATTCATTACGAAAAATTTGTTAAGCCAATGCATCAACAATTTATTGAACCAACAAAACTATATGCTGACGTAATTATTCCTCAAGGGGGTAAAAACAAAGTTGCTATCGATATGGTTGCATCCAGAATAAAAATGAACCTTGATGATTCCCAGGGACCAAATATAAATCATACAAATTCGTAATTTAAGTCGCAAAGGGTATCCATTTTCGGGAAAAAATATACATTAACTCTTCTCTTCCCATCATAAAACGCACATGATCAAAAATATAGTATGCGTGGCACTCAAGTTGCTGTTATTTATCAACATTGAATAACTTTAGCCATGTTAATAATATTAATAGCTGTGTATTTACTCATAACATTTATACTTACTGTTATGGGTATTGAAAAACAAACGGAGGGCTTAAAGATTTTTTTCATAAGCCTTTTTTTTACGCCTATTGTGGGATTAGTATATCTCTATGGTAAGAAAAATAAATCTTCACAAATTAGATATTACCATTGCCACGAGTGCGATTATATATATCCTGTTAAAATGAGCGACTGTCCTATTTGTATGGAAAATGGAGTAAAAGTGAGACTTAAAAAGTATGAAAGTCCATATAAACTATCCGAAAAAATTGGTGAGCTTTCACTTGCCTAACAATAATTTCCAATCATAATATTATCTCCCACTTCCCATTTAGTTAAGCTTCTTTGATGGGTTTATAAAATTTATTAGTTTTGCATCATCAATATATATTATGATGACATTTTTCATACGTAAAATTAATATTAAGTTATTTAAGAATATTAAAAAAAGAGATTCTTTTTAACATTTCATTTATTTGCCATCGATTTCTTGGCAATAATTAACCAATATTTAGCCCTTTAAATAAAAAATTAATGAAATGAAACATCTGATATTTCAAATCAACTGAAGTTGTTTTTAATTATTGGATCGTTCGATATAATATTAGATCATATGAAATTACCAAACGCAGAATCCTATAGAATAAAGATGGTGGAACCAATCCACCGAAGTAATCGTCCCGAACGAGAAGGATGGATAAAAGATGCTAATTTTAACTTGTTTAACTTAAAAAGTAATCAGGTTTATGTTGATTTATTAACCGACTCAGGAACTGGAGCAATGAGCGACAAACAATGGTCGGAAATGATGCTGGGCGACGAAAGTTATGCAGGTGCATCTTCCTACTACAAGTTAAAGAATGCCATTAAAGACATAACAGGATTTGATTATTTTTTGCCTACACATCAGGGCAGAGCTGCTGAAAATGTACTCTTTTCTACTTTAATTAAGGAAGGGGATATTGTTCCTGGCAATTCACATTTCGACACCACAAAAGCTCATATTGAATTTAGAAAATCCCATGCAGTTGATTGCACTATTGATGAAGCATTTGACACTGTTCTCGACCATCCCTTTAAGGGCAACATTGACCTAAATAAATTAGAGAAGGTACTAATGGATAATCCAAAGGAAAAAATTCCTTTGATAATTGTCACAGTTACCTGCAATTCTTCTGGCGGACAGCCAGTATCGATGAAGAATATGAGGGATGTATCAGCACTAGCTCATAAGTATGATGTACCAGTGTATTATGATTCTGCCAGATTTGCCGAGAATGCATACTTTATTAAGTTGCGCGAAGAAAATTACTTGGATGTAAGTATACGTGATATTGTTAAAGAAATGTTTTCTTACGCCGATGGGATGACCATGAGTAGTAAAAAAGATGCCATTGTAAACATGGGTGGTTTTATTGGTTTTAAACACAAAGATATATTTGATAAAGCTAGCGTTTATAATATTTTGTTTGAAGGATACTTAACATATGGTGGTATGTCGGGTCGCGATATGAACGCTCTCGCCCAAGGGTTATATGAGGGTACCGAATTCGATTATCTTGAAACCCGAATAAATCAAGTTGCTATGTTAGGTCATATGCTAAAAGATCATGGCATTCCTGTGCAATATCCTTTTGGTGGCCATGCTATTTTTGTTGATGCAAAAAGGTTTTTGCCACATATCCCAAAGGAAGAATATATCGCTCAAACACTTGCTGTTGAATTGTTTATTGAAGGTGGAGTAAGAGGTGTTGAAATTGGAAGCATCATGGCCGATAGAGATCCTGAAACAGGTTTAAACAGATATCCTGATTTGGAATTAATGCGATTGGCAATTCCGCGTAGGACATATACTAACGATCATATGAAATATGTAGCAGCAGCGCTGATAAACGTTTTTGAACGTAGGGATCAAATAAAAAAAGGATTCCGAATTACAAAAGAAGCTCCGATACTTCGCCATTTTACAGTTGAGTTAGAAAGGGTTTAATAATTAAAGGTTACTCTAAATAAGTTATCCATAGTTCTAAACTTTGGATAGCTTATAGCATATAACATTACTTCTATGAATCCCGATAAAAAACAAAAAAGATACCAACGCCTCTATACTCAAATAAGCGAGCTGATCAATAAGAGCAGTAATAATACATTGTCGAATATGGCTACAATTAATGCTGTATTGCATCATAAAATGGAATATTTTTTCTGGACAGGGTACTATTTGCTGCAAGATGGAAAGTTACAGGTTGGACCCTATCAGGGATCATTGGCGTGCATTAATCTTGCAAAAGATAAAGGAGTATGTTGGGCGGCCATTAATCAAAAAAAAACTCTGGTTGTACCAAATGTATGCGATTTCCCAGATCATATAGCATGTGACTCAAGGTCAGCTTCGGAAATAGTAATACCAATAATAAATTCTGAGAATGAGATAATTGGGGTAATGGATGTTGATAGCAGCGAATTAAATAGTTTTGATGACATTGATGCTCAGTGGCTGGAAAAAATTGTTGGCCTTATATAATACATTCAATTAAAGTATAGCAGTTATTTCTATTTTTGCAGACTAATAACCATACCAATGCTTAGTACAATTGTATTTCTGATACTTATCTTCCTTTCATTTCAGGTTCTTCCGGTTGCCATCGGAATTAATGTGGGAGGTAAACCAGCAAAAACAATTTTATTAATTCTGATATTGTCAGCAACTCAATTATCAACATATTGGTTGGGATTGAAACTAGGTAGTACATTTATGTACCTAATGGAAGGTTTTAAAGGGATTATTGTTTTTATTGGCTTTGTACTAATTGGGATTAGAATGCTAATGGAAGTTTTCAATATCCGTAAAGGAGAAAGAACATATTCAATCGATAGTGTTGGCTATGTTGCTATGGCCTCTTTTGCCCAAGGTATTAATTCTTTTTTGGTTGGCTTGATGTATTATTTTATATTAATTGACGAACGTGACACCTTGATTATATTGTTTGCTGCAACAATAGTAATATCCATAGTAGGAATAACTATGAAACCCGGCAAGTTAACCCTTGCATTTGCCTCATTACTTTATACCCTCGGGGGCTTGGTTATGTTATTTGCAGCAGTTTACTTTTCTTTTTTTTATTTGTAACGAAAAACAAAATGTTTAAGAATCAATTTATAATCATACTTCTTACCTTAACTGGGTTTACGTATAATCCTCTATTTGCGCAGATCCCTTCAGGATATTATGATAATGCTCAAGGGCTGACAGGCGAACAATTGAGGCAAGCACTACATAATATTATTGATAATCATGAAGAGTTTTCATACAATGATTTGAGAGATTTTATCTTGAAAAACACAGATGAAGATCCTAATAATAGTAATAATGTAATTTTACTTTATAGCGGTCGTTCACAAGATAAAAATACATTTGGAGGTGATCCAAACGAATGGAACCGAGAGCATGTTTGGGCTAAATCGCATGGTGATTTTGGGAACAATCCACCAGCTGGTACTGATGCGCATCATATTCGACCCACAGATGTTTCTGTGAACGGCGCCAGGGGAAATCTTGACTTTGATATTGGAGGAAGTCCGGTTGCTGAAGCACCGGGTTGTTTTAAGGATGGAGATTCATTTGAACCCCGAGACGCTGTTAAGGGCGATGTTGCACGCATGATATTTTATATGGCTACACGTTATGATGGAGGAGATGGAGTACCAGATCTTATAGTTGTTGATGCTGTAAATACTTCTCCAAATCCACAGCATGGTAAACTATCACAGCTTATACTTTGGAATTCATTGGATCCGCCGGATGATTTTGAAAAGAATAGAAACGATGTAATTTATTATCAATATCAAAACAATAGAAATCCATTTATTGACCATCCTGAATATGTTGATGCAATATGGGGCGATCCCAGTAATATAAATTTCGCCACCTCTTTAAATGTTGTTGTGTTTCCTAATCCATCATCAGAGGTACTAAAGGTTTCTATCAATAAATCAAATACCGCTAATTATAATATTTTCTCTATACTTGGTTATCCTGTTTCTGAAGGAATACTGCCAAATACTGTCTCAGAAATTGATATTTCAAATCTTCAAAATGGGATTTATATACTATTGATAACTGATGTTTCAACTCTTACAACTACTAGAACTACATTTATTAAAACCACAAACTGATGAACCAGCCAAATATTCGAATAACAAAAGAGTTTAAGTTTGAAATGGCTCATGCTCTACTGGGGTATGACGGACCATGCAAGAATATTCACGGACATTCATATGAACTTAATGTCACTATTTTAGGCAAACCAATGGATGATATTAACAATCCAAAGCTGGGCATGGTTATGGACTTTGGTGATTTGAAACAAATTGTACGATCCACTGTGGTTGATATATTTGATCATTCACTTGTGCTAAATAGCAAGATGCCGCAAGAATTGATCGATAGCTTAAGCGCTAATTTTGAAAAAATTATACTACTTGAGTATCAGCCCACAAGTGAGCTAATGATTGCCGATTTTGCAAATAGAATTGCAGAAAAACTACCCGCTCATGTTGAATTGAAATATCTATTATTAAGAGAAACTGTTACTTCTTTTGCCGAATGGTATGCATCTGATAATCAGTTATAGAAATAGGACATAATAGCTCACTATTTCATCTTCATTCATCTCACATTTTTATACTTAAGGGATAATACCCATAATGTGGTATTGATGCCAACGAAGTAGCCAATTACTTTTGTTTCAAAATTAAATCTCATTGAAATGAAAGTAATAAAACACAATACACCTCTAATTATACTATTAATATGCAGTATTAGCTTATTCTCACAAAATAGCAATATTGAAACCAATGGAGCATCAAAACTATTGGCAAGTAGCAAAAACTTAACCTTTGGGGGTTATGGTCAAATAGATTATAATCAGCCAGTTGGAGGTAATAGTATACAAAATGGAACACTTGATGTTCATCGATTAGTGCTACTTTTTGGATATAGATTTAACGATAGGCTAAATTTTGTATCAGAAATTGAAGTTGAGCATGTTAAAGAAGTATATGTTGAACAAGCATTTTTGAATTACAGTTTCAATACAGGCTTCAATATTAGGGGCGGTTTAATGCTAGTTCCCATGGGCATAATAAATGAATATCATGCACCAACCACATTTAATGGAGTTGAACGTCCATTAATTGATAAATATATTGCTCCAACAACTTGGCGTGAAATAGGCATTGGAATAACTGGTACAATTCCCGAATTATCCATAAAGTACCAGTCATATATAATGAATGGATTTAGTAGTTATAATGGAAATGCACAACTTTCAGGAAGCAATGGTATGAGAAGTGGCCGTCAAAAAGGAGCAGAATCATATATGAGAACTCCTGTTTCAGCAAGTAGATTAGAATATTTCGGTATCCTTGGCCTTAATTTAGGCCTATCGGCTTATATTGGTAAAACGCAATCATCGTTATTTAAAAACATCGGAAGAGATGATAACGTTGCTTTGGCAGAAGCAGATTCGTCAATAGTAAATATGACTATGTTTGGACTTGATGCACGTTATCAAAAAAGAGGTGTTCAGTTTAGAGTACAAACTTATTACACCAGATTATCAAATACTTTGCAATATAATTACTTCACACAATCGGGAGGCATACCAAATAATGTTGGTAGTACCATGTATGGTTATTATGCTGAAATCGGGTACAATGTATTTCAGGAATTACCAAAAATCAAAAGTGATCTTACGGTATTTGTAAGATATTCAGCATACGACACTCAAAATACTGTTGTGGAAGGGCTGACAAAGAATCCCGATTACACTAAACAAGTTATAACCACCGGTATTGGCTGGAAACCTCTGTCATCAGTTGCAATAAAAGCCGACCTCCAATTTCTTAAGGCAAAGCAAGATAATAATTACAACAAAGTATTTAATGCAGGCATAGCTGTGTGGTTCTAGAATTTTATAATGATTAAAAAAACCATATTCATATTTTTGCTTACCGTTTCTTGGTTTGTAATTATCGGACTAAAATCCAGTGGCGAGTTAAAGCTGCCTTCAGATAAAATTGCCAAAACAATTAAGAAACGGTTAGGAGATTTTTCGTTTGAATTAATTTCTGTTGACGAGGAATATGTGGCTTATCCTACATTGTTATATCGAATTGAGACAGATATCACAATTTTAGGTTATGTATATGTTAGCAGACTGAATAGTTGTAGAGAGGGGGGTTGTAATGCAAACCCAATGGCGCAGAACAACGAATTTGAGTATTTTGATTATTTCTTTATCACTGATGGAGCAGGAAAAGTTGTAAGTGTTAAAATATTTAATTATCAGGCTACTCAAGGACATCAGGTAATGAGTCGAGGCTGGTTAAAACAATTTATTGGATTCAAAGGCGATCAATCTCTTAATTACGGAACAGATATTCAGGCTGTAAGCGGTGCAACTATTTCCGCTAAAGCTATAATTGAAGATATTAAGGATGCAGAAAAGTTAATAGTTGGTTTTATTAATAGGTAGATAAGGTTTCAAACTACCTATTTCTAATTTTCGTAATTTCACGCCAAAGTCACTAACTATGAGCTGGAAAAATGAAGTTGAAATAAAGCTTACTGAATATTTGGGAAGGAAAACTATAGTAGATAGTTATGTACCTATTGGTGGAGGCTCAATAAATGAAACCTACAAGATAAGTACCAGCGAAGGTTTATTTTTCATTAAAAAAAATTCAGCATCCAGTTTTCCTCAAATGTTTGAAAAAGAAGCCATAGGAATCAAAACACTTGGAGCATCAAAAGAAATAAATGTTCCTGAGATAATTGGAACTGGTGAAATTGATAATATAGCTTTTCTTATATTGAACTATATAAAACCGGGAATAATTATGCCCTCATTTTGGGGTGATTTTGGTAAACAATTATCAAATTTACACAGGCATACATCAGACAAATTTGGTCTTAATTACGATAATTATATTGGCTCACTTCATCAAATAAACACACAACATTGTACTTGGAGTGATTTTTTTAGAGAAGAGAGATTGGAATACCAAATTAAGCTTGCTCGCGATAAAGGAGAAATTGGAAAAATCACTGTTGCCGCCTTTGAACGATTCTATAAGCATCTTGATAATATATTCCCCATTGAACCACCAGCTTTATTACACGGTGACTTATGGAGCGGAAACTTTATGGTAAATGAAAATGGCCAACCTGTTATAATTGATCCTGCTGTTTATTATGGGCATCGTGAAATGGACTTAGGCATGTCACAATTATTTGGAGGATTCGACAACCAGTTTTATATCAGCTATAACGATCATTATCCATTACAACAGGGCTGGGAAGAAAGACTACAATACTGTAATCTTTATCCACTGTTGGTACATGTTAACCTTTTTGGTAGATCCTACCTTCAGTCGGTTAAAGCTATACTTAAGAAGTTTTAGAAATTACTTAACAATAATTGCTTCTTCCATAATAATGGAGTAGGAGTAACCCGATCCAAAATCTTTATCAATGGCAATAATTCCTTCAAAAGTAACAACGGCATCAATATTAACTTCGTCAACCGTAGTAACTGTTAAATCAAAGTTGCCATCATAATCGGTTCCATCCTGGATATGAGCCCAGTTTTTGCTCATAATTGCAGTATTAAACTTGGTTACTTTACCTCTGATTTTTACTTTTTGATTAGCATATTTTGCCTTATTTGCGTATAACTCGGCAATTGTAATTCCACCTTCAGCTTTTTCAACTGTAAGCTCATTTTTTTCAATTTTGGGTTTTACAGGTTGCTGTGTCATTTGCGGAATAATACTTGCATCAGTTGGTTCTGTACTTGCCTTTTGAACAAAAAATACTGATGGAAAAGTACGATCAAGTTCTTTACTATGAAAATCTTTCATTTGTAAACCCTGGTTAAAATATAATGTTTGTCCTGCAGTAACTTCCATTTTTGCAATGGCAACCCAATACTCAGATTGATCATCGGCAACAAAACAATAGGTATAGTTGGATGTTTGGATAACTTCCTTTATTAAACCACTATTGGTGAAGTCAGATTTATTTTTTGTGGTAGCTTGCTTTGTAGGCTCATCACATGATGATAGACCAATTAATAAAGTAATTGATAGAAGTGCTAGTATAGATTTCATCTTTAAATTTTTTACGATTAATAATGATTTTATTTTGCGGGTAAAGATATACAAATGTGCTAATAACTCAACAATCAAAATTAATCTATGTTTATAACAATAAGTGAATAGTTATTTCAATTAATTACTACTGATGAGAATTAAAGTCAATGCTTTTTAATAACCTCAATGAAAATACATAATTATTTGTTGTTTGTCTTCCATTCATATTTTTATAAAATGGATAGTCATATTTGAAAGTTAAATTCCAGGTCTTAAAAAAATTATACCTTAGTTGTGGTGAGATAAACATCACCATTATATGCATAGGCTTGACAGCTGCGCACCAAAGTTAGCTATTTGGTTTTATTTTCCCAACATCTTAGAATCCGGGTTAAACAACTTAGCAACAATTTTCGCTTTTTTGTATTGAAGGGCATTTTGCCGAACCATATGAACAATACACACAGCAATCACCTTGTTTTGGTTTTAGAACTGTATTGCAATTTTCACATTCGTAAAAAAACTGGCATGAATCTATAGGCATAGTTTCCTCTTTTTGATAGCCACAATTTGGACAGGTTAATATTGATTTTAAAATTACTTCCATAACTATTTTCTATTTTAATTAACCATAATGATTATCATTCGGCTGATTATCATTGTTCATGGCAGTATGATAAAAAGAGGTTGCTCAAATATTTTATTAAAAAAGTTTCATCGTTTGGGGATTTCATAATCCACAGAAGCAACTTTTATATATTCTATATAAACAACCTCTTTAGTTACTAATGTTTATGACCAGATTTGTTTTCTTCGTTAGATGGTCTATCATATTTACAACATCCCGGAAGATTGTCATAAGTTTCGTCTTTAGCCTTGTGCAATTTAGTATCATGTCCAACTTCCGCAATTGCCTCATGAATTTTGTGCACATCGGTTTTCGATTCGTCAAAAGTAACTTCAATCATTTTGGTTTCCTTATCCCAATCTGCTTTTGTTACTCCTTCTACTGCTTTTGCAGCTTTTTCGATTCGTGATTCACACATTCCACAATTGCCAAAAACTTTGAATTTTTCTGTTTTGCTTTGGGCGAAACCCGAAGTAGATACGAATAGGATTATACCTATTAAACTAAACATTTTTAATTTCATGATTTTATTTTTTTTATGTGATTGATATTATTTAACTAGTGTACCTGTAAATACTTTACTTATTGGAGTTGTAGTTCCCGGGATTTTAAAACGGTAACTGAATGTGTGGCCCGACTTTGAAAACTCCCCATAATGTTGATCACCATCAGAATGGTCGGTATTCATGTGATCGGACCATAACTGCCAGTTACTATTATCCATCATATGGTGTCCACTTGTCATTTGGTGATCATACTCATGTTCGAAATCGTTATCAGTAAAACATAGCATGGTGCTATCACCATTTTGATAAAGGTCCATTATAAATGCAGTGTCGAAGTTTTCTCCGTAACAATGGATTGAAATTGAGTAATCATTGAGTTTTGCAATGTCTGAGATAGCCGGACTGGAGGTCTTTAGATCTGTAAACTCCAGAGTTCCTTCATAGGTTCCTGTAAGACCTTTAGTCAGGTCGATTGAAGAGTCATTTTTTTTACATGAGCTGATCATCATCACAGATGATACAATAAACATGAGAATAAGTAAATTGATTTTTTTCATTTTTATAAATTTTAATTAATTACTTACCTTACCAATTGCACAACTAACATATGAAATAGCTTTTGATAAGTTACTGTTACTTCCTGTTTCAGGATAACCAAGAGCAGTCAGTTTTGATTTGTATTTCAAAATGTGCTCCTGACTACCTTCAAATGAAATATCAACTGTAGAACTCTCTACATCAATATCCACATCTTCAATTTCATTAAATTTTAATAGTCCCTTACGGATGGTTGAAGCGCACCCATTGCATTTAAGGTTTTCGATTGTTATTGATACTTTTTCCATAGTTATTTTTATTATTCGTTAAATACTTTTTTTACTGATCCGCATTTCAGCATCATATCGCCAAAATATGGATTTCTAATTTCCTCTTTGTCACTAATCCAATATGCTCCCTTATCATCAAAAGCCATTGGGCAAAACTGAAGGTACATCGGCGTTTCGCTATCATTTCCAAACGTTTGTATTATTTCTGTTAAACCATTTGAAACAACACTGAAATGACTTCTTTTCATTTCAATATCGGCCATTTCTATTATTTCATTTAGATTGTCAAAAACTGGTTTCTGAAGTAACATCCATTGATTATGTGCATCTCCTTTCAATAATGACATGTCAACTTTCTTTAGAGAAGCCAGGGCTTGCATTGCTAATATCTCAACCTGTTTTACATCTGTAGCAACGAAAGCATCTTTTAGTTGTAAATATTTCTTAATGAATTCATCAAGTTGAAGTTCAAATTTTGCCGGTGTTTTAACTTTAGTGAATTCCATACTCTCAAGTTTCACCTCCATATTTTTCATTTCATCATCCGTCATCTTGCTGTCACCATGATTATGTCCAGTTGAAATTTTACCACCGTCGGGATTCATCATACTGGGTAATCCGGACAATTGTGCAGCCGCATCAATTTTAAATACCCCATTTATGGCGATTTCTTCTCCCTCAACCAAACCTTCTGAAACCACATAGAATGACCCAGCTTCAGGACCAAGGGTTATTTCCCTGTATAAAAAAGATGGATTTTCCCGATCAGGAACTTTTACATAAACCACTGCACGTTTACCTGTCCATAATACTGATGATTTTGGAATTAGAATTTCATGACTGTTTTCAGCAAATTTCGATTCCAGCAGCCCATTGGCAAACATCTCTGGTTTCAACTCGCCGTCCTTGTTATTTGTCTCAAGTCTAACTTTAGCAATCCTTGTTTTATTATTTATAAAAGGATCAATAAATGTTACTTTTGAAGAGAAATTCCTACCTGGCAAGGCCTGTACTGTAAAATCAATTTTGTCTCCGGTCTTAATCCATGGCAAGTCAACTTCATATGCGTCAAACATTACCCAAAGTTTATTCAAATCAATTACTTCAAAAAGGGGTGTACCTTCCTTAACATAGTCTCCAATAGTAACATGGCGCATTGTAACGGTTCCCGAAACTGGGGATAGTACATCAAAGTATACAAGAGGTTCACCATTTTTTTCTATATTATCAATTTGCTTATCGTTAAGGTCCCAAAGTTTCAACTTACCGCTTGCCGCGTTATAAAGCGAAGGACGGGTGTCTTTAAACGAAATGGATTCCAATAATTCACGCTGTGCAGTAACAAGACCCGGAGAATAAATGGTTGCCATTTTTTCACCTTTTTTCACTTTCTGTCCGGTGAAATTCACAAACAGTTTCTCAATTCTACCGCCAAATCTTGCGGTTAATTCTGAAATATTTCGTTCGTCCGGTTCAACCTTTCCCTGTAAATAGATTGTTTTATTTGGTACACCACTGCTTACCACCATTGTTTGAATTTCAGCCAAACTGGCTGCTGATTTGGTCATAACTATTTCATTGGGATCAACATCATCACCCTCAGTTTGCATAGTTGCTAATGGTATAAGATCCATTGCACAGATGGGGCATTTACCAGGTTTATCCATCTTTATCTGGGGATGCATCGAACATGTCCAGGTTTGATTTGTTGTTTTGTTGATTTGTTGATTTGTTGATTTGTTGATTTGTTGATTTGTTGATTTTCAAACTATGTAACCTGTAATT